>NZ_AP017928.1:1277692-1597115 GCF_003584645.1 Methylocaldum marinum
CACGTCCTTGAAGTAAGGGTCTAGCATCAAGTTCTTCAGCCCCGGATCGCGCGTATAGGCATCGGTGATCTTTTGCAGGAAGCGCGCTCGGATAATGCAGCCGCCCCGCCAAAGCTGGGCGATGGTCCCGAAATCGAGCGTCCATTCGTAGGTTTTTTGCGCTTCCGATAACAGCTGAAAGCCTTGGGCATAGGCGCAGATCTTGGAGCAATACAGCGCGCGCCGGACCGCATCGATAATTTCCGCGGGGTTGGATATCGGTTGGACGTCCGGGCCTTTCAGCGACCGACTGGCTTCTACCCGTTCTTCCTTCAGCGCCGACAAGGCTCGGGCGAATACCGCTTCGGCGATCGAATTCGCCGGCGCGCCCAGTTCCAGTGCGCTGGCGGCAGTCCACATGCCGGTGCCTTTCTGCCCTGCCGCATCCAGCACATGGTCGACCAGGAAGCCGGAACCCGAAGGATCATTCTGCCCCAGAATATCCCCGGTGATCTCGATGAGATAGCTGGACAGTTCGCCCCCATTCCACTCGCGAAAGATCTCACCGATCGCGCCGGAATCCAGGCCGAGCAGCTGTTTCATCAACCAGTAGGCTTCGCAGATCAACTGCATATCGATGTACTCGATGCCGTTGTGCACCATCTTGACATAGTGCCCTGCACCGTTCGGCCCGATGTAGGCCGTACACGGCACCCCGCCTTCGACCGGCTTTCCGGGCGCGGCTCCTTCCATAGGAACGCCGCTTAACGGATCGACCTTGGCCGCGATCGCACGCCAGATCGGTTCGAGTTCGGCCCAGGCGCTGGGACTGCCGCCCGGCATTAGAGAAGGCCCGAAGCGCGCGCCGGTTTCGCCGCCCGAGACGCCGGAGCCGATGAATCGAAATCCCTGGGCGGTCAATTCCCTGTCTCTGCGGATGGTGTCCATCCAATGCGCGTTGCCGCCGTCGACGATGATGTCGCCCGGTTCGAGGTGCGGCAGCAGGCTTTCGATGGTGCGATCGGTCGGCGCGCCTGCCTTGACCAACAAGACGATTTTGCGCGGGCGCCGGATCGCCCGGGTGAACTCTTTCAGGTCGGTAAATCCCAGGACCCGTTCGCCGGATGGCTCTTTCTGCCGGCATCGCTCCATGAATTCCCCGGTCTTCTCGGAGCTGCGGTTATAGACCGCGATGGTGTAACCGTGATCGGCGATGTTCAGCGCCAGGTTTTGGCCCATGACCGCTAATCCGATTAGACCGATGTCCGCACTGTCACTGTTCATAATGGCACCTCTTGTTGCTGGATAATGAGCGGAACTTTACAAGCATTTATCAGGCCGTTCTCGGTTAAGCCGCGCAAGCAATCCGTTCGTCGTATGATTCCGGTAGATTTCGCGATGTCGTGCAAGGCGTTCGGATGTGCTACGTGTAATCTCACCTTGCCAGGAGAATCAATTCACTCTCTGTTTCGTCCAAAGTCATGCGGAACCGGCTCAAAAAACTCATCCCCAAAAGTTTCGCGCCGCGAAGACGATCGTCCGGGAAAAAGGCGACCGGAACGTCCGCAGCGGAAGCGGGACCCACTCCAACGGATTCTAGGATACCGGCTTTAATGGGCACAATATCGTTTGCCGTTTGACTGACTCCCGGTTGCAGCATTTCCGGCGTAAAGCCAAGTTCCTGCATCATCGATTCCGGCAATACAAGTGTCGAGGCGCCGGTGTCGACAATCAATGTAACAGGCAGCGCCACCCCATTCGGCCCCACCAGCACCGTGTCGACCTGATGATGAGAACCGAGCCGCGTGGTTTTGATGGCGGCATTGAGTGAGCGCGCCCGGGTCGGCGTCTTTGCACTGGTAATTACCAGCCGTCCGATCGCTCCGGGCTTTTCCGTCATGATGACGTAGTTGTACTCCTCGAGCAGTTGCCTGAGCCGGACCGAAAGGTCGCCCGCCGTGTCCCGAGCGGATTCGTATCCCAGGTGCTCCAGCCCTTCGACGACAAATCCGTGCTCGGTCGCCAGAGATTCCAGCCGAGCGCGGAGCGTTTCGGATTCGGCCGCGACCGGTATCGTTCCGAGAAGCAGTAATCCCGTCAGACATTCGCGCAGGCGTTGGGCCTTGGATTTCCTCATGCGGTCATTCTCTCATTCAAACCGTCTTCGACTGGAACTGCCGAGCGTTGATTCATACGACTTCTTTTCCGAGGGCACCACTCACCGATAGGATGCGAGCACTTCTTCGGCCGGAGGCGGACACGCCTCCGGAAATTTCCGGGTCGAGGTCCGGCGAAAACCGAATCAACTACAACAGCTGAGGTCTGCGCGATATCGATGGTAATATATTCCGTTATTTGACCATGATCTTATAACTCCGCCTACGCCGATCCAGGCAGCAAAAACCAGCGACATCGCCGGCCCCTAAAAACAATCAGGAACCCTACGGATGAAAGAGTCGGATTACAGCAATTACGTCAAAGCATTCACACGCCTGTTCGAAGCCTATGACGCCTCCGCACCCTATCTCGGTGTAACCGACGATTTTAAATATTTTGTCAATCGCAAGCGTAGCTGGTTGGAAAGGCTTAAATCGCCGGAATTCCCTGTTGCGTTTCTAGGTGCGTTTTCGGCCGGCAAGAGCACGATTATCAACGCAGTGCTGGGCGACGATATCTTGCCCCAGGCCACCAAGTCCTTCACCGCCATCCCGACGCTGATCCGTAAAGATCGCACGAATCGCGCCGTCATTCATTACCTCAGTGAAAGCGCACGAGACGAACTGAAAAATCTGTATCTCGAAGAACTGTCCAAGGAGTTGCGCAAGAACAGCGATACCTACCGAAAACAGAGCAAAGGCGAACTTCTGGGCACATTGGCAAAGGACATCGAACAATACAAGAACCAATTCGGATCGTTCAACAAGCAAAAATTCTTCGACGAGCTGAGAACTTTGATCCAGGGCTGGAACAGACTGAGCGGCGCGGTAAAAGAGATCGCTCTGACGGAGCTACCCAACTACGTCACCGAGGATTACGAGGACGTCCTGTTCGTAGATCAGGCGGAAATTTTTCTCACCGACGTCAATATTCCCGAAAATGTCGTTCTCGTCGACTTGCCGGGGCTAGGCGTTGTCAATCCGCGCCACCGCAAGGTGACCAAGTCGTATGTCGAAAATGACGCCAAGGCATTCGTGATCGCCATGAAGGTGTTCCACCTGCTGGAAGGCGAAGAGATCGAACTATTGGCGGAAATTCATAGCCAGCGGAAACGTGTGCTGCAACGCGCATTTTGGACGATCAATCAATGGGACGTTTTGAGCAGTCAGCAGAAGAAGGAAGAATTGGCGAACTTTGCGCAGAAGATCGAGCATTATGGATTCCATATCGCCAAAGACCGCGTGTTTCGCGTATCGGCGCTCAATTACCTGCTGCTGAAGCTGATTCAGGACGGTCGCCTGGAAAAAAGCGGCAGTATCCGCGAGCATGTGGATGCACTGCAGAAAGCCATAGGCAAGATACCTTTACAGAACGAGGCCGAAGGTTTCATCAAATCGCTGGACGAGGCCAAAAACTTTGCTGCATTCCGGAGCAGTTTATTCGATTATCTGGCTAATACTGCAAAAGCCGAATTTCTCGACGAAGCGCGCAGCGAATACATCGATTTGGCCAAACGGTTGCGGGAACGGTTGGAACCGTTATATCAGAACTACAAAAACAAAAGCGATGACAGTATGAAAAGCACCTTTATCGCCGGCGAGTTGTCGCGCCGCCAGGACGAAGCGTTGCGGCACCTTCGTTCTAGCGTTGAAGAGCACATCAAGGTACTACGTACCGAGGTGCTACCGGATTTTGTGTTCTGGCGCGACGAAGACCGGGACCGGCTAGGCGAACAGATCGTCCACGCCATAGATAATTTGGACCGTAAAGCCCTTAAGAACGAACTGCTCAAAGGCTTGGATCTGCATAGCGTCGTTAGTCGCTTGCCGCACAAGATCGAAGAAAACCTCCATATACAGCACACCTTCCGCACTCAACTGCAAAACCTCTTGGAAGAGCAGATTGTCCGCCGTTACCTGTTGCGCCTGCTCGACAGCATCGCGTCCAACGATGCGCTGCCGGACGAAGTTCTCGCCGTGCTGAACGATCGCTTGAGCGGCCGCGACATGGTTAACAGGCTGAAAGGGATGTGTGATGTGTTCTTGTTCGAGTACGGCGGCGTCATCGACGAACTTGGGCGTGCCATCATGGCCAGGGAAGCCGGCGAGCCCGTCCATAACAACCAAGACATCATGGACTTGGTGAAGAAAAATGCAGACCGCGCTTTGGAAATCGCGAAGAACAGACGCCTGGTGGGACCCGATGCGGACGTAAAACAAATGCTGGCTTTGGGCATGGACAAACTGACCGGCATTTACCGAGTGCTCACGGAGGTTCATTCGGCATCGTCCACGCCGACTGCTCAATCCGATGAAATCGACCGGGCTCTGGAGTGCTACAAGGTCGGATTGCTTGATTACACCCGCATGCAACAGCGCCAAATCAACAAATTTGCACGGCGCGGCATCAAGAACTATTTCGAGGAATTGGAAGAGGAATTACTGGCCTATTTCGAATCCGTGAAGGACGAGATTGCCAAGACGATCATGAAACAGCTCAGCACCGATATCGATGCCGAATTGAACTCCGAATTGCAGAAGCAGAAGGTAATCAAGGAAGCTTATCAGGTGGTCACGAATGCCGTCGGCCAAGGCCGACGGAATGCCGAAAGTTGAGGCTCGTCAGGGCGCTGCGCAGGGTATTCCATTCGCACGGACAACCCCATGTGATACGGATAGGCTTTGCAAAGATTCGCGCTTGTGTGCCGGAAACGGTTAATGCCCCGGCTCGCCTCCGTCTCACCGCCTGAACAATGGGATGCGGCGAAACGAGCCAGCCGGTTCAACACCTTCGGAAGTCGCTAGCTTTTGCCGATAAATCAGACGGCCCGAAACAGCCTTACGCTCAGCATCCTCTGCAAGAAGCTCGAATTACCCCGAGAATCTTCACGCCTTTTTGCGATCTTCTATCATCCGCTCGATGATAGGACGAAAGATGACTTCCATGGCCAGGCCCATTTTGCCGCCCGGAATAACGATCGAGTTGTGTCTGGACATGAAGGATTTATGAAGCATCGCCCGCAAATACTCGAAATCGATGTCGAATCTCAAAGGATCTTTGAAACGGATGATCACGACGCTTTCATCCGCGGTGGGAATATCTCGCGCCATGAACGGATTGGAAGTGTCGACCAAAGGAACTCTCTGGAAGTTGATATCCGTATGAGTAAACTGTGGCGTAATCACCCTAACGTAATCCTCCATGCGCCGGAGAATGATATCGGTGATATCCTCGGGTTTGTGGCCATATAGAGCGCTATCTCGATGGATTTTCTGAATCCACTCCAGATTCACGATGGGCACGACCCCGACCAGCAAATCGGTATATTGGGCCACATTTACCGTTTCGGTTCTGACGGCGCCGTGCAAGCCTTCGTAAAACAGCAGATCGGTGCCACGAGGTGCTTTCTGCCACGGCGTAAACGTTCCGACCGGATAACCGAGCTTTTTCGCGTCTTCGTCACTGCGAACATAGTGGCGATGCTTGGCAGAACCGGTTTCTCCGTATACCTTGAAGGTTCTTGCCAAGTCCTCCAGTAGATTGGCCTCGATCGAAAAATGACTGAAATTTTTTCCGGCTTTTTGCGCTCTGGCAATCCGCTGCTGCATCTCGATCGAGTTATAACGATAAAAGCTATTGCCCTCGATCATGAGAGGCTTTAAACCCAGCCGAAAAAAAATGTGCTCAAAGGATTTCTTGACGGTTGTCGTACCCGCACCGGACGAGCCGGTGATGGCAATGACTGGGTGCTTTTTCGACATGGAGAACTCCTCGAGGGACTCCGCGTAATTGTTGCTTTAGTGCTTTTTCGCGAGTCCAGTGGACATGCAGTTGCCTGGAAACGTCAATATAGACCAGATTGAACGCTTTCCCCGGCATTTCATTCGGACACGTTAAAGGTCGGTCCGGCTTTCCTAGGTGGATCGATAACCTGTGAAGCCCCGGTAAAGTCCTGGCCGGAGTTACAGTCGTTGACACTAACCGGCGTCTGGAGCTCTGCTCCGGGAGACGATCGCAGACTATTTTCAGACTGGATCGATCGAATGGCATCCTGCCTAGCCGAAATCCCGCCGTTTTTCGGTAGAGCCGAATAGTGGAAGGTTTTCCCGGTATGCAAGCGCTGGGTCAAAATACTAGGATCGGCCTCGAAGCCGCGAATCCCGAAATGATAGGTGGCAATGAAATGGCGAAAACGCGCCTTGCCGTCCGCGACCTTTGATAATGCGCCGGACAGGGCTTCTTCCCTAACCTGATCAAGGCGAGCTTCAGAGAACGCTCGGTTGAATGCGACACGGTGGCCGCGGCGTTCGGTGTAAGCCAGCGTGCCATCCATGTCGAAAATGAGGATTTGGAGCACGGTCTAAGTGACGACCGGATCCAGTTCTCCCTTGCTGTAACGCTTGTTCATGTCTTCCAAGCCGATGACTTTGATCTGCGAAGCTTGGCCCGCAGCACCGAATGCCTCATAACGTGCCGCACAAATGCTGGTCATGGCTTTTTGCGCTTCCTTGTAGACTTTCCGCGGATCGAAATTCTTCCTGTCCTCGGCCATGAACTTGCGCATCGCACCATAGGACGCGATTCGCAGATCGGTATCGATATTCACCTTGCGTACGCCATGGCGTATGCCTTCCACGATCTCCTCGACCGGTACGCCATAGGTCTGGCCGATATCACCGCCGAACTCGTTGATCATAGCTGTCCAATCCTCAGGTACCGAGGAAGACCCGTGCATGACCAAGTGAACGTTGGGAATCCTGGCATGGATTTCTTTGACACGGTCGATGCGTAGCACCTTCCCGGTCGGCTTTCGAGTGAATTTGTAGGCGCCGTGACTGGTACCGATGGCGATGGCCAAAGCGTCCACATTGGTTTTCTTGACGAAATCCGCAGCCTCGTCCGGATCGGTTAGCAGTTGGGAGTGATCCAGCTCGCCTGCTGCACCATGACCGTCTTCCTCCCCGGCCATACCGGTTTCCAAGGACCCCAGGCAGCCCAATTCACCCTCGACCGAAACGCCGCAAGCATGCGCCATATCAGCCACCTTACGGGTGGTTTCGACATTGTATTCGTAGCTGGCAGGTGTTTTCATGTCTTCCAGCAGCGAACCATCCATCATTACCGAGCTGAAGCCGGACTGAATGGCGCGAATGCAAACCGCTGGCGAAGCGCCGTGATCCTGATGCATGCAGATCGGAATGTGCGGGTACATTTCCACTGCAGCGAGGACGAGATGACGCAAGAACGGTTCCCCGGCATAGCTCCGTGCGCCGGCCGATCCTTGGAGAATGACCGGGGCATCGACTGCGGAAGCCGCTTCCATGATGGCCTTAACCTGCTCCATATTATTGACGTTAAACGCCGGCAGGCCGTAGTCGTGCTCGGCGGCGTGATCCAACAATTGTCTTAAGGAAATGATAGCCATCGTTTGACTCCTCTCGCCTCCTGATTGCCTACTTCGCGGCGAAGATCAATCAACACACGCACGCCAGGTTCAGGCAATCTGATGCCTGTACCTGACATTGCTTGAAGTGCATTCCCCGCTCAGCAACTTTGGCGCCTGACGGGGAGCTTTAATTGATTTTCGCCCTTAGTGCGGCCTCTTCTCAAACTCTAGGACATCAAACTTAGAGAATCGACTCCACCTGTTTGACGACATTTTCGACGGTAAAACCGAACTCCTTGAAGAGCAGGCCGGCCGGTGCAGATTCGCCGAAACGGTCTAAACCCACAACCTTGCCATCGAGACCTACGTACTTGTACCAGCCATCGCTCACGCCGGCCTCGACAACGACGCGCTTTTTGACGGAAGCCGGCAGCACCGACTCACGGTATGCCGCATCCTGAGCGTCGAAAACGTTGGTCGAAACCATCGAAACCACGCGAATCTTCTTACCCTTGGCCGACAGTTCTTCCGCCGCCTTCAGCGCCAATTCCACTTCGGAACCCGTGGCGATGATGATCGCATCCGGCGCTCCATCGCTGTCGCGCACCACGTAGCCACCACGCCGGATGGCGTCGATCTGCGCCGGGGTGCGGGTCACGTGCGGCAGGTTCTGCCGCGAGAAGATCAGGCACGAAGGACCATCCTTGCGCTCGACCGCAGCCTTCCAGGCCACTGCGGTCTCCACAGAATCGCAGGGACGCCAAACGTGCATATTTGGAATCATGCGTAGCGTGGCGGTTTGCTCAACCGGCTGGTGGGTGGGGCCATCTTCGCCCAAACCAATGGAGTCGTGGGTATAAACGTAGATGACCGGAGCTTTCATCAGGGCAGACATACGCAGCGCGTTGCGCGCGTATTCGGAGAACATCAGGAAGGTTCCACCATAAGGCTTGAAACCGCCATGCAGGGCAATACCGTTCATGATCGCCGACATGCCGAACTCGCGCACGCCGTAGTAGACGTAATTGCCGTCGTAGCCTTCCGCATTCACGTTCTTGCAGCCGGACCAGATGGTCAGGTTGGAGCCAGCAAGGTCAGCGGAGCCGCCCATGATTTCCGGCAGCAGGGGACCGTAACCGTTGAGGGCGTTCTGGGATGCCTTGCGGCTGGCGATGGTTTCCGCCTTCTCGTTGACTTTGGCGATAAAGGCTTCGGACTTTTCGGCCCAGTCCCGGGGCAGGTCACCTGTCATGCGACGCTCGAATTCCGCCGCAAGTTCGGGGAACTCGCTACGGTAATTCTCGAAACGGTCGTTCCAGTCAGACTCGGACTTCGCGCCGATTTCCTTGGCGTCCCACGCTTCATAAATTTCCGCGGGAACTTCGAACGCCGGATAAGGCCAGCCGATGGTCTCGCGGACCAGGGCGACTTCGTCCGCTCCCAGTGCGGCACCGTGGCATTCTTCCTTTCCCTGCTTATTTGGAGAACCCCAACCGATGATGGTCTGGCAGCAGATCAAAGAAGGCTTGTCGGTAACGGAGCGCGCCTCCTCGATGGCTTTCTTCACGGACTCGGCGTCATGGCCGTCCACTTTCGAAATGACGTGCCAGCCGTAAGCTTCGAAGCGTTTCGGCGTATCATCCATGAACCAGCCCGGCGTATTGCCGTGTCCGCGCACTTCACCGTCGATCGATATGTTGTTGTCATCATAAAAGGCAATCAGCTTTCCGAGCTTCATCGAACCGGCGAGCGAACAGGCTTCGTGGGAAATGCCTTCCATCAGACAGCCATCGCCTAAAAAAACATAGGTATAGTGGTCGACAATTTTGTGTCCGGAACGGTTGAACTGGGCCGCCAGCGTACGTTCCGCCAAGGCCATGCCCACAGCGTTGGTAATGCCTTGCCCCAACGGACCAGTGGTGGTTTCGACGCCAGGCGCATAGCCATATTCCGGATGACCCGGTGTCCTGGAATGGAGCTGGCGGAAAGTCTTCAATTCTTCGATGGGAAGATCGTAGCCGGTCAAATGCAGCAACGAGTAGAGCAGCATTGAACCATGGCCGTTGGAAAGAACGAAGCGGTCGCGATCAGGCCATTTCGGGTTTGCCGGATTGTGCCGCATATAATCGTTCCAAAGCACCTCGGCAATATCAGCCATTCCCATGGGTGCTCCAGGATGCCCCGAATTCGCTTTCTGTACCGCATCCATGCTCAAGGCGCGTATGGCGTTTGCAAGTTCTCGACGCGAAGGCATATTTTCCTCCTTAATTTTTATGGTTAGGATTCGAACGTAGGGAGGGAATTTTATCAGTCTGGTGGACTTTGTCACCAGATTCCCGTATCTGGGCGGCTGGCAAGAATTTATTATCCTTCTGTTTCAACGGAAAACCGGTCCCGTTTCGGCCGTTGAATTTTCATTTGGCGCCTTTCTCAATCACGCGTTTTTTCAACTGTCACAAATGCCATGCGCAGGCCTAAGGCCACGCCGGCTCGGCGAAATGCGCTTCCCGCCGATTTGGCAGCGGTCCGTAGGTCCTGCCCTGCCGTTCTTGTTAAGACCGTTTGGTTCCATGTATCCTTAGCTGGTTATTGCTGTAGCGGGCCTAAAAGCATTTCCGATCAGGTAGTTCCGTCGGAGGGGCTAACTGTGGCCTGGTGCAATAGTAATCGGGAGTCCGGATGCCACTGGAGCTCCTCAGACCCATATTACTCTGAAACGTAGGATTCGATTATGCCAAAGACCTTACTTGAACAACTCCGGGAAATGACGGTTGTTGTGGCCGACACGGGCGACATTCAGGCTATAGAAACCTTTAAGCCCCGCGACGCAACTACCAATCCCTCTTTGATCACCGCTGCGGCCCAGATGCCCCAGTACCAGGGCATTGTCGACGACACACTGAAAAGCGCAAGAGCCACTCTGGGCAAGGATGCAGCGGCGTCGCAGGTTGCGTCCCTCGCTTTCGATCGGCTGGCCGTATCTTTTGGCCTGAAGATTCTCGAGATCATCGAAGGCCGGGTTTCCACGGAAGTGGATGCGAGACTTTCCTACGACACCGAGAGCACCATTGCCAAGGCGCGCGAGATCATCACCCAGTACGACGCGGCTGGCATTTCGAAAGAGCGTGTGCTGATCAAAATCGCTGCCACTTGGGAAGGCATACAAGCAGCGGCAGTATTGGAAAAAGAAGGAATCCATTGCAACCTGACACTTTTGTTCGGCTTGCACCAGGCTATTGCTTGCGCCGAAGCGGGAGTTACCCTGATTTCTCCGTTTGTCGGGCGAATCCTGGATTGGTACAAGAAGGACACCGGTCGGGACTCCTATCCGCCGGCCGAGGATCCTGGTGTCCTTTCCGTTACCCAGATCTATAACTACTACAAGAAATTTGGCTACCAGACAGAAGTCATGGGTGCAAGTTTTCGAAACATCGGCGAAATTACCGAGCTTGCCGGTTGCGACCTACTCACCATAGCGCCTGCCCTGCTGTCCGAACTCCAGTCCACTGAAGGCGACCTGCCACGGAAACTGGATCCTGAAAAGGCTGCTGGGGCTTCGATCGAAAAGATAACCATGGATAAAGCGACTTACGATCGGATGCACGCCGAAAATCGTATGGCTTCGGAAAAACTTTCAGAGGGCATTGATGGTTTCACCAAGGCCTTGGAAACGCTGGAAAAACTTCTTGCGACCCGGCTTTCCTATCTTGAGGGCTAGGCATTCATAGCCTGAAACTGCTGGGTTCAGAGAAATTTCGGCTCTGAGACCGGCGGGCGGCGACTTCTATGGCGGCGTGGAGCACGTCGACGGCCTGGAAGTAGTCGCCCCTTCGTTTTGCGTGCTTTGACAGACAAGCCAGGTCGCACGGAGCGATTACGAGCGGCCGGAACGGCCGACTGAGTAAGGCAGCCACGGTTATGGGCGATTCCTTTTTGCACGAGGGGACGGACGATTGCCCTCGGCTGTCTTGACTTGTAAACAGACTCTAGGGCACCTCGAAAAACCCTGAATTTTGATGAAAACCCGGCTCTAATTTTTTGACCGGGCGGGCACACGAGCCGACTCCCTCACGCTCTTGTCGCCATTTCACTTTTCATTTTCCCCGAATCGCCCGCGTTGGGGGCCTTTCGGGCGAGGGTGGGCCTCAAAAGGCCACGACACCCGCCTGTTTCAGGTAAACCAGCCGCTTCAGGTTATAGCTGGCCGCCATCATCGTCATGGCAAAGTTCGCCCTCGCCTGGCCGATGGTGCGAATAAACTTGCCGCCCATTTGTGCGATGGCGGCGAAGGGATGCTCGACCCGTGCTCGGACCCGGGCGATGCGTTGATTACGTTGTTTCTGCCGTTCGGACAGCGGATGGTTGCGCTGGCCCTTGCGCTGGATGTGGTTGCGATAACCCGCTTCCTGGAGCTGGGCTTCCCGTTCCGCACTCGGATAGCCCTTGTCGGCATAGACGTCCCGGCTGGTGTTGCTAGTGTTCAACACCGCCTCAAAGTGCTGGCTGTCATGAGTAGCGGCGGTGCCGGTCTCGATCTTGCGGATAACCTTGTAGCGCTTGTCCACGTTGATGGAGAGCTTGTAGCCGTGGTGGCTCTTGCCGTGCTTCTTGGTCCAGGTGGCGTCCAGGTCTTTTTGCCGCCGCTTGGCCGGGCTCCAGTCCGCCGGCATCGCGCCTTCCTTCAGCATCTCCTTATCGTCCTTGCTGAAGTGCTGCTTTGGCGCAGGCACCAGGGTGGCGTCGATGATATGCCCCCCGCGGGCGATGTAGCCATGCTTGAGCAACTGCCGCTCGATGCCGTCGAACAGCGCCTGGGCGCCGACCTCGCCGATGCGGTTCTCGAAGGTCCACATCGTGGTGCGGTCCGGGATGCTGGCCGAGTCCATCAGCCCGCAGAAGCGCTGGTAACTCATCCGATCAAGCAACTGGTATTCCATCTGCTCGTCCGAGAGATTGTTGACCCGCTTGAGAAACAGGATGCGCACCATCGTTTCGGTGGGAAACGGCGGACGACCGCCTTGCGGGCTGACCGGTCGGGGCGCCGCCTGATCCACGTCCGCGGCAAGCGCCGCAAAGTCGATGTGGGTCTCGAAGGCCACTCTAACAAAACATTTGTCTGAGTATTGATATGCCATTCGTCGTCCGAATTCCACCTCCTCTTTGCCATCTGTTCTATTTTCCGAGTCTAAATGCCGTAATTTGCGCTACGCAAAACCCGAAATGGCTTTCAAGACTGGTTGTCGAAATATCGACGACGCCGGACCAAAAAATTCGGCCGCGAGGATCAAGGTTTTCAAATTACCCGGATTGGAGTACTAAGCAAATGCCCCACTCATTTCTCGCTGACCTAAAACTCTGTGTATCAGGCAGAATCGGCGTTTCCGCAAGCATCGCGGCAGTTTTATTCTCAGCCGGCGCGTCCGCTCATGTCATTAGCGAAGAGGATCATCATGCATTTGAGCACAAATATGCCGACATATGCATAAAAGAAGAAAGGGCAAAGCCTAACAGAGTCATTACAAGCGATGACTCTCCCATCGTTAAGATGTGTGAATGTATTGCACAGGAAGAATCTAAACGCCTTACGATCGACGAAGTCAAAAAATTCCTTCGCGAAAACAAGTTTCCCGTGTCCTTGCTTATCAAGGCAGGCCAAGCCGAGAACATTTGCTATCAAAAGTTGCAGCATCGAACCAAGTAATAAATTCTTGGTCACCTGCAGCTTCAGCTTGCATGGTTTCCGCTGGCTATAGTGGGCCGGAACGATTTTTCAATAACCTTTCGGGAATTTTGCTGAAAGCTGGTTTTGTAATCCCAAGCCACCGTCGCCCCAGCCAGTCGAGAAAAACGATGCGAAACGATAACATCTGAACCAGAAAGCGGCCAGCGGAGCGATCTCAAAGCCGGACCCGTATCGCCTTTGACCGTCTTAGGTGACAACCGACTTAGAGGGGGAACGAAAAAGGAATGGCCTAAAGCATCGCGGCCGGACGCCTTTTCTTAAGCAGAACCGGCCACAAAGTCCTCGGTACCATCGAATCGCCGCGCGGAACAGATTAATTTTCCCGCGCTGCTGATTCGATACCGTTTGCAGAATGCATTTCCCTTGCATTGACCAGGACGATATATGCATATCGTCCTTAGTCTATCCAAACGCTACTCAAGGTTAGCGTGTCTTGTTCTCATCTCTTCTTCCGGAATTCCTTTCTCGTGGATGATGTGGGCAATCGTTGCTTCCAAAAAGACCAACGTCGATAACTCGAACGTCGTGCCCATGGGCATGCCAACAACCTTGCCATATTGCTCAGCGGTGCCGATTTGGCACACAAAATCCGCGAGATCGCCGATTGTCGAGCTGCTCTTTGTAGAAAGCAAAACGATTTTAGCGCCTTGTTCCTTGGCGCGCTTGGTGAACGCAATCATGGTCTCCGTTTCTCCGGAGCCAGAGATCACGATAAATAAATCACCCTTTCGAATACTCGGGGTAACAATTTCACCAACAACATATGCATCATAGCCGCCATGCATCAGCCGCATCGCAAAAAATCTTGCGACTAATCCCGATCGACCGGCGCCGGCCACAAACACTCGTGATGCCTCGTCCAGTATACGAGTCAATTTTTCATCATAGGTAGCATCTGTAGCTTCCAGAACGCCAGAAATCTTATCTATGATCGTTTTCTGATGCATCTCGTGCCCCTTTTCTCTTATGCAGCGCTGGCGAGCTCGCAGATCTCACGCGCCGCATCAGCAGGAGAGGCAGCGCCGTAAATCGCAGCGCCGACCACAACGATATTGGCACCTGCGCGCGCAACCTGTTGGACGGTAGACTGCTTGATTCCACCAGCGACAGAAATCCGGACGGGCAGCTTCAGTCTGGAAATAGCCTGCAGGTCGGCAAACGGCGTCTGGCCAGCAGCCTGCGCATCGAGACCGGTGTGCACGCCGATGATGTGAGCGCCCAATTTCGCGGACTCTCTGGCGCAGGCGATTTTATCGGGTACATTGATGAGATCGACTTGAACTTCGGCATTGTGGGCGTTGGCCGCTTTGATCACGCCAGCGATGGTTGGGAGCCCGGATACGCCGAGAACGGTGCAGATATCTGCGCCAGCCGCGTAGAAAGGTGTCGCTTCGTACTCGCCGGCGTCCATGGTCTTGAGGTCAACCAGGATCAGTTTGTTCGGGTATTTCTTTCTCAGTTCCTTAACCAGACTGACGCCGTTGTGCTTAATGCAGGGCGTTCCGATTTCGAAAATATCGACATAAGGCGCCGCAAGGCCGGCAAGTTTCAAAGTCTGATTGACGTCCAAAGAATCTAAGGCCAATTGAATTAATGGTCTTGCCATGATGGGTACTCCAACTTGTTATAGTTGATTAGATACTTATTAACTTAATCTTATAAATGCATTTTTTCTTCAAAACGCATTATTTGTTAACTCTAAAGGAGAACCGGGATAGGTGTCAACGATCCTCTGCCGCTCTCTTATTTCTATCATCGCACGGAGACAACTCCGCGGCCAAGCGCATTGCGATTTCGCTACGCAGCACAGAAACAACCGGCGGACAATGGCGATGAATCGAATCTACGGGATCATTCGGATCCACTACATAAGAGGTGTCTTTATCAGCGTCTGCGTATAACTGGAGCCGAAGCTGAACTTTGGGAGGAACCTATCACTTTCGACGATTACGGCTATTATTTTGCGGTCTCTTCGAGCTTTTTCAGGTACTTCGCGACGCCGGTGGCAGGTTCCGCCGGCTTGGCAGCCGCCTCGGGCAGGCTCTTGAGGTACTTGGCGACGCCAGTTTCGGCTGCTGCCGTTTGGGTCGGTTCAGAAATGTTTTTCAGGTACTTGGCTACACCTGTTTCTCCGGATGCAGCTGCGGCAACTGGCGCAGGAGCTGCGGACTGGGTCTTAGATCCGGACTGTCTGCTGCTCCAGACGACAAAACCAGCCAAACCAAGAACGATCAGACCGATAGGCAGATTTTCCGTCAGCGGATTTTCTGCCTTCGCAGCAGGTTCACTTGAACTGGAATCGTCTGCCGACGATACATTTGCCGATGACGCCGGCGAGCTTGCCGACTCCTCTTTTGCCTGTACGGCTTTTACGGCTTCCGCAGTCCGGGTCTCGGACGTTTTCTCGTGTTCGGTGATTAAAGCAGAATCCTGAGTGATGATTACCGGCTCAAAGTCTGCTGCTGGATATTCGGAATCGGCCTTGGCCAACGGGCTGGCTAGCAGCAGCGCCGTAAGTATAGCTTTTGTCAAATCGTGTTTTTTCACATCATTCTCCTAAACATCTTAAGATATGGATGACGACCCCGGCCGGCTTTGGCTGGTTGGCCACTCCTGATTTAGTATAAGGGGGCGCATCATCAAATGGAATATATCAAACTCTTGCGAGAGCTTGAAAGTAGTGCGCCTTCAGCGGAGCCGCAAAGCCTACCACGAACTCCATCTCGGTTGCGAAGAAGACGATCGTGGCATGATCATAGTTTCGGTGGTGTCTAGAGTTCTATTTCTGTGAAATCCTGCTTAGCGCTTCCCCGGTCGAAATGGCACGGGCACGCCGACACGTCTAGTGCCCGCCTCGGAGATACGGATCAGCGAGGCTGTGAGTATACATACGCATCCAGGCTACGCATCAGGAGAAAATCCTGAATCTTGGCACGGCGGGTACGAGTACGTACAGAAACTAAACCGTCATCCAGGCTGACGACGTGACTGCAATACCCGATCGACGCGCCGTAGGTCCTCTTCGGTGTCGACACCGGCCTCGGGTGCTTCTTCGATAGGCAATACCAAAATTCGTTCGCCATGCCATAAAATGCGTAGCTGTTCAAGCGCTTCGACAGTTTCCAGTTTCGACGGCCGCCACTTGACGTAGCGCCGCAAGAAGCCGGCCGAATAGGCGTAAACACCGATATGCCGGAGATACGTAAAACTTTCCGGCAAGAGCGAACCCCCATTGGCAAAGCCTGTCCGAAACCAGGGAATCGGTGCCCGACTGAAATAAAGCGCGTAGCCATGCTGATCGAGTACGGTCTTGACCGTGTTCGGGTCGCAAATGTCTTTATAGTTCTTTATGGGTGTGGCAAGTGTCGCGATCTGCGTGGTGCGCTGCTCCGTTAGAGTCGTGGCAAGTATTCTTATCAAGTGCGGCCGGATTAGGGGTTCATCACCTTGAAGGTTGACTACGATTTCGTCGTCCGCCCATCCCAGTTGTTCGACCACTTCGGCGATACGTTCGCTGCCGCTCGCATGGTCCTCTCTGGTCATTAGCGCGTGTACCGGGAGATGGCTAACTGCTTCCCGAATGCGTTCATCGTCGGTGGCGACAACGACGCTGTCGCCTACTTCCAATGCGCGCTCGCAAACATGTACGATCATCGGGCGCCCAGCCAGCGGAAGCAGCGGCTTGCCGGGCAGCCTGCTCGAACCGTAACGGGCCGGTATGACGATGTTGAAAGCCGGCATGCTATCCCTGCACCGAAAGAGCATCGTATTCTTCGAGACTGATCCTGCGCGCTTCGTTTTCGAGCATCACCGGAATATCATCGCGTATCGGATAGGCTAGACGGTCCGCTTTGCAAATCAACTCCTGCTGCTCTCTTCTGAAAAGAAGTTCGCCTTTGCAAATAGGGCAAACCAGAATCTCAAGTAATTTTCTGTCCATCGCATTTGGCCTTCAATAAAGTTAACAAGTTTTTGCCGAATTCCGTCGGCAGCCTAGCTTCGACGGGGACATACCAGAAATTCGAATTAGCGAAGGCCACGCATTTAACAGCGTCTTTTTCGGTCATGACCAACGAGCACTCTTCGGCAAACGCGAGGTCTTCAGCCCGATATCGATGATGATCTGGAAATTCTCGGCAATCGAATTGCAATCCGAAAGTTCCGAGGTGCCTGAAAAACCGCCCCGGATTACCGATTCCGGCGATCGCAACAAAAGGATGTCCGCAAAAGGATTCTAGAGGTCTTTTTACGCTTTCGTCTTGAAGATTGACGGCAATTTCGCCTTCCAAAAACATGGCATATGCACCTGGCGCCGTTGCTTCCGAAGAAACGGTCATATCGACGGAGTTCAATCGTTCGACCGGTTCCCGCAACGGTCCCGCCGGTAGGCATAGCCCGTTGCCGAACCGCCGAGAGCCGTCCACAACGACGATTTCCAGGTCGCGATCCAGGGCATAATGCTGTAAACCGTCGTCGGACAAAATGATGTTGCAGCCGGTCTTTTCCAAAAGCGCGTTTGCCGCCTCTACGCGCTGATGGAAAACGAACACCGGGCAAGCGGTTCGGCGCGCGATGAGTAATGGTTCGTCGCCCACATCTTGTGGATCGGAATTTTCGAAAACCTGAAGGGGCTGCCGCGCGCGCGCTGCTCCGTAACCACGGCTGATGATGCCCGGTCGGAATCCCTTTTCCTTCAGAAATCGAGCCAGCCAAACGATCAATGGCGTCTTACCCGTGCCGCCCACCGTCAGGTTACCGACTACGATAGCGGGTACCGGAAGTCGGCTGACTCTCTTCACCCCTCTGCGGTATGTCCAGCGGCGAATCGTGACGATTTTCCGAAAAGTCGCTGCGAGAGGAATCAAGAACGGATTTGGAGACGGCTTTTCATACCATTCTCGCTGTAGCCAATTCGTCACACGTTTTTTCACGCGAGTGTAACGGCTATGGATTGTCGCCCGCCTCGGTCTTCGCGGCGAAAGTCACGTGGGTGAAACCAAGCTGACTAGCAGCGTCCAGAACAGTTATCACCGCTTGGTGAGTGGTTCTTTGATCGGCATTGACGACCAGTAGTGGATTTTTATTTTCGCCTGCCGCTTCGACGATCGCCTTTTTCAAGGTCTCGATGTGCGTATTTACGACCTGATGTTGGTTGACGAAATACCGACCTTCCGTATCGATGACGACGTTAACGCCTTTTTCTTCACCCGTCGTTTGCCCCGAGGCTTCGGGCAGCTGAATTTGCAATTCCGCTTCACGGCTAAATGTCGTAGTCAAGACCAGAAAGATCAACAAGACAATAAGGACGTCTATCATCGGGATGAGATTAAGCTCGGGATAGTCCCGGCGCCGCCGGCGGAAATTCATGGCCTGTTAATCCTCTTCCTGGCTGCTGTACAGAGTCTCGATCAGCCGTACGGCCTCCTCCTCCATGCGCACGGCGAAGTCGATCACTCGTCCCTGAAAATATCGATAGAAAATCAGGCTTGGAATGGCGACCGCCAGGCCGGCAGCTGTCGCAATGAGAATCTCCGATATGCCGCCCGCGAGTTTGGTGGGATTGCCGATGCCACTCGCCATCGAAAAGGTGGAAAAGACCTTAATCATGCCCAGAACGCTACCCAGCAGCCCCAGGTAGGGCGACACGGAAGCGATAGTGCCCAACGTGTTCAGATATCGCTCCAGATCGTGAATAACCTGGCGTCCAGCCTGCTCAATGCTTTCCCTTACCACTTCTCGTCCTTGAGCATAGTTCAGGAGCCCTGCCGCCAAGACTGCGCCGAGCGGAGAACTGTCCCTGAGCCTACGAATATAGGCGCTGTCAAGCTGGTCTTTCCGGTAAAGATTCCACACTTCCGGTACCAGATTCGGCGGCATGATACGAGGCGCTCGCAGCGCCCAGAAGCGTTCCAAAATGATAGCCAAAGCCAAGATTGAACAGGCGATGATAGGCACCATAACCCAACCGCCCGCTTTAATGATTTCGAACATTATCGATGATCCCCAACATGAGTCAGCCAATCATTTTAGTCGATCGCATCAAAACCGACAGCCCGTCGGCATTTCGCAGCCGGTCGCCCTGTCACCCAGCGCGAGCAGAGAACTCGCACCGAGTAAGCTGACGGATCGACAGAAAGCGGGAAAAATCCCGGATGAGCACAAAGCATTACAAGGCTTCTATGTCGACATTCCGCAGTTCGAGACGAAAATTTCCGCTTTGCCACACGGCTCTTCCGATATCCTGCCAAGGCTGAGCGATATTCTTGTGGCGCAGGTCTCCGTCCCAATCCATCGGTACGCGTACTTCTTTCATTTTCACGACGAATTCGGCGTTCGATAAATCCAGGCCGAGTTCAGTACCCCAAAATGCCGTAACCTTTTTAAGGAACTTGCTTAATCGTTCCTGATGCATGTGAGAGGTTACAGCAACGTTCGCCCACATCGACTGCACTCGGCCCCAGTTCGGCGCAACCAGCCGTCCCTCCTCGTTCACGAAAGGCAGCCATCGTTCACGGCCGGACGGATCCTTGTAAGTCAGAGCCAGAATATGATTGTAGCCGGCAAAATGATCGTGCATATACAGCGCGTGGGGTGTAATGCCGAGAAAAACGTGGGAAAAATTGATAATCGAGTTGCTAACCTGATCCAATAATCGTCCGGCGGCGCCGATATCACAGGTTTCTCCGCAGCGGTATAAAACGCCATAGTGAATTGTGCTATTTAGTTGGAGAGCCAGAACCAAAACCAGGAATTTTGCAATCCGCTGGACCTGTTGCGAGAGTGTTGCAGCGTACCGTCGATACCAGTTTGCAAGCGGATCTTCTTCGTCTGAAAGGGGAACCGATGGTACTATACACTGCTCGCCGCAGAGAATACGTTCTCTCTGGTCCGCAATTCGCCGGTAAACCGTATTTCCCCAATGATGGATACCCGGCAATCGTAAGACCCAGCCTGCCGGAGCGGCATATCCCATACTGATCGCTATCCGGATGTAGGTATCCAATCCCGAATACAAGTGTCCATCACTGTCCAAGGCATAAAGGTCCTTCAAGAGATCGCTTTCGGGAATCGAATCGAGTTGCCGATGCCCTTTGGCATGAGTTTGTAAGCCTTTGAAGGCAATGGCATTGAGGACATCGAAATGCTGAATGACGATCACGGTGCGATTGCACAGCGGACATCGTTCATCGTAGAAAACGATGAGCCTCGGCCGTTCGAATCGAAATGCCTTCTTGAGACGCCGCCACCATCGAATCGGCACAAGCAGGCAATAATGCGCCAGCATGGCAAAACCGAATGGATATATATTGAGCGACAGGACGATACCGGTGTGGAAAAGCGTACCAGTGAATAAAAGAGGAACTCGAAAAGGTCGAAACCAAAATAGAAACAAGAAAACAAACTGAAAAACAATTATCGTGTAACCGATAAACATCTCCAGAGGCTTTATATTCAACAGCGGCGTCATGTCGATTGCCGACATGTAATAAGGCATAGTTGGCGGAAGCCACGCCCCCATTCCATTGCGCCAGAATTCGGCGGTAAGTTTATGAATACCGGAATCCAGGTAAAGCAATCCCAAAGAAACTGCCACCGGCAGATAATAGGCGATAACGGGCACTTTATCATTCGGCTCGTATCGGGTCTGCAATGTCGACATCCGCAGTTTAAGCCGGAGATTATCTAGCGATAAGGCTCGCTCTACAGGCAGGAATATCAGCAGAAAACTGGAACCGGTCATCAGTTGGTCGAACCCGCCATCAAAGTCCTGCCACATGGGCGTAAAAACGACGAAAATAACCCAGAAAATATAATTGGCCAGCGCAGCCTTTCGGATATGGTAGCCTACGACCAGGCAAGCCGCGACTGCCAGCCATACCAGGAGAAAGAAGTGCAATACGGGCGAGGCCCTGTCGAAAAAAGGTACCGGATCAAAAATCAAATGCCGGAAGTAGTAGAGGAATATGATTTCCTGGAAAATGACTAAGGAAAACGCAATTCGGAAAGCACCAAGACCTACAGCAGGAACTTGCTTGGCAAGGCCCTGCTCGACCAATATTTTTAGTTTTCGGTACATTGCTTAAAAAGTGTGGATCTGGCGGAGCGTTAAACGCCGAATTCGGAACGACCGGTCATCCGGCGCAGACTGACTGATACGCGGCAGGATCACGCAAAACGCGCATTGTAACTCTTTGCTGCTCTAATAGACCAAGTTCTGCCGCTCGAACCATGGGGAGATGTGTGTTTTCCTGCGGTTCCTATCGAGAATGCATCCAACGAGACGGTCCAAGCATCCCGATGGCGTTTTGGGATTCTAAAAATGCCGCTGTACTTCGAAGCTGACGAATCCCCCGGACGGAATTTCGTCGATCACCTCCAGCGCATCCACTTTTGCCCGCGGAGGGCCGCTCGCACACCAATCCAAAAACTCGGCGATTCGGTCCGATGCGCCTTCTGCGAGAATTTCGACCCGGCCGTCCGGGAGATTTCGCACCCAACCTTTAATTCCCAAAGCTACAGCGCGCTCACGGGTAGCCGCCCTGAAAAAAACGCCCTGAACCAAACCCGACACAAAAACGTGAATCCGCTTGGGCATCAATACACCTCGTTATGACTCACCGACTGATCTTCCAACAAAAATGAATTTTCGGATTGCGCTCGAAATCCTTAGGGATGGTTTTGCGGCTGATATCCTCCAGATGCAAACCCGTCAGCGCCTCGGTGTTCAGCCTGAATTTACGGAAATTGGTGGAGAAGACCAATAATCCATTCCGCGCCAAGATTTCCATGCATTTTTTTATCAGCATCGGGTGATCGCGCTGTATGTCCAGGGTCTGCTGCATACGTTTGGAGGACGAGAAGGTGGGCGGATCCAGAAAGATCAAATCGAATATGCGTCTGTCTCGCGACGCCTGGTCGAGCCATTCGAGGCAATTTGCCTGAACGAGGTCGTGGCGGCTTCCGCCGATCCCGTTGAGTTCCAGATTACGCGCCGCCCAGTCCAGATATGCGCGGGACATATCGACCGTTGTGGTCGATGTTGCCCCGCCTTTGGCTGCGTATACCGAGGCCGTCCCTGTATAGGCGAAGAGGTTGAGAAACCGTTTTTCCGCCGACTGATCCTGAATTAGCCGGCGTGTGATGCGATGATCCAGAAACAGCCCTGTGTCGAGGTAATCTTCAAAGTTGACCCAAAATTTCGATCCGCCCTCCTCCACTATGTGAAACCGTCCGGATTCCGCCTGTTTTTCGTATTGTGCCAAGCCCTTCTGTTTGCGCCGAATTTTGAGAAACAGTTGCTCAGGCGGAATTTCAAGCACTTTTGGAATCGTTGCCACGACATGAATCAAGCGCTGCTCGGCCTTTTCCGGATCGATACTCGTCGGAGCTTCGTATTCCTGTACATGAACCCAAGTGCGCTCGCCCCGATAGACATCCACAGCAACGGCATATTCCGGCAGATCGGCATCATATAGGCGATAGCAGTGAACTTCATTTTGTCGTGCCCAGCGCTCGAGATTCTTGAGATTCTTGCGCAACCGGTTAAAGAACATTTCAGCTCCGCCTTCCACCGTTTCCACTGCTTTGGCCTTTCGGAAGATCTTGCGGGTTTTACGCTGAACTTCGGTCAACGGTTCGGGTTCGCGTGGGCTGAAAAAGCGCTCCGGCGCGATGTCGAAATTAAACAGCCGGCACTCGATGGCGCCGTTGTAAAGCGTGTAATAGCGCACGGCCCGTATACCCAGTTTAAAGGCCAACTCCGGGTTCCCGGTCAGCACGGTCGCCTTCCAACCGACGAAATGTCCCTTGAGTGTCTCGCCGAGTTCTGTGTACAACGGCACCAGCGTCTTCTCAACCCCCAGGCGCTCTCCGTAGGGCGGATTGACGGCCAGCAGGCCGGACTCGTGGCGCGGACGGACGTCGGTTACGGCTTTTCGTTCCACGTGGACATGACCTCTGAGCCCCGCGTGCTCGAGGTTTTCCAAAGCGATCCGTACGGCCTGCCGGTCGATGTCGTAGCCGACGATGGAGGGAAGTCTGAGTAGACCTTGTCCACCGCGCCGTTCCGCCTCCTTCACCAGGTTTCGCCAAAGCTCGGCATCATATTTTTTCCAGCCGAATAGGCCGAAATGTGGCCGCAGCAGCCCCGGTGCAAAATCGCCGGCCATCAGTGCCGCTTCGATCGGCAGGGTCCCCGAGCCGCACATAGGGTCGATAAAATGACCGCCGCCTTCTGCAATCTTGGGCCAGCCGGCGCGCAGCAACATCGCGGCCGCCAAATTCTCCTTTAGTGGCGCCCGACCGCCTTCCTGTCGATAAGCACGTTTGTGAAGACTTTCACCGGAAAGGTCGATACTCACGGTGGCGATATCGCGATCCAGATAAACGTTTATTCGTAGATCCGGCCGGTCGAGTCGGACCGATGGGCGGATGCCATGGCGTTCTCGGAAATAGTCGACGATAGCGTCCTTGACCTTTTGAGCGCCAAACAGCGTGTGATTGATTTTGGAACGGCTCGATGCGAAGTCCACCGCAAAGCTTGCTTCGGAATCCAGGTGGGCCGCCCAATCGACCCGCCGGACGCCTTCGTAAAGCGCCTCCGGACTCGCGGCTGGAAAACGGTTCAGCGGAAACAGAATCCGGTTGGCCAACCGGGACCACAAACAAGCGTTGTAAGCTGTTTCGAGCTTGCCGGAAAAGGCCACTCCGGCTCTGGTCGCGACAACATCCACCGCCTCCAGTGCCTTCAGTTCATCGGCCAAAAGAAGTTCCAGACCGAGCGGCGCGGTAGCGAAGAAATGCTGAGAATAATTCATCAAATGTCAAGGACAAATATACACGGGGGCGGATCGGAAGTGGCATGAATCTTGGCGCACGACGTTCGCAAAACGGAATGGAGACGCAAAGCCTCACCCGAACAAGCACTCGGGTTACGGCACGCCGATGCATGACAGCGTCTCAGTCGCTTGCCAAGGATCTTTCCAACTTCGGTTGGCAACTCAACAACTGCCGGCGATAGCGTGTTGCAGTCGCCGCGACGCGCTGGGCGACACGCAGTAACCAGGGTTTGGAGCGATAGGACTTACGCCGAAACCCGGTGTGGCCCTCATGATACGCCAAATATTGGTTATAAGCGTCGGACTTTGCTATGCCGAGGCGCGTATAACTTTGATCTGCGTACCAGCCGATGAAATCGACGACGTCTCCAAACTCATCACGATCCACGCCGTTGCTTCCGGTTTTCGTTCGATACCACTCCCAGGTCGAGTCTATGACCTGACCGTAGCCATAGGCCGATGACTTGCGCCATAGCGGAAGAACGCCCAATAACCGGTAGCGGGGCGGACGCGCATCCTCGACGAAACTCGATTCCTGATTGATGATCGCCAGTTGAATCGGTACTGGCACCCCCCAGCGGCGTTGGGCGTTCTTGGCGCTGGTATACCAGTCCTCCTTCTCGAAAAAAATGGAGCACAGATTGGACGGGTTTTTCGGCGGGGCAGTCGCACAACCCGCGAGTACGGCCGAAATCACAAGACATACGGTCGGACTGACCGGAATCCGGGGGGTTCCGGCGTTTGCTCGAACCATCAGACGGCTGCCTTTTCCGTGTATGTATTTCGCTCGGGTCCAAGCGCCTTCCATGTCCATTCTCCATCGGCGGCGAATTCCAAAACGGCGTCGTAATATTGGAGCCCGTCTTGAATTCCGCCGAGGTTGATGTAGGCAATCCCGTTCGCGTTGAGTACGTCCAAAACTTTGTGAACTTGCTCGATGCTCAGGGCGGTATCGATTCTGTCCAGAAATACGAACTTCGGTGCAGCGATAACCAGACGGCTGACGGCGATCAACTGTTGTTCGGCCAGCGACATGATGCTGCCCCAGTCGTGTTCCATATCCAGCCCGCCGGCTCTCGCAAGCACGGGTTCCAGGTCGAAAGCGCCGAGAACGGCGCGAATGCGCGACTCGTCGATGACCAACTCCTGGCCGGTTCGGACCAACAGTTCGCGCAGCGTCCCCGGCGGAAGATAAGGGCGCTCGGGAAGGAACATGATCTGATCCAGTTCCGGGCGGATGATGCGTCCATCCCCCATTTCCCAAAGACCGGCAGTCGCCTTGAACAAGGCGACTCGCGCAATGTCGTTTTCCCCGGAAACCAGGAGCCGCGTTCCCGCCTGAACCGATACCGACAAGTCCTTGACCACGATATGACCATCTTCCGGGGATCTTAACGTCAAACGCTCGTACGCCAGCAGCCCGTCGTTCTCGCATACCTCTATGGCTGCCGGAACAACCGGAGTTTCGAGGCAAAGAGGACATTCGGACGTACGCCGATGATGGGGACAAACTTCGCTGCTCGGAACCGGCGTAGCTTGAGCCTGCTCGATTGCTTCCGCAAGCGTTCCCAAGCGTGCGATGACCGCGGCGAACGATGAAATCGATTGGAAATTGGTTACGATCAGTGAAAAAGCACCCAAAAGATGCGCGAAGGCCATGGCCGCCTGGGTAATGGCGCCGAACTCCACGTCTCCGCGAATATAGAGAGGGGCTACGATCAGGGCCGGGATAATCTGAATCAAATAGTTGTACCCGGTCGTAAAGAATCCCAAATTCCTATGGACGGTAATGATCTTCCGGAAATTGGCCATCAATTCGTCCAAATGACGCAGGACTCTCGCTTTAGCCCGGCCTTCGCGGCGCAACAGCGCAATAGATTCGGCATTTTCCCGAACGTGAATGAGGTCTACCCGGAAGTTGGCCTCTTTGTCGAG
The DNA here is from genome assembly GCF_003584645.1 of Methylocaldum marinum. Taxonomy (GTDB): domain Bacteria; phylum Pseudomonadota; class Gammaproteobacteria; order Methylococcales; family Methylococcaceae; genus Methylocaldum; species Methylocaldum marinum. The sequence continues at coordinate 1,303,731 of NZ_AP017928.1, forward strand.
CTGGTTATAGTTCAATCCGACGAGAGAATACCCCAAGCGGATAGTCAGGTATGATCCGACCACGGCATAAATTACCGCTACTCCGAGCAGTACAGGGCTTATCGACCACATTACGCCCGAGAAGGCCACGACGGTAAATGCGCCGTTAAGAAACATCAGCGTGAAAGAAAGCGTGGTGACCGTAAACGCTCGTACATCATCGGCGATTCGTTGGTCCGGATTCGCGATTTCGCCGTTTGCGATGAGCCGGTCGTTGAGCCGGTAGTAGGTCGGATGTTCCAGATAGACGTTAACAAAGCGCCGGGTCAACCAATCCCGCCAGAGCAGGCCCAGACGCTCTTCGGTAAAACGATAGTAAACCGCGACCAGAGTGGATGCCGCCAAAACGCCGATATAGACCACGGCCAGCCACACGAAACCTTGCTGATTCCGTTCCGCGATGGCCGTCATGAAATCGCGACCGACATAGCTATTTAGAACATTGAGGCCATTGATCGCGAGGAGAAATAAAACCAAGCCGACGAACAGTATCACGGCCTTGCGCCCCGCTTCGGAAGCCACAAAGTTCTTGATACCGCGAACGAAGCGAAGCCAGGTTAACCGGTTAATCTGTGAAAATTCTGCAGTCATAAATCATTGTCGTTACATTACCCACCCACCGAGGCGCGTTCCCCCGCCGCGCCCTTCCTCCAACCGCACACACCTTCTCCGGCACAGGAAGTCGATGTGGAACGTGCATCATCCGGTCGATCGAAAATCAATGGAGCCGCCACCGATGTTTTCGCCCGCAGTGTGGCTCAAGTCCCGTATCGCTCGCAAGGGGGAGATCCGAGCGACGGCAAGAAAGCGATGGCATTAAGTGTCGTCATCTCTGATCAAAATTGCCACTGTCGCAAAGTCTTCGAGCAAATATGTCACAAAAAAAAAGCTCACCCATATCTTGAGGATGGTCTAACATTCGTAATCGAAGGGAAGCGCACGAGGCACTCCGGTTGCGCGGTCCAAAGTCGGCTTTATCTGCGTCTCAAGTCGGCGGTATATGGCACAAGACATCCGTCCTGCAAGAAGGCCGATGCCGTTTGTGGGCCGATCGAACCTTGGTGCTTGTGCACAATGTCGCACTGCCGACGAGATAAAGAATGCAAACTCTCGAATGAGTTAACGAGAATTCGGAGGAAGAGGCCATGTCGACTACCGTAATCGAACGCGAACTGAGCGAACCAACATTTTCCGCCTTATGGAAATACGTGAAATGCATCCTTCGGATGCACGTGGCGGGCTTTGCCTACGAAGCGGAAGCAAAACGTCACCCGAAGTGCTCTGTAGGAAACCAACAGACACCCTGAGACGCCAAGTTGATCTTTAAAACCTTTCGGGCTGGCGCGGCACCTCAGCCGGCCAGACCGAAACACTGCCTTTCGGAATGAAGGGCTAAGAAGCCGCGCGGTCAGCTTTGTATTGCGAGCACCTCCCCTGCCGAGGCATTCGCATTCACCATTTACCCCGTGAAGCCGCGATTTCCATGCGGACGCGGTGATTGCCGGACGACCGCTTTCCCACAAAAATCAGGCTCCCAGTTCGGATAGCCGGGAAAAATCAACGAATCGGCGAGCGCGCCGGATATATGGGCCGGCTGTTGGAAACCCTGAGTTCGTCGGAAAAGAATTCCATTTCTGCAGAGATCATCCTGTAAAGTTCGGGTGTCCAGGTCGGCAGCCCATAACCGTTGGGATCCAGCGGCAAAACGCGCGGATCGCGCGGCGTGATGATAACTTTGACGTTTTCGTGTCCGACTTCTGCCGTGAGGACGAATAGTTCTTCTATCGCTTTGTCCCCCATGGCAAGACAACCTGCAGAGACGCTGTCGCCGTGGATAAAAATATCCGAGCCCGGATCGTAACGGCCTTCCCGCTCGGCATGGAACCAATCGAACTCGTTAGGATAGTTCAGCTTCATCGATAGATGGTAGTTGCTGTTCGGATTGAGGCCTACAATCCGATATATTCCTTCAGGAACCTGCTTGTCCCCTTGCTTTAGCTTGGGGCCGGTCACGCCACTGGCGGCTCTGATATCGTAATCGCGGATAAACCGAAACTCTCCTGCGTCTCCGGCCCAAACTTCGAGTTTCCTCTCCTGTTTCAGCGCGATGAACGTGACCTTCTTCGGCGGGTAAGACACCCCGGCGTTCCGGAAATAAGGCATCAGCTGCTGTCTTACATAGGGGCGGAAATGGTAGAGCACGTCATCCGTGGTTCGGTGGCCCTCTCCGAGAATGGGCGGAGGCATGGTCTCTTGGACAATCGTCGGCATGGCTGCTCCACTGTTTGTCGAATGAGGTTTCTTGACCAACCTGAAGACTTCTTTGCCTCCCGTCCGCGCGGGATTCTTACTGCCGCCGGTACATGCCGTCAAAAGCAACGCCGCCAACATCACCAAAAGGATATGTTCGATCTTCGAGTTCATGGCTGTTCCCTCAAAAACAATGTTGCCTCCCTGGCTGCCGGGCGACCGGCCGAGACGACCTTGATTGCGAGAGGATGCTCCCGTGACGGCAAAAGCTTAAACCACTCGGCAACCGAGTCTTTCTATCGAAGGTCATAAGAGTAGGTGTTCCGTTAAAACCTTTTTTAAGGAGCCGACTGATTCGGGACAGCCCGGACCGACAGTACCCTGCCGGCATAAAGCCGGTATCCTCGTACGCAGCCGCAATCAGTCTAACCTATCGGGCTCGAAAAACACCCGTTTCACCTCGTAAGCACCAAGCCGTTTCGTCCCGACCGGTGGCGATAAACCGGCCGTTCGCCGACAGCCGTCCATTTCGAACGACACATCTTGAGAATCGACGAACAACCGTTTGGCGGACAAGGTCAGTACCGCCGGACTTTTCAAAACCTGATCGATAAAAACCGGCGCGGATTTCGACCCGGACCCACGAACCGGAATGCCGGCGCGCCCGGACTGAAGTCCGTAAAGCCTCACTCCAAATTAGCGTGCCGGGTGCGCATCTGCTCTTCTGGAATTTTCTTGGCGTGAATAATGTGCGATACGGTCGCTTCGAGCAAGAGCAGTGTGGACAGCTCGAAAGTCGTGCCCATGGGCATGCCGATCACTTTGCGATACTGCTCGGGACTACCGATCCGAAATACCACGTCCGCCAGATCGCCTATCGTTGAGCTGTCTTTCGTGGTAATCAAGCCGATGTTGGCGCCCATCTGCTTGGCGCGTTTGGTGTACGCCAACATCGTCTCGGTTTCTCCCGAGCCGGAGATGACGATGAACAAGTCTCCCTTGCGAATGCTCGGAGTGACGACCTCGCCCACGATGTAAGCGTCGTAGCCGCCGTGCATCAAGCGCATGCCAAAGAACTTGGCGACCAAACCCGAACGCCCGGCGCCCGCGATAAAGACTCGGGACGCCCGGTCCAGCATGGTGGTCAGCCTTGCCTCGTAGCGGGCGTCCGTGGATCCGAGCACGCCCGCGAGTTTCGACATGATGAACTTGTGATGTTTGCCTTCGACAAGTTCGCGGATCTCCCGCGCGGCATCCGAAGGCGAAGGTGCTCCGTAAATCGCCGCACCCACGACGATGATGTCCGCGCCCGTTTTCGCGACTTGGCGAACCGTCACTTGGTTGATCCCTCCGGCGACGGAAATTCTCACCGGCAAGCCTAATTTGGCAATCGCTTGCAAGTCGGCGAACGGTGTTTGCCCAGCCGCCTGCGCATCGAGTCCGGTATGCACGCCGATGATGTGAGCGCCCAGCTTGGCCGCCTCCCGCGCGCATACCAGCTTATCCGGTACGTTGATGAGATCGACTTGTACCTCCGCATTGTGGGCCTTGGCCGCCTTGATCACGCCGGCAATGGTCGGAAGTCCGGATACGCCGAGAACGGTGCATATATCGGCACCGGCGGCAAAAAAGGGCGTGGCTTCGTACTCGCCTGCGTCCATGGTCTTGAGATCGACCAAGATCAATTTGTCGGGATACCGCTGCTTCAGCTCTTTGACTAAAGCGATCCCGTTATGCTTGATACACGGCGTTCCGATTTCGAAGATATCGATATAGGGTGCCGTAATGTTGGCCAGCCTTAGGGTTTGATCGATGTCTAAGGAGTCCAGTGCCAATTGGATTAAGGGTCTTGCCATGAATTGTGCTCCGACAGCTTATCATTGGTTATCGTATAGGCCGCACGGGCTTTCTACCGGCAGAGGTTTAAGGAAATGAGTACGAAGTCTCGTTCGCCGGCTGATTCCCCCCGTCGCTGGAATGTCTATGCTAGCAGAGTACCGGTCGTGGGCAAGATGGTTCAGGGTCGAACGGCTCCTCAACTGGTAGAAGATGAGAGCGGCCGCTCAGGTTTGCATCGCTCCGCGCATATAGCAGCGTTCCTCCGGTACATCGTCATAATCGCCACGCAAGAAGGCTTCGCAGTCGGCCAGAGTTCGCTCGAGAGGTACGGAGAGCCCGGATATGCCGGTGTGCTCTGCAACAGTGTGGAAGGGCTGGCTGAGGTAACGCTGAAGTCTTCGGGCACGCAGCACCATGAGCCTGTCTTTTTCGGAAAGCTCCTCGATACCCAGCATCGTTATAATGTCTTCCAGCTCCTGATAGCGGGCCAGATGGGCGCGTACGGCCTCGGCCACCGTGTAATGCCGATCTCCCAGAAAATACCGGTCCATCATTTTACTGCCGGATAACAGCGGATCGACGGCCGGATAAATCCCCTTGGCCGCTTGCGTGCGCGACAGGATCACGCTGGTATCCAAATGGCCAAGGATGGCGTTTACCGCGGGATCCGTCATGTCGTCGGCCGGGACGTAAATCGCCTGCACCGATGTAATACCGCCCCGACGGGTCGATACGATTCGATCCTGCAGCTCCGCCACCTCGCTCAACAGCGTGGGTTGATAACCCACCGTGGCCGGCATCCGTCCGAGCAATCCGGAAACCTCGCTCCCCGCCTGAACGAACCGGAACGCGTTGTCCATCAGGAACAAAACTTCCTTGCCCAGAGCATCTCGTAGATATTCCGCATAAGTCAGCGCCGTCAGTCCGACCCGGAACCGCACGCCCGGTGATTCGTCCATCTGCCCGAAAACCAGCACGGCGTTGCCCATGACGCCGGTACCTCGCATTTCGTGCCACAGTTCGTGACCTTCGCGGATGCGTTCCCCGACCCCGGCAAACACCGAGACTCCCTGATGGAGGGCGACGATCGCATGCATGAATTCCATGATCAATACCGTCTTGCCGACCCCGGCACCGCCGAACAATCCCGTCTTGCCGCCGCGCACGAACGGGCATAAAAGATCGATGACCTTGATGCCGGTTTCCAGGATGCGGCTGGCCGGAACTGCTTCATGGAGCGCAGTAGGAGGCGCCAAGACTTCTCGAAACTCGGCGTTGGGCAGCGGTCCGCCTCCGTCCAGCGGGGCGCCGAAAACATTCAAGAGCCGCCCCAGGCATTCCGGCGAGACCGGTACCCGTAAGGCACCCTCGGTATCATAAACCGGCATGCCGCGTTTCAAGCCGGAGGTACGGTGCAAGGTGATCGCTCTGAGCCGCGTCGGATCGAGATGCTGGTGAACCTCGAACACATAACGCTCGTCGTCGATTGCGGCATACAAAGCCCGGTGCAAGGGCGGCAACGACCGGCAGGTGATGTCGACCACCGGTCCATAGACTTCGGCGATGTGGCCGACGGGTAGAGATGTCACTTGTGTATCCTCGGTCTTCGTCGTCGGTTTTGTGGGAAGCTTCCACCGGAACGCTAGGCAAGCTCCGACGCTCTTCGCATCAAGATCCAAAAGCGCCCGATTGAGCCATCGAGCGAATACCCAATCTCAGAAGCGTTCTTATCCTACACCTACCGGATTTGTAACGGATCCCATGTGCTGCCCTCAACCTGATCCGTTAACGCCGAGATAAATTTTCTCGACCAGGGTCCTGAACCAACAAGGCCTTGCCGCTACGACGTACAGACCGATTGTCCCGGTTACGGGGACCGGCGCGATATCCAGGACCAGCAGGATGAACAGGCACAAGAAAGATTTGATCCTGGCCGCCGTGGCTTTCTTTCCTTTTTCTTCCGCCGGCATTTTGGGATCGCCAGACCTGCAGGGCCGGTCTCGATACAGATTTTTCACGACCCGGTAAAACCATTCCGGCCTTTTGAGCAAGATAAACATGCCGATCAGGCAGGTCACCGACAATGGCCCGAATCCGATGATTGCCAGCACGGTCAGGAGCAAAAAGCTTTTTACCTGCGTACCGTTCATCTTGCCCCGCTTACTTTCAGCCAAAAGGATGCTTCTTCCATAGAATCACGCGACCAATCGTCAGTTTGAACCCGCCGGCAAATTCCCGAAAATACGACCGGATCCGGTGCGCTCAAGTCCACCGACACCGGAACGGTTTCCTAATCGCTGCTGGAGGCCGCAGGAAGGAAAACCGGATCGAGCACCGTTACAACGGCCCGCCCCCTTCTCCGGATCCGTCGCTTCCGGCAATCCGCCGATATCGCCTAACCCTCAATCCATTGCGCCGGCGACGGCAGCTATGATCCCGGCAATTCGTTCACTGCCGAGGCACTCCTGCTCCCAAGTTCGCAGAACGTTCCCGCGTTAGCAGTGACGCCAAATCCTGACCGCCGACAACACCAGGATCAACGCAAGTAGAGGCAGCAGAATCGTACCCGGAATCAGGCCGAGCAATCGTGCTCCAAGATATGCACCCAGCACCGAACCCGCCGCCATGATCCCCAGGAAGCGAGAATTCTGTCCCAGCACGGCGAAGGCCCTGTCCCGGCTGTAGCGGCCGATGCCGATGAGCATGGTCGGCAGACTCACCGCCAACGATAGGCTGCCGGCCAGTTTGATATCGGTCCCGAACAGTAGCATCAGAGTGGGAATCAAGAGTTCTCCACCCGCCACGCCCAAGAGCGATGCCGTCAGACCGATGCCGAAGCCCGCTGCCAAACCGGCAAGGATCAGCGCAATGCCTTGAAGCGACAAGCGGGCGGCGCTGTTGGCGTCATGGCCGAACAACAAGACCAAGGCGATTAAGGCCAACAATATTGCCATGACATGATAAAGCGTCTCCGCCCGGAGCCGAATCGCCCAACCCGCGCCGACCCATGCCCCCGCCGAACTTCCTGCCAGGAGATTCGCTATCACGTGCCAATGCGAAACCACGACAGCGACAGGCACGGTTCCGGTGCGGAACGGCAGAGCCGAGGCAACGACCAGCAAGCTGATCGCCTTGTTGACGATGACGGCTTCCAAAGCCGCAAACCGAAACGCTCCGATCAGCATCGGCAAGCGGAATTCCGCGCCGCCCAGCCCCATCAAGCCGCCCAAGGTTCCGATCAACGCTCCGCCGCCGAAGGCGGCCATTCCGCTTCGCGCGGTCACGGGCGCCGGTGATCCGAGCGACGGTGAATGCCCCTTGTCTTCCCGAGTCATGATGAAAGCACCGGTTTGCCCGGCGCCCGGAAATCGGAACGGAGCCACATGGTTCGCTCTTCCGAACCGGCCGCTTGCGGCACGGTCGAAATTGTCGAAACTCGGTACGTCATCGAATAGCGGTTCGTTTCATTTCCCAACAGATCGGCCCATCGTCGAAGATAGTCTAAAGCCATTCCATTCGCTATGGAGTCGAGCACGGAAGCCGATCCGGTTTGTATCCGGTATGCAACAGTACTTATTACGTAAAGGCGCGACTTGGTCTAGAGTTTTGCACCACAAAAAGGATAGACACCGAAGCATCGAACATCGCAGGATGACTGTTCGCCGCCTTTGAATCCGGCTGCGGAACAAAGCGTTCTTCATGTGCCTACAGGACTGTAACGAGTAAATACAATGAACGCCTTAACTATCGAACCGACCATCCGCCTCGCGCTCATCGACAGCGACCCCGCTTTTCGCCAAATCTGCAGGCAGGCTCTCGACCAGCATTCGTCCTTGCGGTTCGAACTCCGGGAGGCCGCCACCGGCCGCTTGGGGCTGAAACTGATAAGGGCTCAGATGCCCGACTGCATCCTGATCGATCGACACCTGCCGGATTTCGACCTGAGCGATCTGATTGCCGATTTGGTGGCGGAAACCGACCCGCTGCCGGTGCCTATAATCGTATTGACGTCGAACGATGACGTCGAGGCCGTGACGGACACGTTCAAGTGCTGTCCTTCGGACTGCCTCGTAAAATCCGTTGAACCGAAGTTCGTACAGTGGCTCCCGGACTCGATTGCCCGTGCCGTACGGCAGGCTCGATTACTGCGAGAAAGGGACGACGCCCTGGAAAGGCTGCGGCAAGCCGAAGCCAAATACCGCGCCCTGGCGGAACAAATCGAAGCAATAACCTATATTGCGTCGCTCGAAGCTCCGGGAAAACTGCTGTACGTCAGCCCGCAAATCGGGGCGTTGGGCTACAGCCCGGAAATCTGGCTGGACGATCCCCTGGGCATCGGTTTGATCAAATGGATCCACCCGGACGACCGGGAAATGGTCATCGAGCATTTCTCAAGAACTTATGAGCATCACGCGCCGCTCCGTTGCGAATACCGTGTCATTACCCACGATGGCAAGGCGCGCTGGGTCTTGGATAAAGCCCGGGTGGTTAACGACGCTGCCGGCCGGCCTCTGTTCCTGCAGGGGACACTCGTCGATATCGACAAAGACAAGAAGCTGGAGCGGGAGCTCGAGCATTTCCGTCGGCGTATAGAGGAGATGGAGAGCCACCGCGCGGAACAATTGACAAAACAATCCGCTCTGTTCCGGATCTCCGACGCGAACATCGACAAGTCGCTGAGGGACCGCATCGAGTTTGAGCGGTGCCTGGAGGATCTCCTGATTGCTGCCCGCGAGTGCCGATCCGAACATGTGTTGTGCTATCTGGACCTCGATCATTTCCGGATTTTCAACAACACCTACGGGCGCACCGCCGGCGATCAGTTGCTGCAGACCGTGGGAGACGTCCTGGAACGGCGGCTGAGGCAGAGCGACATCCTCGGGCGGCTGGGTGGCGACAAGTTCGGCCTTTTGCTGGAGAACTGCCCGCTCGAACGGGCGCGGATCGTCGCCAATAACCTTCGGGACGCCGTCAGGAACTGTTCGCTGCCATGGACCGAAAAGGATATTCGAATAGGCGTCAGCATTGGGATTACGGCGCTGGCGGCCGCAAACGGAGATGCGGCATCGGTGCTTCGAAGCGCCGATACCGCATGCCGTATCGCCAAGGAGAAAGGCCGCGATCGAACCTTCATGTTCGATGACCAAGGAAATGTTGTCCTGAACGAAGCACTTGCGGCAGCGGCCGCGCCTATCGGCCGAAGGACGGGTTGGCCCTTGATCGTCGATGCCAATGCGGCGCTACTGCGGAAAAAAGCCTGATCGGGCATGAATGTCGACTTTAGGAGCCGGAACCGCATGGTTTCGGCTTTTTGTTTAAACTAGAAACGGCAGTTGATCGTGCTCGAGTGTGCGGGGGCGGGTCGGCTGGCAAGCTTGTCCTGAGCTCCGTCGAAGGGCCTCGACGCCCCTGCGGGGCAGTCTCCAGCAACAAGGAGCGACGCCGGCACGTGGCCGGCCCGCCGTGCAATCGGGTACATAGCAGCGTCGTCCAAGCGAAGATATCGGTGGAAGACACGACGACCAGAATACGTGCGGCGTTTCTACGCGATCCAAGTGAACAACTGCCGTTTCCCGATTTAACCCTGCCGGCGAATGACGATCCGATTAATGCGGGTCGTCTTTGCTGCGTTCGTTCAACGGCACATAATCCCGAGTGACGGGGCCCGTGTAGAGCTGTCTCGGGCGACCGATCCGCTGTTCCGGGTCGGCCATCATCTCCATCCAGTGAGCCATCCAGCCGGCGGTACGCGCGACGGCGAACATCGCGGTAAACATACTCATGGGGATCTTCAAGGCGCGGTAAATGATGCCCGAGTAAAAATCGACATTGGGATATAGCTTGCGTTCGATGAAATACTCATCCTTCAGCGCGATTTCTTCCAGTTTAAGGGCGAGATCGAACAGCGGATCTTTGGTATCGGCCAATTTTCCGAGCACCTCGTAACAGGTCTCACGGATAATCTTCGCACGCGGATCGAAATTCTTGTACACACGGTGACCGAAGCCCATGAGACGGAACGGATCATTCTTGTCCTTCGCCCGAGCGAGGAATTGTGGTATGTGTTTGACATCTCCGATTTCCTGGAGCATCCTTATGACCGCTTCATTCGCGCCACCATGCGCCGGACCCCACAGTGCTGCAATTCCCGCTGCGATGCAGGCAAACGGATTGGCCCCCGAACTCCCCGCCAAGCGTACCGTCGATGTACTCGCGTTCTGCTCGTGGTCGGCATGCAAAACCAACAACAGGTCCAACGCGCGCTCCGCCACGGGATCGATCTCGAAAGCCTGCGTCGGCATCGCGAACATCATGTGCAGAAGATTGCCCGTGTAGCTCAGAGAATTCCTGGGATAGATTTGCGGCTGCCCCATAGTGTACTTGTAGGCCGCCGCCGCGATGGTGGGCATCTTGGCAACCAGACGTAGCGCCGCCAACTCTCGCGACCTCGGATCGTGGATATCCAAATAATCGTGATAAAAAGCGGAAAGCGATCCCACAACTCCTACCAAAACCGCCATCGGATGAGCGTCGTGATGAAACCCCTGGTAGAACAGCCGGAGGGATTCGTTGATCATGGTATGGTGCACGACTTCCTGCGTAAATTGCTGTAATTGCTTCTCGTTGGGCAACTCGCCGTACCAGAGCAGATACGTGACTTCCAGAAAGCTACTCTGCTCCGCCAATTGCTCTATGGGGTATCCGCGATACAGCAGAACTCCCTGTTCGCCGTCGATATAAGTTATTCCGCTCGCACAACTTGCCGTCATCGAATACCCGGGGTCAACTGTGAAACAGCCAACATCGTGGTAGAGCTTGGAAATATCCAGCACGGATGGCCCCATCGTTCCCTTCACTATCGGCAGAGAGGTCAGCTGCCTGCCATCGGGATCGGTTAACTTGACGTATTCGTTGCTCATAGTGGTTTCCACTTGAATTTGACTGATTGGATTCCAATGGTCCGCGGGAAGTTCGCAGAAGAGAAATCCATATGGCTTGTCATGGACTGGGCCATGGCGTAGGTCACCGGAACCGGAAACGCGACCGCACCATGGAAACGCAATTACGGAGAATTGTCGATACTTGGCGACGAAACGCCAGAACCGGCATCGGACGAATTGAGATTTTTTCCGGTATTTTCGAAGGGAGCAAGCGTCCCGGATGACGTTTCCGGTCAGAAACTCATGCGTATCCCGAATTCTCCGGCACGGCCGGGCTCGGGTGCGATATTGCGTAGATAGGAGGTGGAATTGCGGATGGTTTCGTTGAGCAGGTTCCGGCCTCTCACGAATATCATGAATTCCGCGTAATCCGCGGCAGCCAGACGATACTCGGCGCCCACGTTGAACAGCAGATATCCAGCCGTTCGAGTTTCGTTCTCGCCTGGGTTCCTCTGCGCCTCGGCGTTCATCAACCGGGCAAAGGCAGTCAGTTTTTCGAAGCCGTAATCCACCTGAAAACCATAGCGGAGCGGCGGCATGCGCGGCACGTCGCCACCGTGATTGAAGCGGCCGCGGACGTAGTCTGAGAACAGAGTGAGATCGAGCTTTCCGAAAGCCCGGTCGAACACGGGAAATTTGACGCTGGCTTCGAAGCCCTGGAACGTCGCGTCCGACTGTGAGCTCTCGAGCACCGGAATGCACGCGTCATCTTCCGAGCAGGCGGCCTCGAATTTCTCGGTTTCGCGATTGAAAACAGTACCGGGATTGCGCTGAAAGATATAATCATTCACCCAATTGTGGAACAAATCGATTTCGGCGCTAACCCACCCCGTGTTGTACCTGAAGCCAAGGTCAAGGTTGTAGGATGTCTCTTCCGAGAGCGTGGGGTTACCGATTTCGAAACTCCTCGTCGCGGCATGGAAGCCGTTGGAGAACAGTTCCTGAACCTGGGGCGCCCGTTGCGAACGGGTTACCGCAAAGGTCACCGCCGCGTCGTCGCGCAAGTTCCACACGGCCGAGCCGGAGGCGCTGATCGGGGTGTGCGAGCGGCTTCTCCGGTCAACCGGTCTGATGGTTTGATCTTCGACCCGGAGCCCCAATTCGAATAACACATCGCGCCAGTGCATATCCTCCACGGCAAAAAAGCCGTAGGAAGAAATTTCCGATTTCGGCACCACGGCCTCCTCTCCCACCGCGGAGAATTCGCTCTCCTGAACCTGGGCGCCGACCACCCCGTGCCAGGGGCCGATGTGCTTGTGAACCAATTCGATACGGCCTTCCACCGCTTCGTTGCGGAATATCGTGCCCGCGGCACCGTTCTCCCTTTCCACGTGGCGGTAGTCGGTGTAGCCCACGCGCATCTTGAGCGTCTCGGCGAAAGCCAAGGGGTCATATAGCTCGCTTTTGAAATCGTAGCGCGACTGCTCCATGTCGACACGAATCCGGTCGAGGCCGCTGGCTTCTTCTTCGCCGTGTTCATGTCCGTGGTCATGTGCGCCGGGCGGAATGCCGTATTCGTTTTCCAGCCGGTTAACGGAAAAACCGAAAAACCCCGGTTCACCGACGAGCGAAAAGCCCACCGTGCCGCCGCGAGCCCTCGCATCGGTGTTGGCGACGTAACCCTTGGTGTTGACGATGGCTTCATCATGGCCTTCCGCGCCGTGGGAGGCGCCTTCGGCCTTTTCGTCGATGGCGTAGCCCGGAATCTCGATATTGTTCCGATCCCGGTAAAAGCCGTCCAAATGTAGGGCGAATAGGCCTCGTCCGGCATCCAGCCGCAACGCGCTGGTGGTTTCGTCGGACACGGTGTTGTAGCGCTGCTCTGCTGCACCGGAGATGACCTGCTCCGGCACCCGGTCCGGAATCCGATTGTCGATGACGTTGACCAGTCCGCCGATGGCTCCGCTACCGTACAACAGAGTTTGAGGACCCCGCAGCACTTCGATGCGCTCGGCCAGGATCGGCTCCACTGCATTGGCATGGTCGGGGCTCAGCGTGGATACATCTTGAATGCCGAGGCTGTCCTGCATGACCCGCACACGTGGGCCGCTCTGCCCGCGAATGACCGGCTGGCCGACACCGGCTCCGAAAGATGAGCTGCTTACCCCGAGTTCCTGACTCAAAGTCTCGCCCAAGGTATTGCCTGATTTCCGGGTCAGTTCTTCCCCTCTCAAGACATTGAAGGGACGCGCCATCTCCTCGGCAAATTTATGCACCGGCGCAGTAACCAACACCGGCTCCAGCTCTTCTACCGCTTCATCTTCTGCAGCCACGCCGGAAGAAACATACACAGACGAAACCAGAAGCAGGACGACTCGCTTTTGCATAATTGTTATCGGGTTCTTTTGCGCTAATGTTATAGCGTTACAAAAATATGACAAACTCGGATGCTTTGAAGAGCCTCAGCCCGATACGCCGAGCATCAAGCTTCGGCTTCGGGCTGTACGCAATGGGGACACAAGCCGTGGATCTCGATGGCTTTCCGGTGAAGTTTGAACCCCGCTTCCTCGACTTCACTCGCGACCGCGGCCATCACCTCGGTTCCCGGCCTCTCCTCGACGTTTCCGCAGCGTTCGCAAATCAGCAATAATTGCTCATGCCGACGTTCCGAGCAGTTGCAGCCGATAAATGCGTTCAGACTTTCGACGCGATGAATCAGTTTCTGCTCGAGCAGAAACTCCAGAGCCCGATACACCGTCGCGGGCTTTGCGGCCTGTTCGAATGGCTTAATCCGATCGAGCAGGTCGTAAGCCTTGACCGCCCGATGGCTTTCCCAGATAAGCTCGAGCACCTTGCGGCGAATCGGCGTCAGCCGAACCTCGCGCTGTGCGCACAGTTGCTCCGCTACGCGCAGCGCTCGGTCGACGCAGCCGCGGTGATCATGGGTGGGTGTCAGGTATTCTTCTCGACTCGGCGGAAGCCGGACATTCATGGATTGAGCCTCTAAGGCCTTGCTCGTGAGTGTTACTTTATAACGTTTCTATATTGACAGCAAGCGCGAATGCGCCGGAATACGATGCCTTCGGTTTTAAACCCGGAATCCGCCTTACTCGATATACGCGAAATCGGGAAGTACCCGAACTTCGGTCGACAACTGATAGGGATTTCCACTGGGGGTGTGCAGGTCAATTTCGACCATATACGCTCGATATTTGTCGCACGGAGTGAACACGAGCGTAGCGGCACCGTTACTCACCGGGTCGAGATCCAGTCCCCGGCTCGACCACACGTCGTTACGAAAATCCCGATCCGAGGACTCCGCGGTCCAGAGACGTATTGCGGTAGGTTTCGCATCGGTCTCCACCTGTATCATCTCGGTGTCGTTCGTCGGTTGAGTGTGAGTCCACACCAGTCTCGGTAATGGGTGATCGCGGGCCACCAGCTCGAAGAAGCTGGCAAGAGTCTGTTTGGCTTCCGGTGTGCTGCCGGCACCATGGCCAGCGTTCGGCGCCCGGAACAGAAATTTCGGATCGGGCAGATCGTGCCAGTAATGTCGTAGCGAATCTACCGTCCAATAAGGATCGTTGGTCCCGAGCAGCAGTAGCTTCGGCATTCGGTAACGCTCCCGATACGCATAGGGATCCACCCAAACCCGCAACCGATGCAGGGGACTGTCTTCCAGGGCGAGATGCAGTCCCAAATCGGTGTAATCGTGGATATACTCGCTCTGCTGTCCGTAGATTTTCTCGGTCCATCGCAGCTGCGTCTTCATGTTCAGCATGTCGAACACCATCGGCGCGATGGCCTTTACCCGCCTGTCGACGGCTGCCGTCAGCCACGCGGTCCAACCGCGCTTCGACGCACCGGCAACCAGAAACTTCTCGATGCCGACGCTCAATGTCCTGCCGGCGAACTCCTGAATCGCATCCATGCCGCGTACCGCGCTTTTCACCATGGGAAATAGCAGCGGCCAGGTCCGGTCGTTGGTCGCCGCATATCGATCGAATGTAAAAGCGACCAGTGCATCCTCGCTGCGTCCGTACAGCGGCTGATTCGGAACCCCGGTAATTGCCGCCGCAATAGCGCCGGCTTGTTCCGCCGCCGCTCGCAACAGATCAATGCACGCGGAGCCATCGTGCGTAATCAGGAAAAAAGCGGTCCCCGGATTACGTAATTCTCTGGGCTGAGCGATCAGTAGGCCGTGGCTCCATTGCTCGCCGCGCCATTTTTGCGAAATCAATTCCAGGCGGTTCAACGTCCCCCACGTTTCGCGCGTTTCAGATTCATATCTCCACAGATAGACGGCATCCGGCGCGTTAACATAATCTTCCAGCGCTCCAACCATTCCTCCTCCACTCCATCAAAGATGCGTCAAGACCTACCAATATAGACCGACAATCCTTACAGATTGTCTTCGACTCGAATCGAGAGCTGCATCGTTCAAGCGCGGACCTCCCCTGGGCCCCTCTAAACAGCCACGACAACTCTTTGTATTACCGTATTTTTTTTGAATTCTTGACGGAACTTTCACGACCGAAAGTTGTTTAATACCTTACCAGGAAAACTGATTATTTATTGCACTACTTCACCTTCACCATCCTATTGCCCGGACCGGGTCGAGAACGACTCCTCGCCATTTGCTTCGAAACCATACGGATCACCGGCTCGACGCCTCTCGGCGCCGAAGTCCGGTCTCCAAACCTACGTAATACTTCGAGGAATCCTCCAAGCACGAATCTACCATTCCCTGGGCAAGCGATTCGAGGCCCCTTGAATGAACTCACAATGACCCGGATGTTCCGGCTCTTTTTATCTTCAATTTCGTTGATGACCCGTACAAACCATAGCATCTCGCGCCCAGGTGTCTGCCTGGCGGGATGCGCCAAAGAAGATTTGTACGGTAGGAGCAAGCAGTTTATGAATCACGTGAAAGAACGCGAAAATACCCTCGAAATCCCGGCCGCTTCGGTTCCGCCCGCAGCTAATGTCGAACATGATGAAAATAGCGCCGACAGCACTGCAAAGCCGTTGGAAGGGAAAGCAGAGCCGGCGCGCAAGAGCACACGAAAGACCTCGAAGGCCGCAGTGCCGAGCGTGTCCCCTCTGGACTTGCCGAGCGATGTATTCGAAGCGGGACTGGAGCGGCGTAAGCACAATCGCGCAGCGATATTGAATTGGATACGCGAAGCGTTGGTCGAAGGCACCGACTACGGGCGCATCCACCTCTTCAACCGGGAAAAATGCACTTTCGCCAGGCGCGGCGAAGCCGACTCCTGCCCTATCGGCAGCCACTGGAGCAAACCCAGCCTGTTCAAGCCGGGCGCAGAGAAAATTTGCGGCATGCTCGGCGTCACCGTGCACTATCCCAATCTCACAGCCTATGAGCAGGCCGCTCTCTCGGGACAACCTCTCGGCACGATCATTCTGCGCTGCGAATTGCGCGACAGCCAAGAACGGACGGTGGCCGAAGGCATAGGTGCGCGCAGCGTGCAGCAGGACTACGGGGACCTCAACAAAGCCCTCAAGATGGCCGGGAAGTCGGCTCACATCGATGCGACCCTGCGCATGGCGGGCCTGAGCGAGGTATTCACCCAGGATCTGGAGGACATGCAGCTAGGGCCGAGCTCAAAGCCACACACCGCAGAGCGGAACAAGCCCGCTCGGCGCGGCACCGAGCCCGCTCCGTCAGAATCTACGTCGGCTTCCGAGACCTCGGGACGTAGCCACCGGTTCAGCAGCGTTTCGCAGGACCAGATCGAAAAGCTGGAAGCTCGTATCGAACAACTGGGCCTGGACCGTGAGCGAGTCCTGCGTTGGGTCAGAGCTGCGAGCAGACACAAGATGAACGCTTTCGAAGAGTTGAGCCCCGAGATCTATGACAAACTGCTCGGGAAGTTGGACGAATGGGCTAGCCCGACTTCGAACGAATCGAGGTAACGACGTGGAAACCAAGCTTTACGAGATTGCCGATCAATACCAGCAGGCCTTGAACGAACTCATGAATCCGGATTTGCCACCGGATGTGGTGGAGGACACATTGGAAGCGCTGTCCGGCGAAATTTCCGTCAAAGCCTGGAACATAGCCGCCGCCCTCCTGCACATGGAGGGCGAAGCGGAACTGATTCGTCAGGCCGAGGAACGAATGAGCCGGCGGCGAAGGGCATTGGAAACCCGGGCGGCCGGATTACGGCGGTATCTGAAGGTCCAACTGGAGCGCATCAATATACGCGAGATTCGAAGCCCCCAATTCATCATAAAAGTCAAGCAAAATCCGCCCAAGGTCATCCTCGACGACGAGTCGGCCGTCCCCGGCGCATTTAAGCGTGAGGAAAGTATTATTCATATCGACAAGAACGGAATAAAACAGGCACTACTAGCAGGACGAACAGTACAGGGCGCTCACCTCGAACAGGAAACTCGGCTCGACATTAGTTGATGGGCGTTACCGTTTTGTGACGATAATCATACGCACATGCCCTGAAATCAACCGACTCTATTCCATTTTCGTTACATCAATATCGCCTATGGCAAGCTTCGGTATACTGCCGAAAGCAGGTACTTGAAACGGGAATATAGCACCTACGGGCGATTACTTATGGAAATAAGTGCGGAAAAATAGTTTATTTGTTTCTCCAAGGAGCGGAGCTGAAGCCGTTATAGACGGATAATATATTGTGGCCTTCGGCGCATATGTCATTTGAGTGGGTATTGAGGAGTTATCTTGTGAACAGGAAATTGTATGTCGGAAATCTGAATTATGGTCTTGGGAATGATGACTTGCACCAGCTTTTTGCGGCGCATGGTACGGTATACTCGGCCCATGTCATCATGGATCGAGAAACAGGGCGCTCCAAGGGGTTCGGATTCGTGGAAATGGGCAGCGCCCAGGAAGCACAGGCCGCCATTGCGGCCTTGAACGGCAAGGAAGTGAGCGGCCGCAGCCTGACGGTAAATGAAGCCCGCCCTCCCCAAGACCGAGGTGAACGCAACGGCAGCTCCAATCCCTTCGTGACGGCCGGAAGGCGTAACGGAGGTTACGGCGACCGCCGAGGCTAATCAGCATTCAGCAAATCGTCTTCGAGCGCCGACCGGTTCATTGAACCGGTCGGTCACTACACCACCCCACATTTCTCCACCTAGATCGTTCTTTTGACTCGATCGCGTTTCGCACGGCTCAATGCGTTGGAAGCGCGGCGGCGAGATCCTGCGCCAAGGCATCGAGCGCTCGACCTTGCGCGGCGGCCAAAGCCGCATGATCGCGGGCCGTCACCGGAATCGCCAGGCTGGTATGTCCGCGCCGGGCTATCGTTTTCTGATCTGCCTTGATCGTCCACAGCGCCTCGAAAACGACGCTCTCTCCCGGACGGAGTTCGAATCGGGAAACATCCACCAGAATGCGCTCGCTCGGGTCGAAAGACGCCATTTGGGAGTAGGCGGCTACCGTCGCATCGCGGACCAGGTGGGAAAGTCGAGCGGTCAGCGCGGCGGTGATCTCATCCTTCAAAGGTGCCGCCCAGCGGTGCTGCTCCAGCACTTCGAGTTC
The DNA here is from genome assembly GCF_003584645.1 of Methylocaldum marinum. Taxonomy (GTDB): domain Bacteria; phylum Pseudomonadota; class Gammaproteobacteria; order Methylococcales; family Methylococcaceae; genus Methylocaldum; species Methylocaldum marinum. Next base: position 1,322,283 of record NZ_AP017928.1, read on the forward strand.
ATGCTCGCTCTTGGCCACAACCCACTGGGGCTGATTCAAAGCGGCCGGTACCGTAACCGGCCCGAGCATGATGACGTTGCCGGCGTCGCTCAGGGTCCCACGCGTGGCGATGGGGCCATTCGCCGGCATCAGTGTATAAAAGCGTGCCGGTGACGAGGTGGCGCAGGCGGTAAAAAATCCGACAAGCATCGTCGTCCACAGTAGACGGGTCATCACTATTTTTCCTTCCCCATGATCAGCGATTCGGGGTGGCGCTCGAGATAATCCAACATTACGCGCAAGGATTGGGCTGCGCGGGAAACCTCGTTCAGGGCATCACGAACGTCGTGCTGTAGCGGCCCGTCACCGGCGAGCGTCTTCTGTGCTTCGCCCAGGGTACGTCTGGCGTCCGACATCGTGGTCTTCATCTCCGGCACCAATTCACGGTCCAGGCTGGACGCCAGCCGTTCCACGCTTTGCAGGGTCCGGTTCAATGAACTCATGGTTTGCCGGAGATCCGCGACAACCTGATCGAGCGGCAATTTGTCCAATTTCTTGACGATATTCTCGGCACTCTCCGAGAGCGACTGCAAGGTACCCGGCATAGTCGGAAGCTCCGGCGGTTCTCGCGTCCAGTCCAGGTGTGCCGACGGTGCGGCCGGGAAGAAATCGAGGGCGACATAAAGCTGTCCCGAGATGAGATTGCCGGTGCGCAATTGCGCCCTCAGTCCTCGTTCCACCATGCGGCTCAATTGTCCCTGCACCGCCTCGCGGGTCGTTGCGACAGATTCGCCCGCCCGATTGCGAATCATTCCGCTCCATCTCAAACCGACATCAACGGCAATCCGGAAGCGGTGGTTCCGTGCATCCCACTCACCGCGTATTCCCGTGACCTCTCCTGCGGGCAGCCCCCTGAAATCGAGCGGAGCACCGACCGATAGTCCGCGTATCGTCTCGTCGAAGTACAAGACCATGTTTCTCGGTTCGGATTTAGGGGGCGCGAAAGCCGCGGCTCGATTGGCAAAGAGGGGAAATGTCGAGTCCTCCGGCGCGGGTTTCGCCACTCCACTGTCTGGCGGAATGGAAAACGCGATCCCGCCCAACATGATGGTCATCAGAGACTCCGTGTCGAGTTTTATCCCATTGGCGTCCAGCGTTAGATCGAGTCCGCTGGCGTGCCAAAATCGGGTGTCGCCCACCACGAAACGATCATACGGCGTTTCCACGAAAACCTGGAGGGTGACGCCGGTTCCCGCCGGATCCATTTCGAACCCGAGCACCTTGCCCACTGCGATATGCCTGAAATAAATGGGAGAACCCACGTCCAGAGAGCCCAGGTCTTCTCCTTTGAGTACGAAGCGTTTGCCCTGCAGGTCGGAGGTCAGAATCGGCGGAACATCCAAACCTTGGAATTGATATTCGCGTTCGGCGGAGCTGCCCACGTCCATACCAATATAAGAGCCGGAAAGCAGGGTACCCAAGCCGGAAATGTTGCCGGCGACAACCCGCGGACGCACGATCCAGAAGCGGGTATCTTTCACCAGCCAATCCTCGGTGCCGTTGCGCATTTCGGCGGTGACGATGACGCTGGAGCGGTCGCTGCTGAGGGCTACATCCGTAACTTTGCCTACTTCCACGTCCCTATACTTGATAGTGGTCTTGCCGGGTTCCAGCCCCTCGGCGCTCTTGAAAACGAGGGTGACCACGGGGCCTTTTTCGGAGATGGCTTTCCAGGCCAGCCAGGCACCGATCAGCGCTGCGACCAATGGAATGACCCAGACGATGGAAAAAGTAAAACGGCTTGGTGGTGCAACCACCGCGGCCGGCAATGAATCGCTCGGATCAGTTTCCGGAGCGGACTTGGCATCGTTATCTCGTATGAACATTGTCTTGGATGGAATCCCAAATCAGTCGAGGGTCGAAGCTCATGGCAGCGCACATGGTGAGCACAACCACGGCGCCGAAGGCTATGGCCCCGGGCCCTGCCTGCACAGCCGCCAAAGGACGTACGTCCACCAGGGCCACCAGCATGGTAACGACGAAAATATCCACCATCGACCAGCGCCCGAGCCTTTCGGTCAGCCGATACAGCCGGGTACGATCGAGCGGACGCCAACGAGAACCGGCCTGCACCGTCACCAGGAGCACAACGAGAGCCATCAGCTTCAGGAGAGGCACCATCACGCTGGCAAAGAACACCAGTAGCGCCAAGGGCCACGATCCCGACATCCACAGATAGACCACACCGCTCATGATGGTGTCGACTTGAGCCCCGACGATCGATGAGGTAGACATGACCGGTAACACGTTGGCGGGAATGTATAAGATCATGGCGGCGATCAGGAGAGACCAGCAGCGGCCGATACTATTCGGTTTGCGGACATGAAGCGCACCCCCGCATCGCGAGCAATGCTGTTCCATGTTTTCCGGCGAGGCTCGGGCAAGCAGTCCGCAGGCATGGCAGCTCAGATAGCCGGCCCCGGCATTTGCCTTTGTTCCGGTGGGATAGCGTCGACCCAGACGCAACCATATCTCTTCGCTATCCAAGGAGGCCGCAGTCGCCGCCATGACGAAAATAAAGGCCCCGAAAAGCCATAGCGACCAGCCCGGCTGAACAGTCGCCATGTGGGCGAGCTTGACCAGGGCGACGAGGATTCCCAGCATCAGCACTTCGATCATGCCCCACGGTCGCAGCGCCTGAATCAATCGGAACACTGCCGCTTGTCCGCGGATTTTTTTGTTCAGCTTGAGAGGGAGCAGAACAAATAACAGTCCGGATAGCTCCATTGCCGGCACTACGAAGGTAGTAAATAGCACCAGGCCGGACATTATGCCCATGCCCTGCTTTTGCAGTTCCAGAACGGCACCGACCAGCGTCGTCTCGGTATGTTTGCCCTGGATGCTCAGCCCCAGAATCGGGTACATATTGGCAACCGCGAACAAAATGAATGCCGCAAGGGAAAAAGCCAATGTCCGGTCCAGGGTGTCTCTCGGCGCATGATACAGCTGCGCGCCGCAACGGCGGCAGCGCGCACTCTGCCCCGGCGCAAGCGGAACCTTGCGCTGAAGAAGATCACATTCATGACAGGCACAAAGCTTATCGAAATCGCCGAAGGCAGGGGCAGCCTCTGCGGCAGAACTAGCGGACGAATACACGAGAGGACAGTGGAGAACTGAATTGAGCTGTTAAGAATCGAACTTCGTGGGTTATTTTTACTGTAAAACTCCCCCGATTCCGGAGAATGCCGCCGAAATACTGCACAAAGACCAGGCACTCGCGCCCCGGCCGCAGGCGATCTCTTTATCCGCCGATGAGAACGGTGGGCTGGCCCGAGACGATTACCCCGCCGTGAGCCGTTAGATCGCCCATGCGCGCCGCCGGCTGACCGCCGATCAATACAGTGGCCGAGCCCTGAGCGATAGTATCCGGCGGACCGACACAGGTTACCACATCGCCGACTCGAGCGGCGGGCAAAGAACCGATCAGGACTGTGGGTGCACCGGGAGCGGTGATCGGTCCACCGACATGGGGTTTGGGTCCGTCGAACATGGGACAGGTATGCATGTCGGTGAGGCGGGCCGCGGGTTTGCTCATATGAACCTTGTTTCACCCATCATTCAGCGTACTTCATGGCTTTGGAACGGCAGGTTTGGGTGCCAACCGCCCGTTGCCCCGGCAGGCGATGTCTATCCCCTGCATCAGAAACTGCCGGTATTTTTCCGGCGCATTTTCCGGTTCGCTTTGCACCGCGGCCAACATCACGGCCCCGGCAACCGCCTTGCCCGTGAGGTTATCCGCAGGCAGAACGACCGGCGCCTCCGGTGGCGCCATGCTACCCCCGCTCCAAAAAGCGCCCATCGCCGCCCAACTCTCTGGTCCCTGGAATTGGCGCGCTTCCGCAGCGGCAAACGCCATTCGGCGGTGCTCCTCATTAAGCTTGTAAACCCAATGTTCGGCAATTTGAACCGGTTCAGCGCTGTTGCGGCGGGATTATCTCCCAAAGCGCTGCGGGCGCACAGGCCGGCCCACCACGTCGCCTCGCGCTTCGGAAGCGCTCGCGCCAGAAATTTGACGGCGTCCGGATATAAGGCATTTTCCATGAGCAATCGCAAAGATTCGGCTGCGCCGACCTCGGGGCTCAGCAATCGGCGCGCCGCCTCGTCGAGGTCGATGTCCCGGCAGACGGACACTGCATTGGCAGCGGTAACCTTGGTGTATACGCGTTCAATCATCGTTAAATCCCGGCTCGGATAAGAACTCGCTTAATTGACCCTGACGAGACCGCCCTTGGCGGTCAGCATCCCGTCACCTTTTACGGTCGTCATGGGCGCTTTGAGCTCGGCCATGGTTGTTCCCTCGATGTTGATCATCATGCCTTTGATCGTCACCCCGGTCTGATCGATCTTGATGCTGTTCTGGCCCACCTTGAGTTCGATGGACTGTATCGCCTCCAGTGTGCTTTTGCCCAGGTCGATCTTGGTCTCCTGGTTTCCCTGTTTGATTGAAAGGGTGTGATTGCTCATGTCCAGGAGCACTTCCCAGTTGCCCTGCTTGAGCTGCAGCTTGTCATTACCCTGCTCCAGCGTTGCCGTCCGGTTATTGTAAATGTCGACCGTCTGGTCGCCGGGGTCCTGTTTGTCAAAACCGACCCTGAGCGTGGCACTGTTTTCGACGACCACGTTCATGTCCTTCTCGGCATGGATATAGATTTCCTCGTTCCCGATGTCGTCTTCCATGCCGATCTCGTTAAAGTTATCCGACGCGCCCTGCTTCGAGCTGCGTGACTTGATGCCGGTTTGCGTGGCCTTGTCCGGCAATGGATAGGGAACGGTCTGTTCCGAGTTGTAGACGCGCCCGGTGATGATGGGTTGGTCCGGGTTGCCTTCCAGAAAATCCACGATCACTTCCTGTCCGATGCAGGGTATCGCAATCGCTCCCCATCCCTTGCCCGCCCAAGCCTGGGACACGCGCACCCAGCATGAACTGGTCTCGTCCCGGCTCTCGGCGCGGTCCCAGTGAAACTTGACCTTCACGCGCCCAAACTGCTCTTGGTTTCACGAAGTCGAAGTCGTTCACGGTATAGCTGCCGGGCTGAACGACCCGTCTAAAGGACCAGGCGAAGAGATGATACCGAAGGCGCCGTTCCTGGTTATCCGGCGGTAGAAAGGGTACTTCGGCATAGCCGGAGACTTCGGAATGGGCATTGGCGGAATCGACGAGATTGAGCGTGTGCTTATCGTTCTCGTGCTTGAAGAAATAGTAGATGCCTTCTTCTTCCAACAGTCGATTGACGAAATCGAAGTCGCTTTCGCGGTACTGCACGCAGTACTCGCGCAGTCGATAGGTTTCGCTCAGCGACTCCTGGACATCGCCGCTGAAACCGTGCTCCTCGAAAATCGCCTTGACGATTTGGGGCACGGTCTTATCCTGAAAGATGCGGCAATTGGTCTTGCGTGTCAGAAACCACAGCCACGGCCGTAGTATCGCCCGGTAATGAGCGAACTGGCCGAGATCGGGTTCCTGGCTGAATTGGACGGCGTAGCCGTTGAAATAACGGGTTCCGCCGTGGGGAAGCTCCAGGGCGACGGTGAGTTTCTTTCCCAGAATGTCCTTAGCCGCGAGATTCCGATTTTCGCTGAGCAAGTCCACTTCCAATTCAAACGAACGGCTGAACTCTTCTCGCCCTTGCATCCGGAAAAACAACAAAACGTCTTTAACCAAAAGGGCTCGTTACGGAAACCGACCGGAAATCCTGGATAAACGACATAGGAATGACTCGTTGGATTTATTGGAGGGCGACTCTTATTAATCCGGCCCTTAAATACCCTATTGATTCCGTTCGGGCTGAGCTTGTCGAAGCCCCAAGCCGAGTGCCTTTCGACAAGCTCAGGGCGAACGTTATTTTGGGCCGGGTCAATAAATAATAGAGTTGTACCTGATGCTAATGCATGGTATTGATAGCCCACTTGTTTCTCAAATAAATCCGAATATAAAAACCTTCCATGATCTACGACAAATTTAGCCAAATAACCGATGACCGCATCGTGGAATCGTTGATTGGAATGCCCAAGGCGAAGTTCACAGCCCTCGTCAAAGTATTTGAGTCGGCCGCTCAAGCCATCGATCGAGAGCGTGTCGAAAAGGGCGAGATAAAACACGTTAAACAGGGCGGCCCTAAAGGTTATCTTGATTCTTACGAGAAAAAGCTGTTTTTCGTTTTGTACTATCTGAAAACCTATCCCACTTTTGACGTTCTGGGCTTTCATTTCGGTTTTAGTGGCGGACATGCCCATGCCCACATCGACCGCTTGCTGCCGGTTTTAGTGCGAGCGTTGACAAGCCTCAACGTCATGCCGGAGCGCACGCTAACAACCCCAGAAGAATTCTCTCAACTCATTGATCAATATAAGAACATAGCGATCGATGGCGTGGAGGTCGCTTGCGTTCGACCCCAAGATGAAACTGAACAGGAAAAGCATTACAGCGGAAAAAAAAAAGACATACGCTCAAATCCCTCGTAATCTCCGACTTTAATCGAAGGATATTGTTTTTGTGTTGCATTGTGGCAGGCAGCGTACATGACTACACACTCATGAAAGACGTCTTCACACCGGGTTCAGCGTGGTTCGAGAAGGTCAATTTATGGCTTGACTTAGGATTTCTGGGCGCGGACAAAGATTATCAAAGTACCCAAATATATCTACCCCACAAGAAACCCAGAAAATCCAAGAAAAACCCTAATCCGACATTGACGCCTGAGCAGAAGAAACAGAACAGAAAACAAGCCGCCACGCGGGTCATCGTTGAGCATGCCATCGGTGGCATGAAGTTCTTCCACTGCTTGATGCATCGGATTAGAAATCATCTGGGTCACTTCGTGGATTATTTTTTCTCACTTTCCGCCGGGCTTTGGAACTACAAAATCTATTGATTTACAATTGTTTAGCATCTGAAACAACTCTAATAATCAAAATAGGATACCGTTCTATGGTTTCCGGGGTGGTGGGTCAATTTAGTTGAAAGCAGTGGCGATTAATGAAGAGGCCGATCACCCCATCGTGAAGCAACTCAGATTTTGAAAAGCAGATCGTTTTGCGAGTTAAGCGCTTGATGCGAGTGCGTAACAAAAGGTTTTTGTTTTCGATCTTTTGCGTATATTTCTTACCAATGACGTGCTGGTTTGCCGGAATGAACGCCGCATAGCTTGGCCAATCATCGGTGTAATAGGTTCGAATATTGAAAACGCGCAGATTGGCGATCAATTGTTCGCAAACGTCCTCTTTGCGCCGCCCAAACACAAATGACAAAATGCATCCGGTGGCGGCGTCGATGGCGTACCAGAGCCAACGTTGGTTCTTCTTGCGAGCCACATAGCTCCACTGTTCGTCCGCCTGAACATCCATCGGCGAATCAAAGAGATGCCTGATTTCCACGGCGATTTCCCGAGAGCTAAGGATTCACCGTGACCACTTCGGTGGACTTTTTTTCAGTGTAGACATGACTGTGTTTTTCCCAATCCCGAGAACACGAGCGGTATCTCGAATACCACTGCCATTCATCGCCATGTCAACAATCTGTTCTTTGATACCGGACTCGTAGGCCCGGTAAATGTATTCGGTCTTGAAGGTGCGCCCACAGTGCTTGCAACGAAAGCGGGGGTAACCACTCTGTGTACCATAGCGCACCACATCGGAACTTTTACAGTATTTGCACGGAATCGTTTGATAGGCCATTGGTCCAGTCAATGCTTAAGCTAAGAAATAATTGTACATTGTAGTATATAAACTACTTAAACCCACCACCGTTTCCGGCAACTCGGCCCAAGACGCTATGCCGGGCAAGGTCCGTATTCAGGAACGGGTCGCGACGACGAGAAAGCCATCCACCGGGACGCCGGCCTCGTAGCGCAGCATCTGCGGCTCGATCCGATGGGCAATAAGACCGGTGCTGGTCAATCCATGTCTTAAATATTCTTCGGTATGGCTGTATCGACCGTGGGGATTGAGCTGGTACCCCGTGGGCGGACCTTGATCGGCTGCCTCTACGGTGAAAATGAAATATCCGTCTCGTTGCAGTGCCTTTGCGACTCGATCGAAAACCTCCCGCAAATCGCCGAAGTAAACCAGTGTGTCGGCGGAAACGATCAGGTCGAATCTATCCGTGTGCCGGCCGATAAAGTCCGTCAATTCGGCCTCGATCAAGTCGTCGTACCGGCGGCGGGCGCGAGCCTTCTCCAGCATATTCGCCGACAGGTCCACACCGACCAGGCGTTCCGCGTAAGGACGCAGAAACTCCCCGCACAGCCCGGTTCCGCACCCGGCGTCGAGCACTTCCAGGCCGCCACTGTCGGGACCGTACAATGTGGCGATGGACTCCTTTACCAGTCCGGGCGCCCGATAATCCAGGGCCTTGAGTACATCATCGAAACTGTCGGCGAAACTGTCGAAGGTCATCCGCACATAATCGTCGGACGCCCGTGCCGGAGCGCACGATCCGGTATATGAATGCAGCCGATGCACCGCCAAAGGATTGGTCGGATCGTGTTCCAGCCATTGCCTAAGCGTGGGTAACGCTTCTTCAATCAGGCCTTGCAGATATAGAACGTGGCAAAGATTCTCATAGTCTTCCGAGCGATATGGCCGAAGGTTGATCGCCTTGCGGAAAGCCTCCGCAGCTTCCCCGAATTTACCCTGTTTCCGAAAGACATTTCCATAGTTGTGATAAAACCCGGCATACTCAGGCATCAATTCGATTGCCTTGGCGAACGCTTGCGCGGCTTCTTCTAATCTGTCCAGATCCTTGAGAACAGTCCCCAGATTGTTATACGCCGCAGCATTGCCGGAACTCACTTCGATTGCCCGCCGGTAAGCGGCCACCGCCTTTTCAGGCAGACCTGCCTTGTTATAAATGTTGCCGAGGTTATTATGAGCGTCGGCATAGCCCGGCGCGAGGGCTACGGCTTTTTCGATTGATTCGATAGCGACATGGTCTCTGCCTTTCCGGTGCGCGAGAATGCCATAGAAATGCAGAAATTCCGGAATATTCGGATAATTGTCCAGTAATACGTCCAAAATCCGCTCGGCATCATCGAGCCTATCCGCCTGGAGCAGGCGAATAGCGCCACTTAACGCCAACTCAGGAGTTACCTCCTCAATTCGGAAATCGGTTTCTTCTGAGTGAGACATAATCACCTGCTCGACAGACAAACTTATTAAACTGTACTCAGCTTAGCTCTGGCATGCATGGAGGTTTTTACATCCACCAGCTTATCTGCTAGTGCCTGATCAATTGTCCAGTAATCGCTGTTAAGAAAATAAACATAACCGGATCTTCGCCTGAACCTAGCCGTTATTAATAACTGCCTTTTCGGTAAAGGTCTTAGCTAGGATCCACTCTTCTTGGCAATTCAAATCAGGCTACAGGAATTCAAAACGACACTTCAGTTACATCAGTTGACAAGTTCCCTTCTCGATCTAAGATCTCTTTCTTACAAACCATAGTATGCTCGTCAACAATGGCTGGCGCTCTACATTTATCAAGAATTTGGATTGGCTTTTTATTAGGAATTCTATAAACGTAAATTGTGTGTAACAAATGATCGGCCATAGTAGCGGTTACACAACTCACTGCTAAAATGCTTGATCTCGCGGAAAATTCCGGGTCAATGCAGTCATCAAGCAAAACGAGTTTGTCTCTCGTTTTTGCAAGAATAGCGGATACTTCTATTTTCAAACCTTCTCTAATATCTTCCGGGGAATGCTGATATCGAGGCCGTACTGAAGCGACAATCAACTCATTCAAAGTTTTTGTATAAGCTAGCGCATCTTCGTAGTCCCAATTAACAACCGTATCTCTTTTATCGTATATAGATTCATCTATTAAATCGACGTGGAAGTCTAACCGGCTATTAGACATTATCGGAAACTAGCATGACAGTCTGTCATTGAATAACGAAGAGAACTAAGAGAACTAAGGGCAAGAGTATGCTTTCCTACGAAGACGTGAAGCAAAAGCCGAAGACATTGATGGCCATGACCAGTCTGAAGGCCTCCGAGTTTGAGGAACTCTTGGTTTCTTTTGCGGCGACATGGGCCGAAGAAACCGGCAGGAATCTGACTAAAGGAGGGCGTCCGCCGATTATCGCGAGCATGGCCGACCGGCTGCTGTTCATCCTGTTCTATCTGAAGACCTACCCTCTGCAAGAGGTCATCGCGCATCTGTTCGGCATGAGCCAACCCCAGGCCAACTTCACGATCCACCTGTTGAGCAGGGTGCTCAACAAGACACTTGACGCCCGCGGGCACAAGCCCGCCCGGCTCACCGAGGAGATGCTGTCCAGGCTGGAGCAGGAGGCGCGGCAGGACTTGGGCATAGACGGGACGGAAAGGCGCATCAACCGCCCCGTCAACGACCTGGGGCAACGCATCCACTACAGCGGTAAAAAAAATGCCACACTGTGAAGAACAACCTTGTCGGCGGCCTGGAGGACAGGCAGGTCAAGTACTTGGGTTCGACCCATGAGGGCAAGAAGCACGACAAGAAGATCTGCGACGAAGAAGGGACCCGGTTCCCCGACGGCGTCGAGCTGTATCGCGACAGCGGCTTCCAGGGACACGAACTGGCGAATGTCACAGTCCACCAGCCGAAGAAGAGGCCGCGCAACGGCCGGCTTTCGGCCGACGACCAGGAGGCCAACCGGCTCCACTCAAGCATCCGCGTGATCATCGAACACATCATCTCGGGAATCAAGCGGTGCCGCGTCGTCAAAGACGTGTTCAGGAACACCAAGGAAGGCTACGACGATGTCGTCATTGAATTGGCCTGCGGCCTGCACAATTACAGGAGCTACTGCCGAAACCAGAGTTATTGATAGCCGGCCTTTTCCTCTGTTCCGGTTATGAAAGGTGGTTTCCGATAATGTCTATTCATTACAATCTTACATTCTTTTATATAAGAATCCAGCACTCCTCTTGCATTCCACTTCTTCAATTCAACCCCAGCCTCGCTTTTACTTCCAATTGTCCCGCTTATTATAATAAAATAATCCCTTCTCATATTTGAACAATCATTACTACTAATAATTCTAATTCCAGCCTCTTTTCCGCCCAACGCATGGAATTTCATAATCCCTTTCGTTAAATTCTTTTCTGTTGCCAAGATAGTCATCCATGGACTACTTGCAAAAGCCGATAGTGGCGCCGAAAACAATAACATACTCGCCAATAAAGCTTCTTTCAGCTTCATAAGCCACTTTCCTTTTTTACTGAAGCTAATTCACTATTTTGGCGACTCTGAACATGGGCAACATCTTTAAAGTTTTTCCAGTCTCCTCCCCATACAAGACCTAGTTGATTAGCTTCCTCTCCCATGGCCTGCCAAAATCCATTTTTCTCGGCATCGTTACTCCACCCCCACCTTTCATCAACAATATCTGCTGCATAAGAGTTTGGGGTTCCATCTGGTAGCTGAGCATTATGAAAACTGAATTTCACTTTCGAATTTCCTTTCTTATAAAGCTCCAACTGAATTGCAACGGATCTCCATCCATAAAATATACTCGGTCGATAACCGCGCTTTTTTAGCCTATTGAGTAATATTTTACTTTTTCTCGAAAGCAGGGATTTAAACCTTCAAGCTTCTGTTCTTGTGACCACTTCGCTGGATTACCAGACCATTTATTGGCTAACGCTTCTTGCGGCGATCCATGCGCCAATGGTTGGATACAAAGTCGTTTCCAGGTTCTCCCTGTCGGATCTACGCGCCCATCCGGACTCGCCATAAATCGTGCTTGAAACTTTACGATTGCATTTATGGTATCGTCAGTACAAAAGCCTTCGGTATTGCCCGGATTATATCCGTGCATTAGAAGCATAGCTTGGACCCGCTCCACATCGGGCTTATGGTTTTTACCTCCTTTTCCGACTGATCCAATCAACTGTGTTGCATCTATTGCACCATTTCTCTTATGATGAACACTATCCATACCATACATCATACTAGATTTCGCACTTCCACATTCTACTATCGCGTATTCTTATGAACCAAGGATTACGCTATCTCTTCACAAGATAATCAAAACACATACTTAAATTCCATTTCCTCCACGCTCACATGAACCCTCTCGATAGTTTTCCCTTCCATCATCCGTACTAAAAACTCCTCGCTAATCCGGGGCAATACCGTGTTGGTCAAAATCGCATCAATCATGCGTCCGCCGCTTTCCAGTTCGGTGCAGCGGCTGGTGATGAGTTTTATCACCTCGTCGTCGTAGCTGAACGGTACCTTGTGGGTTTCCCGAATGCGCTTTTCGATGCGGCCGAGTTGCAATCGGGCAATGGCACCGATCATTTCGTCGCTCAGCGGGTAATAGGGAATCACGACGAGGCGGCCCAACAGGGCCGGCGGGAAAACCTTGAGCAGAGGCTCGCGCAAGGCCTTGGCAATACCGTCCGGTTCGGGCATCAGCTCCGGATCTCTGCACAGATTCATGATGAGGTCCGTGCCCGCGTTGGTGGTCAGGAGAATCAGGGTGTTCTTGAAGTCGATTACCCTGCCCTCGCCGTCTTCCATCCAGCCTTTATCGAACACCTGAAAGAAAATTTCGTGTACATCCGGATGGGCTTTTTCAACTTCGTCCAGCAGCACCACGCTATAGGGCCGACGCCGCACCGCTTCGGTCAGAACACCGCCCTCGCCGTAGCCGACGTAACCCGGCGGCGCACCCTTGAGCGTAGAGACGGTGTGCGCCTCCTGGTATTCGCTCATGTTGATGGTGATGACGTTCTGTTCGCCGCCGTAGAGAGCTTCCGCCAGGGCCAGGGCGGTTTCGGTCTTGCCGACGCCTGAGGTTCCGGCAAGCATAAAGACGCCGATCGGCTTGTTGGGATTGTCGAGACCGGCACGGGAAGTCTGAATACGCTTGGCGATCATTTCCAGCGCATGGCGTTGGCCGATGATGCGCTGTTCCAGGATGTCCGGCAGTCTGAGCACGGTTTCGATTTCGTTTTTCACCATGCGGCCGACCGGAACGCCCGTCCAGTCCTGCACTACCGAGGCTACGGCCTGTGCGTCGACGGTGGGCAGGATCAAGGGATGTTCGCCTTGCAATTCGTGCAACCGGTTTTGTAAGCCCTTGAGTTCGACCAGTAGCGCGTCTCGATCTGCCGCTTCGGCGGCAGGGGCCGGTTCCAACTCTTCCGCCGCCTGCTCCAGGGCGCTTCCGGTGCCTTCGACCTTTCCGGTCTGTTCCCGGAGTTGCCGGCGCAGGGCCAGAATTTTTTCGACCACTTCCTTTTCCGCAATCCAGCGCGCTTCCAATGATTCCAGCCGTTCACGTTCGGCCTCCAGTTCGGCCATCGCGCGATTTTCGCGAACCACGGTGTCGATTCCCACCGAACGTTCCCGGCCGATGATGTCCAGTTCGGTATCCAGCGCCTGTATGCGCTTTCGGCAATCGTCCACCTCCGGCGGGACGGCATGCTGGCTGATGGCCACTCGGGCGCAGGCGGTATCGAGAAGGCTGACCGCCTTATCGGGGAGCTGGCGGGCCGGAATATAACGGTGAGACAGTCTGACGGCGGATTCCAGCGCCTCGTCCAGAACCTGCACCCGATGATGCTTTTCCATTACGGAAACCACGCCGCGCATCATGCGTATGGCTTTCTCCTCGCTCGGCTCGTGCACCTGTACGACCTGGAAGCGCCGCGTCAATGCCGGGTCTTTTTCGATGTGCTTCTTGTATTCCGCCCAGGTCGTCGCCGCTACGGTCCGCAAGGTGCCGCGCGCCAGAGCCGGTTTCAACAGGTTGGCCGCGTCGCCGGTACCGGCCGCTCCCCCCGCTCCCACCAGAGTATGAGCCTCGTCGATGAACAGGATGATCGGCTTGGGCGAGGACTGGACTTCCTCGATGACTTGCCGGAGACGATTCTCGAACTCCCCTTTCATGCTCGCTCCGGCCTGTAGGAGCCCGACGTCCAGGGTACGCAGACTCACCTCCCGCAGTGGCGGAGGAACGTCGCCGGCCACGATTTTCTGGGCGAAGCCCTCGACCACGGCGGTTTTGCCGACGCCCGCCTCGCCGGTCAGGATAGGGTTATTCTGCCGGCGGCGCATGAGGATATCGATGACCTGGCGGATCTCTTCGTCACGCCCGACGATAGGGTCCATTTTTCCCTGCCTCGCCTGCTCCGTCAGGTCGACGGTAAACTGCTTGAGCGCCTCTTGCTTGCCCATGGCTGCAGGCGCCATCGCGCCGCTGGCTTCTCCGGGAACCGCACCGCCCGCCTGAAACCCGTCGGTCGCGCCCAATCCGTCTTCGGGCGAACCGGCAACGAATTCAGCCAAGCGATCGGTCAGTGCTTCGAGTCCGATTTTCTCGAATTCCTTGGAAATGCCCAGCAGTTCCCCGCGCAGTCCCCTGGTTTTCAAAATGCCGACGAGCAGGTGGCCCGAGCGGACTTGGCTTTCTCCGAACATCAGGGTTCCGTATACCCATCCACGCTCGACTGCCTCCTCGACGTGCGCAGACAGGTCGGATATGGAAGTCGCCCCTCTCGGCAAGCGATCGAGCGACTCGGTGAAGTCTTTGGCCAGGCGGCCGGGTTCGATGCCGAACTGCTTGATAAGACGGTGCAGATCCGAATCCTGGAGCTGGAGCAGCTGGTGCAGCCAATGCGCCAATTCCACGTAAGGATTGCCCCGCAATTTGCAAAACACCGTCGCGCTTTCGATGGCTTTGTAGCAAATTCGGTTAAGTTTGCCGAAAAGCTTGACCCGGCTGATTTCTCCCATGAAACGATCCCCCTCGATACGATGTCTTTTGACGGTTTAGAAAATTCAACTTAGAGCCAATATCGGTCGATCCCAAAACGCTTCGACAGGCTCAGGGCGAACGGCCTGCTATTTTCATTTCTACTCTTCGGGCGCTCGCGTGTGCTTTGCCGACGAACCCCTCGGCCCGGCGGCGGCGTCGGCAAAGGATTGCCGACGAAGGCTTGAGTCGATCTATCCTGGCTGTAGGCGCCGGCAACCTCGGCATGTACCGGCCCTCGCGGCGGACGAAATTCCTCGATGGGATTGCCGGGACCAATCAACAGTGCAGACAGACGAATCACATGGACGAACGCTGAAAAAACGGGTCCAGCATCAGTTCGTCCGCGTCCTTTTTCTCCGGTTTCGTCCCCAGCCAGGTTGTCCAACCCAGTTGCGCACCGCCGTCTAGCTGCACCGGTGGAATTTCCTGCCATCGAAGGACCAGATTGAGATCCCAGGTCAGTTCGTCGCCGACATAATTCCGGACGATGGCGATCAGCTCCCCCAAGGCTTCGCCGCCCGGCAAGAGTGCCCGATAGCGGTCCAATCCCATCGGCCCCAGCACGACACGGAACTTGTGCTGGCAGCCCCAAACCCGGGCGCCGACGACTACGGATAGTCCCAATGACGCACTATGGGGCGAGATTCCCAGACGGGACTGTTCATGGGGAGCGATCTCCATCCATTCGCCGACGAACTCCCGCACCCCGACTTTGATACCGAAAAAGCTCCCGATAAGCGCCTGCAGGCCTTCGGGATGCTTACTCTGTCCCGCGAGGAGACCGGCAAAATGAAGTTTGGCACGGTCCGGCATGGCATCCCGATTCTGAACGGACCGCACGCCGATACCGAACAAAGAACCCAAGTACGCCGCAAAACGATCCGTTTCGGGTCGATCGTGGTTCACCGTGGGCTGGGAATCGGCCCAGGCCCGATAGAACAGGCACAGCATTCGATGGTGAAACACATCCGCGAAGCGCGAAAACGTGCGATCGCCATGATGGCGCAGGCGCTCGCGTGCATATTCGCTCAAATGCAAGGGTAAGGGACCGTTGGGTCCAAACAGCCCGAGAAATTGCGCCGCAAGCCGCGGCGGAAAGCCGTGCGCGCCGGAAACGAACGAAGCCAGAGTCGATGGCGCAAAATCCAGTTCCGGCTGCTGAACCACGCGGATCGGGTCGTCGGCGGCTTTGACCGATTTTCCCAATCTCGGCTTGTTCGCATGATGGCACTCGATCAGTCGCAGCGCCTCGAAAAAGTCGAAGCGATGGGGCTCCTTCCGAAGGCGTTCGATCAGATCGTGTGTCGCTGTCCGATGCGTATCGGCCATCGCATGATCTCCCCTCGGTCCGCGGCTCTGATGGATGTTTCGGTGAACGAGTTCAAGGACACGTATCGGGCAAAGAATTGTTCGAGTACGGCGCCCAGGAGAAAACAACCCGAGCCCTCGAAAGCGGATTCGTCGAGTTCGACGACGATCTCCAAGCCGCGGCCGAAGACTATCGGTCCCGCAACGTCCACCCGCCGGACGACGTTTTTCGATCCGACCGACAGAACACCCTCGATCTGCTTGCGCACTGCCGCATCGTTCGGGTCGGCATAAAGGGCAAGCAGTTCACGAAGCGCCGCGGCACCTTCGGATTTGTTGTTGTCCATCAGGGTCAGGTAGTTGAGCGACAAATGATTGATCAGGCGCCAAGCCATTTCTCCATCCGCAGGGGATGGCCTCGGCTTGGTCGGACCCGCGAGACACCGAATCGTTTGTACCGGAGCTCCGGTCTGCAGGGTAAAGTCGGTCGCGCCCACGCCGACCGGCATCAAGAGCGGAAGATCGCGATTCGTACACAGGGTCCCCATGCCCAACTGTTTGAGATCGCTTCGATAAGGCGATTCGGCCGCATCGACCAGGGAGATGAAAAGCTCGCTGCCTATGTAACTCGAACGCATCCCCTTGCGGCGTTGCCTGGACGACAACACGCGTTTCGTACGGCGCAAGGTGTAATAGGCGTTCTCGCCACGCCGCCGATAACCGCTCCTGGATCCGTAGAACGGCTGGAATTCCTGCTCGTCAGAGGGCGTAACGCCGTAACCTGTCACCTCATTGACGGCATAGACTTCGAAGTCCATCGGCCGCGTTCGATCCGGCACGACATGATATTCCGGCACCAAATGGCTCAGATGGATACGGTCGGAACGCTTGGGAAACAAGTTGATGGCCGGCGTACAGAACAGCGAGAAATTGCCGGCATCGACGGCGTTGACGAGATACGGCTCGCTGCGCTTGAACTGAACGATGATTTCCAGCTCGGTTCCGTCATTACGGCCTACCGCTCTTTCCAGGCCGTTTAATCCGACGAACAGATAGCGATCGGGAAATGCAAAATATTCCTGCAGCAACCGATAGCCATGAAAAGAGCGTGGACCGAACGGCAATAAGGCTTCGTCATCGCCGAACCCTATCCGCGATATCGGCGCTTTATCGACGATTTCGGTCCACGCTGACGGGCGTGATGTACTCTGTATCGCCAAAGCGACGGTGTCGGCGAGCAGTTGCTCGTACAAACGAGAGGGCAGTTCGCCGGTACCACGCAAGAAGATAGGCAATCTCGCGAGTTTGAGCTGATCGAAACGCAAGCCCGCGGTCGTGCGGAAACAAAGACGTAAACCGGCCTTTACGCCGGGTTTCATCGGCACACCCAAATTGGCGACCGCGTTTGGCGTGGCCAGATATTGGGCTTCCACGAGCTGCAAAGGCCACAGCATGACATCGTGCGCGGTCCGATACTCGCACGCAGATTGTTCGCCCTTGCTGATCTGGCTTCGGAGCGAAGTGGCGCGCGGTACCAAGAATCCGTCCGCCAGAGCGCCCTCGGAAAGATCGGGCTGGAATTGCACCACGGCCATCGAAGGCGTCGGGGAGAGATAATGGGGATAAACGACTTCCAGCAAATGCTGCGTGAAGCGCGGGAATTCGGCATCGATCTTGAGTTGGACCCGCGCCGCGAGAAACGCGAATCCTTCCAGCAGGCGTTCGACGTATGGGTCGGAACACTCGAATTCGTCCAGGCCCAGGCGTCCCGCAATTTTCGGAAACTCTTTGGCGAACTCGGCGCCCATCTCCCGAATGTGCTGCAATTCGCGGTTGTAATACTGAAGTAGACGAGGATCCATGATCTATCCGTTCAAATCGGTGACCCGGGCATAGCCGGTATCGAGGTCGATTTCAGTGCGGATATAGAGGTGCAAGGGAAGCGGCTGCGCCCATAAATCGCCCTCAATGGTGAAGGTCATGGCTTTGAGATTCATGTTGTCCGAGGCGGCTACGCGAACCTTGACCGAATCCGCCAGAATCCGCGGCTCGAAATCGAGTACCGCCTGCTTGACCTTGCGTTCCAGAGCCGGGAGGTCGGCACCGGAAAGAGGGGTGCCGGCTAGGCCCGGGATACCGAAATTCAATACCGACCGTTTTACGAAAGGATACTTTTCCAGATCGACCAGCGATTCCAGAGCCGTGGTATTGAGCAGCCAAGCCAAGTCACGCAGGACACTGCGCCGTAAATTCCGGATATTCATCACTCGCTGGTCGCGCGACTCGTGCTGCTTGTCCGGCGCATCGTCGCTGAGACGGTCCAGCAGGGAAGGCTGAAGACGCTCCTTGGGCGTAAGATCAGCCATCGTCTTCGATCTCGTCCACGTTCAGGGCGAGCTCTTGAATTTCGAACAGCGAAAAATCGCTCTCGTTTGTAACCAGAACCCGTTGTCCGAGACCCAAGGAATAGCCTTCGACGGGCTCGTTCCACTCGGTTCTCCGGGCCATGCTGATTGCGCCATCGGGCGACTGCTCCGAGCCGGGGTAGCGGGCAGGAATCAAACCCACTGCGGCACCGCCATTGGCCCAGGTGAACTGAGCGGGCAGCCAAATCAAATCGCGGAGATCGCTCGGAGGTTCGAGCTCGATGCGGGCGATCCGGCAAAAAGGAATCCAGTAGTAACGGCCGTTGACGACGCCTTCGATGACCGGCCCGAGCCGGCTGTCGCTGTCGGCGATCCAGTCGAATGAATTCCCGTTTAGGGTCCCGGATGTCGCGGGCGCGGATTCGAAAGCCTGATTCCGAAGATCGAGCGCATTTGCATAGCTGCCTTGTGCGAAGAGTTTGGATGCCTCGACCAAAAGCGCGATCCATCGCTCGGGTTTGCCGAAGATCAATGGCAACACGCTGCCCTGGAAGACTTTTTCCCGAAGCCATTCGCATCGAATGGCCTCCCGGTAGGTCTGCACCATCGCGAGATTGGCCCCATCCAGATCGCCACAGACGTTCAGCTGCGTGAGAGCACGTTCCCAGCGCCCCATTAGCGCCAGCAACTGGAACAGGAATATCCGGAGTTTCACTTCGCCAGGATTTCGGCGCACCTGATCTTGAAGCTGGGCCAGTGTGTCCTCCAGGCGCCCTTCTCGAAGACTTTCTTCAGCAGACATCTAAAATCCTGTGTCGTAAGTATCCCTCAGCAGAGCCAAGGGCTTGATTTGTGAGCCGCTCAAAGCGGCTAAACAGGATCGCTAACGCGGCCCCGACTCTTTTGGGCCACCGTAACGGTGGCAATTCAACTCCATCATCATGTGCACGTGATCAGGCATTAAATGCCTCTCTCTATCCCGCCTTTCCTTTTGCGCCGCAAGTTTCCGGAATACCTCTCCCTAGTGCTTTCGCAACTGCTGATACCAGGTGCTACGCCGGCACTTTGGAATAAACACTACGTGATATTTGCACTCCCACCATGACACCCGAGCTTCCACCGAAACTTTGGTATGCTTTTCGTGCAATGTTAAGCACTTCGTCTTTAGATAACCTGGTCTTTGGGCTTTTTTTCCTACTCAGCCATTTATGAAATATATGAAACACGTTATCTACCTCATTCTATTCCTTGACGGAGATTTTTCGAACAGGAACATTTGTAGGTTGAAATCGCAATTCAAACACAATTCCTGATACCGTTCCGATAAAAAGCAAGCTGGAAGCTTCAGTGATTACACCATTTCCGGCGAAGTCTAGATCAAAGCATCCACCTTTAGTTAAAAACATATAACCACTCTATAACCTGAAATTGTATCAATCGTATTCCGCTGAACAACTGTCGGATACCATAAACTCACACCTACGCTATAGTTTCAGCTAAAGCTTCTTCAATGTAGCGATATAGGGATTAACGCATATAGGAAGCAGCGCGATCATTTGCTCTATACTCACGTAAAACGTAATGTTTAGGCGTAAGAAACTGGTAAACAGTTCGTGTAGAAGCGTCGCCACGCGCTCACTGGCAGAGCCATAAGTCGAAACGATGATATCTCCCAAAAACTAGTGAACCCTTCCCCTGCAATGTATGTAGAATCTTGTTTCACCGTCAGTTTGTACCGAATACCTGGTGTTTTCGGTGGCGTTCCAAGTGCAATGGGAGCGCCACGACCTGTGCGTGGGTATTTTGCACCTCGAAACAATATTGCCAACACTGCCTGAATACCAAGGATAGTAATCGCCTTTGCCGAGTCACCTGCCGCCTTATCGAGATCATGTGTGATTTTGGCCCGATAAACGCCTATTGCGAAGTCATAAAGATAATCCAATCCTGTGAAGACAGCAACTCCAATCGCGGCTATCCCTACCACCAAAATAACCATGTCAATTATCTCACCAATTCCCAAAGTGTGAGATACCACCCAAGCCATTAGGACAGCCGAGATAGTAGCAAGCGATGTCGGATTTATTACTGCTTGAAATTGGGCACGAGTTTCCTGGCCTAACTCGGGGAGCATTCGGGTATTGGACTAGCTGAAATTCATCACTAGTCAGAAGAATAAACGCCCCTATTAATTTCATATTTAAACCCATGATACAGGGTTTATAGATAACAATAATATATCCTAACACATAAGGATAAAACCCCATGTATCCGCTTATCGTAAATACTTTTCAAGATTTCTGAATGCATGGCTGGCAACATGGGTTATCCGGAGTATCCAGACTTAGAATTCCCCCAATAAGAATGCCTGTCTTCCGAAATGCCATGGAAGCATGTGTTGAACAATTCCACCCTAGAATGTGGAACGCTCCGCGATTGGCTATCAGTTCGGCCCGTATCTTGTCAAAACCACGGACCTCGGCTCCGGAAACCCGAACGAGTAAAATGGTTGATGTTGTACCCGTAGCGTGTACGATCGCAGCGTCCACAGTGAATGTGCCCGCCGAAACAAACGGCGGGCACGGTCCTGACACAGTCGCCAGAGAGCCTATTCTTTGACGTTCTCCGCGATATTCCAGGTATAGGTCGGCTTTGCTCCTGCTGCGCCGGTCGCGGTCTGCTCCGTATAGTCCACCTTGACCTTCGCGAAATTCAGGGTGACGTTTTCGGTCAAGCGATCCTCACCGCCCGAGCCGCCGGTCGAAACCGAAGTTACCAGCACGTCCGTCATGGTGATAATGAGGTATTCCAGCGGGGTTTCGCCAGCTTTCCGTATGGTAAGAACCGCTTTATCGAAATGCTTTCCATTGCAGCAGGAGAGCTGAAGGTCGCAGGTCGACTTATCGATATATTTGGTGAAGTTCAGATCGCTGACATTGACCTTGCCGGCACCGGCACCACTTCCGACCTGGGCGCTGCCGCTGTTGGTCATCCCCCAGCTCCACGCCAACACATCGATCTCTTCCTTATGGCTCGAATCTCTCGCTTCGCCTTTAATCGCACCAATCTTAATGAACATATCGACTGCCATAGTCGTCTCCTTTTCTTTTTATTTACAGGGTTATATGAAAATTGATCACGCGTGGATGGAATGCACTCAATCCATGTCCACTGCCAAATCCGAGCTTTTAGTCTCAATTCATGTCGTCCACCTCCAGTCCCCAAGATTCCTACTATTGAATTCTTTGCGTTAGCCGCCTTTCACGGAGGGCAGCTTGGACACCAGGCGCAGTGAAACGGTGAGCCCCTCCAATTGATAGTGCGGTCTCAAGAAGAATTTCGAGGTGTAATAGCCGGGATTGCCCTCCACTTCCTCCACTACTACCTCAGCGGCAGCAAGAGGCTTGCGCGCTTTGTCGATGTCGTCGGACATGGCCGGATTGGGATCGACATAGTTGTAAATCCAGCTCTGCAGCCACCTTTGCATATCCGCCCGCTCCTTGAACGTACCGATTTTGTCCCTGACGATGCATTTCAGGTAATGGGCGAACCGGCAGGTAGCGAACAAATAAGGCAATCGTGCCGCGAGATTGGCATTGGCGGTCGCGTCCGGGTCGTCGTATTCGGCCGGTTTCTGTAGCGACTGAGCGCCGATGAATGCCGCAAAATCCGAATTTTTCTTGTGAATCAGCGGCATAAATCCGTTTTTGGCCAGTTCCGCTTCACGTCGGTCGCTGATCGCGATCTCGGTTGGACACTTCATGTCGACGCCGCCGTCGTCGGTCGGAAAGGTATGCACCGGCAACCCTTCCACGGCGCCTCCGGATTCCACGCCGCGGATTCTTGAACACCAGCCGTAGAGCTTGAACGAACGGTTGATATTGACTGCCATCGCATAGGCCGAGTTGGCCCAAACGTACTTTCGGCTGTCCGCGGACTCCGCCTCTTCTTCGAAATCGAATTCCTCGACCGGGTCGGTCTTCGCGCCGTAAGGTAAACGCGCCAGGAATCGCGGCATGGCCAAGCCGATGTAACGCGAATCGTCGGAATCGCGCAGCGAACGCCAAGCCGCGTATTCTGGCGTCTGAAATATCTTGGTGAGGTCGCGAGGATTGGCCAGCTCGTTCCAGGAATCCATCTGCATCACGGTGGGCGCCGCTGCCGCGATGAAAGGCGAATGCGCCGCCGCGCAGACCTTCGCCATCTCCCCCAGGAGTTCGACGTCGGGCGGGGAATGGTCGAAGTAGAAGTCACCGACGATGCAGCCGACCGGTTCGCCGCCGAACTGCCCGTACTCTTCTTCGTAAAGCTTCTTGAAAATCGGGCTTTGATCCCAGGCAGTCCCTTTGAATTTCTTGAGGGTCTTTCCGAGCTCTTTCTTGGAAATGTTCAGGACGCGAATCTTGAGCATCTCGTCCGTTTCGGTATTGTTAACCAGGTAATGTAAACCGCGCCATGCGCTTTCCAACTGCTGGAAATCCTCATGATGCATGATCGCATTCACCTGTTCCGTGAGTTTGCGGTCCATTTCGGCGATGATGGCCTGGATCGTCTTGACGGCGTCCTCCGAAACCTTCGACACATCCTTCAGGACGAATTCCGCCAGGGTGGTCACGGCCGATTCGACAGCCTCTTTCGCGCGGTCCGATTTCGGCTTGAACTCTTTGTTCAGCAGGCTCGTAAAATCGCCCAGCTCGCCGAGTTGCTCGGCGCCACGCGCTTCGGTTTGGGTTTCCAGTTCGGCCATGGCTTATCCCTCGTTGTTCGAAGAATCTGAACCGTCCTCGCCGGCCGGTTTCGGCGCCGAGGCAAGAGCCTGCAACAATGTCGGATCATTGATGATCTTGACGATTAGCTCCTCGGCCCCGGTCTTGCCATCCATGTAGGTGATCAGATTGGAAAGCTGGTTGCGTGCCTCGAGGAGCTTGTTCAAGCCGTCCACTTTCCTGGCTACTGCAGCGGGCGAGAAATCGTCCATGCTTTCGAAGGTAATATCGACGCTGAGATTGCCTTCGCCGGTCAAGGTGTTGGGCACCTGAAATGCCACCCGCGGCTTCATCGCCTTGAGCCGCTCGTTGAAGTTGTCGACATCGATTTCCAGCAACTTCCGCTCCGCAACAGGCGGTAACGGGTCCGAAGGTTTGCCGGAGAGATCGGACATGACGCCCATCACAAAGGGAAGCTGGACCTTTTTCTCCGCACCGTAAACTTCCACGTCGTACTCGATCTGCACTCGAGGTGCACGGTTTCGAGCGATGAATTTCTGGCTACTTTCTGCCACGGCAAATCTCCTCTTGGGCTATAGAACTACAGCAGTTTCACATTTTCATGTTTATATGAGGCCTTATTCGATTGATAAAATCGCTTGCGGCTTCGAAGTCACGCTCCAGCGCACCGGTCATATTCACATGTCCATTATCCGACTCGGCTGATTCTTTTAGTAACGACATTATCGGCCGGTGTAAGTAAATGGTTTCACTAGTAACGATGCCAACCATCAGCATCTCTTCCTCGAAACAGGCCGACACACGGTTTGTTTTTTGCTTTCTCTCCCATTTCGCACAAATACAGGCTCACGCTTTCATTTTCGGCACTAATATTGGCTGTCTTCGGACGGCTCTCGGCCCTTGATGAGCTCGACCTGGGAAAGCCCGTCCGGAGCCAGATCCTTGATGATCTCGATGAAGTCCATAAGGACCAGACGCTTGGCGCGCGTGAGCAACAAGGGAATCGGGCTGGAAGGTTCGCATCTGGCGTAATAATCGCAGATTAACTCCAGGGTCTTGATCACGTCCTGGCGGTTGCTGATCTCCCCGGGCCGAACCGCAGCGGTCTTGACGACCGAATCCGGTGCCGGAACCGATTCAGCTTCGGTTTCCGGCTGCTCATCGCCGGAACTGCCGCTCTCCATGTACTCACCGAACACCTGCTGTACTTCCTTGAGTACGTTTCTCAACGGAGCAAAGTTGGGCGCATCACCGACACCCACCTGATCGGTAACAAAGCTTTCTATAGACTTGAGACTAGCCAAGCTTGCGGCAATTGCCAGTCGGGTGGATTCCAGCGTTGCCGTGTCGGCATCCATGAACGCTGCCTTGACGGCGGCAAGCTCGTGTACGGTACTTTCGTCGCTAGGCGCGGGCAACTTGCCGGTAGCGATTTGCACGTCCCTCAGGCTGAAGCTACCGAGGGCACGCGACTCGACCAGAGGCATGAGGGCCACCGGCCGCAAAATCGTCTCGAAGTCGCACAATCCCAGGAGGATATTGACGCGATGCGTCGGGTCGTTATCGTCTTCCGGGTCGAGCAGAGGATAAAGCTGAGGCCAGAATTTACGGACGACGCCTTCCAGAACGACCAGGCCGTCGCGCAGTCCAGAATACCCCTCGGTTTGAAGCAGGGCCTGGATGAGATATAGGATGACCTGAAGATCGCGAGTACGCCGCAGCAATTCGACGGCATCCTGGCGCACTTCTTTCCAATTCGGCGGCTGTGCCGGCTCGATCCTGTCGCCGATTTGCTGTTCCGGCGTACCTTTGATCTTTTGCTCCAGTTCGATGAAGGCGCTATCGTACTGAAGGTCCTCGCCGCAAGGCGCATCCGACGAAACTTCCGTCAAGAAGGCTTCTATATTTATCTCCCCCATACTCCCCCGATCGTCCCAATTATTTGTCGGTTTCAGTGTGATCGGCCCCGGCGATCGACCGGTTTGTCGATATACTCCGGGTCCATCCGTCTACGCCGTTTTCCAGCTAGAGCTCGATGCGGCCCCCAAGGCGAATTTGTGACTTTCAATATCGCGATAGCCCAGCAATAAAGCATAGGCCAAAAACGCGGAGATGCTGTGACAAATTACCAGCGTGGCCTCGTAATCGATACCGCCAACGAACCTGACCGCATCGAAATGGAAATTCCTCAGCCGTCCCGCTGCGAGTCCCTCAAGGCGCCTGCACCACAATCACGGTCACATTGTCCCGCGCGCCGCGATCCATGGCCAGCGCGATCAAGGATTCCGCGCGCTCCCGAGAATCGCCGGTTTGCAGAATTTCTTCGATTTCGATCCGCCCCGCTTCCTTATCCAATCCGTCGCTGCACAGCAAAAAGGTGTCGCCTTCCGATATGTCGAACTTGATCATGTCGAGTTCGAGTTCGGAATCGGCCCCGACCGCGCGGGTGATGATATTGCAGTGCTCCCTTTCCGTCCGCTTTTCATCGGCAAGAATTTCAAAGCCGGACAGTTCGCCGATCGGCGAATGATCATGGGTCAACTGTTCCGTCCGCCCCGCGCGATGGCGGTAAAGGCGGCTGTCACCCGCCCATAGACAGGCGCATCGATGACCTACCGCCAACAGCACGACAACAGTACTGCCGATGATCTGACCGCTGGCACTCTGGCGGCCCAACTCCCACAGTTCGCTGTTTACGCGTTGCAGCGTCGACGCGACGCTTTTCGCGAACTCCTCCAAATCGGAGGCAGCGGGTTGAGCAGCCAAAGCGTCAACGATTGCACGGCTCGCGACTTCGCCCGCTTGATGCCCGCCCATGCCGTCGGCCACTGCCCATAAGCCGATGTCCGCACGTTCGATAAAAGCATCCTCGTTGAGCTTCCGCCGTTTGCCGACCACGCTGATGCCATGCGAAACCAGACGCTGAGGGGCAGCGGAAGGATTTTGCGGCATCGGGGATCGGCCCATTTCGCTTGATTTGGCGGGATCGCCCGAATTTCGGAGCGACAGGCCCGGTAAGCGCCGGGTACTAATTACCCAGCCGCGCTGTTCCCAGCTGCCCGTCATCAGGGCGACGAACGCATCGATCGGCGGCAAACCTTCGCAGACCAGGAAGGAGGTCTCAATATGCTCGGAACCCGAAGTACTCCAGAGGCTGTAGGCCGGAAGAAACCGGTCGAGCAGACACCCGCTAAGCCCCATGAAGGCGTCGGACGACTGTCGCAGATTTTCCATCTCGAAATGAAGTGCGAATTTACCGGAACCCGAACTTCGGGCCGATGCGGAAATATCGTAGCCTTCTTCTACGAAATCCGGCAGAAACCGGTTTTCCAGTTCGCGGTCGAATTCAGCCAGGTCGAAATCGTTTTCGAGTCCCGACAAGGCCAAAGTTTCCAAGGTATCGAACCAGTTGCAGCCCGGGTGGAACAGAAAAGGCAAGCACTGGGGTTCGGACACGGGCGCTGCGAGTGTCAGCGGATAATACCGTCCCACCTTGTCCACGCTGGGCATGAGGACTCCGGCCCATGCGCTAGGTCCGCAAACGCCGGCACCGAGACCAAAGCGCCAAATCGGGCTGGTCAGGTATACGTCCAGCCAAGCGATTCCCAATTGTTCGCGGCTGGCGGCCATGGCACTCTG
This sequence comes from Methylocaldum marinum, assembly GCF_003584645.1. Taxonomy (GTDB): domain Bacteria; phylum Pseudomonadota; class Gammaproteobacteria; order Methylococcales; family Methylococcaceae; genus Methylocaldum; species Methylocaldum marinum. The sequence goes on from NZ_AP017928.1 coordinate 1,349,115, forward strand.
CAACCACTGGTCCCAGTTGTCAATGAAATGTCTGGGTAAACGCCGGGAAACAAAATCCCCGAGAGCCGGCAATTTACCGTAAAAACCGGTTTGAGCGGGTCGATTCATCATAGCGCATCCGGGCAACTGAAGGACTTCAAGGCCGCGAGACCGAACGGATTCGTCACACTGCCAGCCCGTAACTCATAGCGTGCGCGGTATCCGTCCACTTGAAAAGTGACCCGGAACCGCTCGGGAAGATCGGTCTTTTCAACCAGGGCTTCATCCAGCAGTCGAAAAAGAGCCCAGCTGCCCTCCTTGGAGCGGCTGACCTGCCTTCCGTCCACGGCCTCGAACACCACTCGAACCCCGGGCCCACCGGAAGGGCCTGGCCACTGAAGGCGTGAGACTTGTTCCGGGCCGTGCCGATAAACGACCTCCTGTCCATCAAGGTTGAAGCGAAACGTCGCCACGTTTTGATCCAAAGAAATTGGTTTTAAGGTGAAAGAAACGGTAGGCATCTGACCTCCCGCTGAAAAAAACGCCGAACGAATGGCAGAAGCGTGCTGGAATTGCCGAATGGTTGTCGGGGAAAGACCCAAGGATTGGTTATCCATACCGACTTCCGTCCACACCGGGCGGTTTACGTCCACGAATGTTTTCAAATTGGTTTGAAAAAACTGATCCAGCACGCCGTTCGGAGCGAAAAACTTGGCAAAGTCCATAAGCGTCGCATCCTTGGAACTGCTTCTCACGAATGGGTAGCGACCGCTGAAAGCAGCCCTGCACGGTGAGCCGACTCCAGTTTTGAGCATGCTATTCAGCTCACCTTTCGCTCCCGCCAAGGTTTGCCTCCAGCCTACGGTCAGAAACGACAGAAACCAGCTTTTCAAGGGTTCCGGCAAACGCCCGAACTCGGATTTTGCCTGGAGGAGCACATCTCCGCCTTCACCCCCTACCCGTCCTGATGCGCTTCTCAGCGCTTGTTCGCCGCTGAGCGCTGCGCTGCCGATTTGTAACATATAATCGCGCAGGGAGGCTACGGTTTTCAGGGTCGAATCCAGGGGAGCAGGTCGATCCGCACTGCTCCGCACCAGATAGTTGAGATCTTCGAACGCCGCCTCTACGGTTTGAACCGGATCGATCTCGGGATCACCGCCGGTCTCCGCCTGGCGCGCGGCATCCAACAGTTTTCGCGTACGATCGTCTACACTCGCCTCGGCGACAGCCGGCACTTTATTGAGAAGCTGCGCGGTAAGCGAAGCGATCTTGGTCAACGAGGTGTTTTTTTCGACGCCTTCCAGCAGGGGGCGCACCGGATTGGCCGGACGGGACAGGATTTCCAACCACTCGATGGTTTGATTGATGTCCCTGGGGCGCCTCAGCTTTATGCTGCTCAGAAGCTTGCTCCATGTCTTCTGGTAATCGGTCAGGTAGAGCTTTTGGAAATCCCCGTGCAAGCGCTGAATTTCGGGCAAATCCAGGGTCGCCTGTTTGCCCAGCACCCAATTCTCGTTCACCGCCTCCTTGACGAATTCCAAGCTCTTCTTTAGAAACAACTCGGAATAACCGTAAGCCGTGAATAGACCCGGTACCGCCAGAGTTCCGACGTCTCGTCCGTCGGCCGCCACGAACACCCGCCCGCCGTCGGGTCCGAGCACCTGCCCGAGTTTGAAATCATGCGTACGATCCAGCTGCGATTCATTCTTGAATCGGGCATACAGCTGTATCGTCTGCGGTACTTGGGATAGCTTTGCCCGGACGCCGGAGACCAGGACTTCATCCAAAGGCTGTGGGTCGAGTCGCAACTTGAAAAGATTATCCAGATGCAGACTCAATCGGGCCAGCAAATCCGGCTCGGTTCCGAAGTGGCTTTCCCAATCGCTCCGGATCCACGGCCCCGCGATCCTGGCGTCCATATGTTCGGGCTGACCGAGCATGAGGTAAACGCGCAGAAGCTCGTACAGAATGTCCGGATTGGACGCCTCCGGGCCGGTCATGCGCTGAGCCAGACGCTGAAGATTCACCGGGAGGAAATAATCACGGAGCCAGTGCTCGTAGGCATGATTCGCGGCGACTCGGATTTTTTCGCCTTGATAAAGGCCGAAATGCGCCATTCCACCGGTATTTTCGTAGATGTCAGAGACCGACAATAGCGGATCAAGCTTGGGAATCAAAGTACGGAGACTGGATTGCCAGTCGCTCGCATCGACACTGGCGGCGCGGTAGCGTTCGATCTCCTGTTCTACCTGTTCGATTGCCGAGGTATTTCGCTGAAAACTTACCATCCACAGAACTATGCACGCCAGCGCCAAAACCAGCACGGATGCGTATGTCCCGGCCTGAATCAGACGCCTTTTCCGCTCGACGCGCGGATCGAGGCCCGCCAGTTCGGCTTCGGGGAAGATGACTTCTTTCAGCAGTCGAGTCAGAAAGAAACTTCTGCCTCTGCCGCTGAAGATCGGCACCGTCTGGCGGCTGATCCGGAAGGTGGCGGCCAGTAAGCCCATGACCCTATCGATGGGGGTTCCTTCCTGGGTGCCGCTGGTTAGATAAACGCCTCGCAGCAACGGCCGGGTTTCAAACCGGTTCGCCCCGAATGCGTCTTCCAGAAAACGCTCCATTGGCGGTTTCAGAAGTGCCATTTGTTGCGGAAAATCGAGAATCAAACTACGCCGCTGTACATCCCGCTCATCCTGGATGCGGCTGTGCATACGCCGGCTCAAGCGCTGAAGCAGTTCGTCGTAGCCGGCGGCGAATCGCGCCAGTACGTCCACCGGCTGGCCGGAGCCGTCTTCGGGGAAGGTCTCGCCCCATACCTGGGCACGTTCCTCCTGGGTGAGATCGGCGAAGAAGTCGTTGAATCCCGCCACTAAATCGCATTTCGTGAACAGCACGTAGATGGGGAAACGAATCCCTAGCGCCGAATACAGTTCCTGGACCCGCTGGCGTACGGCGCGAGCATGCAGCGCGCGCTCTTCCTCCGTGTGTTGCAGCAAATCCGACAGACTCAAGGTTACCAGCACGCCGTTGATCGGGCGGCGCGGACGATGTTCCTTCAACAGCTTGAGAAATCCGGCCCATTCCGCCGCATCGACGGCCTGATAACTTTCCTGGGTGGTGTAGCGTCCTGCGGTGTCTATCAGCACGGCCTCTTCGGTGAACAGCCACTCGCAATTCCGTGTCCCGCTGACGCCGCGGATGGGCTTTGAACCCAACCGGTCGGCCAGCGGAAATTTGAGTCCTGAATTCAATAAAGCGGTGGTCTTGCCCGATCCGGGAGGTCCGATAATGACATACCAAGGCAGTTCGTACAGGTGCTGCTTGGCACCGCGCGTCTCCCGGAGCAGCTTCAGAGCCTTGGAGAAGTTCTCGGTCAGCAGTTCGATATTCTCGTCGACCGCCGCCGCTTCGGCGGATTTCGCCTCCGTTTCTTCCCTCGGCTCGGCAAGATCCTTTACCAGCTGCTGGTCCCTGCGTCCTGCCCGGATTTCCGCCACCAGGCGCCAGATCACCCAGATCACGACTGCCGCCGCCATAGTCAAGCCGCGCGCCAATTCGGACTCCAGGGGCGCGGAACCCGCAATCGCGATCAGGGGACCTATGAACCAGATCAGAGCGCAGAGAGCGATCATCCCGATCGCCTGAATAACCCATTTTTTCTTGAAGAAATTGATTACGGCTTTCACGAATAACCTCACTGGATCAGGATGTCCACACGCCGATTGACGGCTCGGTGCTCGGCGGAGTCATTCGGTACCAGCGGTTCATAATCGGCCCGACCCTCGAACCGGATCCGGCCTTGCAAGGTAGCCGAAGCCTCGAGAAGTTCCACTACGTGCTTGGCTCGGGCGGACGATAATTCAAAGTTGGACGGAAACCGGGCGGAAATGATGGGTTTGTTGTCCGTATGACCGGTGATCAGGGCGCTGTCGCCGCCGGCCTCCAGCTCCCTGGCGATCTTCGCCAACATCGGGACGAACTCCGGCTTCACTCTATCGCTGGCGGAGGCGAACGAGTTTCGAATTCGCAAGGTTTGATCGTCCACCACTTCCACCATGTTCCGGGAAATTTCCGTGGCCAAAAGGGGCCTGAATCTTTCCGTCTTCGATACCGGCTTCAACGCAGGCAGCGATACCGTCTGGACCGGAAGCCTCATTTCGTCCTTGGCCAGCACGAACAGATCGCGTGCCACCAGATCCGATGCGGAATTCACGGCAAAGGTGAATCCGAGATATGCCAGAACGAGCAGTGCCGCGACGCCCGACGCGATCACCCAGATCGGAACATAACGGACGATCGGATTACGGACGTCCTTGAGCCCCTGCCAACGAACCGAAAGATCCCGCTCGAAATCTCCCCGAAGACGCTGAATCAGCTGGTATAACTCGTTGCGTATGCGCTCCAGCTGGCCCGCACCGTTCTGTACGACGCGGTATTTGCCTTCGAGACCGAGGTTCAAGCACAACCAGAAAAGTTCGATCAAATTCAGATTTTGTGCCGGTTGGCGTACCAGGTGATCGAGAAACTGAAAGAACTTTTCCCCGCCCCAGGCTTCTTTGTGGAAGATCACCAGTAGGCTTTGGTGGCCCCACTGGCTCTGTGCACCCCAGGGGGTGTTCAGTACCGTCTCGTCCAGCAGGGTGCATAGCGCGTAGCTGGCAATGCGGGTGTGCTCGGGCACGGTGCCTTGCTGCAGAGCTCTATTTTCGAAGCTACGCAGTTCGTTGACCAGTTGCTGCTGGAGTTCGGCCACGGCATGATGAACCGCCGTGTTGCGGAGCCGGGAAACCAGGGAGAGTAGCGACAGCGCCGCCGCAACCAGCGGGTTTTCGCCGTATGCCGCTTGTCGCCGAGCATTCAGTTGCACATCGTACACACGGAGAGGCGGCGGCTCGGGAACGCTCGCCGCCGGAGCCGGCGTTGGACGGCGGCGTCCGCCGGGCGTCGGCCGAAGTACGGTTTTGTCGTCATCGTCAAAAGGTGCGAAGGGATCGTCTGAATTCACTTTGGCTGTTCCTGGACCACAAGGCAAGACGGGATGTTGGGTTCATGTTACGATCGGTGGGGCCGGCTCAGGATTTCTTGATGGCCCACAATTCCAGCTCGAGTCCCGGAAAATTGCCGCCGATATGGATCGCGAAGCCGCCGGACGCCGACATCTTCCTCCACAATTCGCTTTGCTTGTCGAGTTCGAAATAGGAGAAACCGGCATGATAGGGAATTTGGCGCGGAGCCACCGGCAGGGGGTGTACGGAAATGCCGGGAAGCGCCGCCCGCACCAGCTGCTGGATGTCTTCCACCGGGCCGATCTTGACCTGGGGCGGAAAATGATTGCGCAGAAACTCAGGCTTGACCTGGGCATTGGCGGCGAGAACGAAAACGGCGTTTTCCAACAGCTTGAGGTCCGGCCTTTTCGCGCCGTAGATCCCGAATTTCGGCTTGCTGAGCGGAATCTGGATGGCGTTTTGCTCCAATACCATACTGAGAAGCTGCCGCAGCTCTTCCATCACCGGGGTAAAGCATTTTTGCAAGTCGTCGTGCTGATATACCGGAAACCCGATTGGCCTTTTCGAGGGGCGATAGAACGTCGCCAACTCACCGGCCATTTGTACGGCCAAGCCGTAAAAGTCCTCAGGATGCAGTGCTGCGGTATTGGCCAGGTGCACCAGGAACGGTTCGTAACGGTTGATGATCTGGAGCAGCATGAAATCCGCGATTTCCGCCACCCCGCCCTTGCCGGCATCGGCCACCCGGCCGGCGAGTGCTTCGCCGCGGGTATGCAGCAAGCCTTGCAGTTCCCGCAGGAACCCGCCGAGGAGGCCGGTTCCGAAACAGTTGAGTCCGGGAGCAATGTACCTGTCGTCGAGGACGATCGTTTTGTCGGCGCGTACTTCGACGATACGGGCAACGCCCAGGCAGACATAGCCGGATCGTTCCTGCCGCTCCAGCATCAGGCACGTGCACATTTTGCCGATCTGTACCGGAAAACGTCCGTCGGCACCGCTGTTGTGGTCTCGCACTTCACGCTCGGCGAGCCTGAACCGGGCCAGACTGTCCTCGAACGCCTCGCTGTCGATTGCGGCCGAATCCGGCCGCCGTACCGGAAGCGAGAGGTATACAACGTTGTCCTTGATGTCTTCGGGCGCATCCAGGGGCAAGGGCAGTTCGTCGTCGTCGGGCAAGTTGAACGGTGTGCCGTCGGGAAAGATACCGCGCGCCTCCGCCAGCGCCAGCTTGCCGACCGACAATTGGCGCGGATCGAGCTTTAGCGTGTAAAACCCCCAGTCGAACGGCCGCAAACCGCGGCACCGTCCGTCGACCAGCGATTCCAGATAGCGATCGTGCTGTTGGAAATGCTGGGGACGGAGAAACATTCCCTCCGACCACACCACCCTGCTGTATTCGGACATATCGATTCCTGTTTTCGTTTTTTATCGATTTTGGCTCGATTGCAGTATGCGCATCTGCCGTTCGTAAACTTCCCCGAATTCCTCTCCGAAAAAGTTCTCCATAATCTCGCCGACCAGCGTGGGATACGCCTTCGCGTAAGCCTCCCAGCATTTCGCCTTTCTCTGAAAGACGATGGCATCCTCGTACAGCTTTTCGAAACCTTGCGGATCCAGGCGCTTCAGCGCCGCGGCGAGAGACGCCTGAATCCCGGCTGTCATGGCCATTTGATGATGCATGAGGTCGCCGAATCCCTCCCGCACCGCCTCGATCGGATCCAGGAATCCGGGATGGTTGCGCGCCAGCATGATTCGGAGAGCGTCATCGACGTTCGGAGTAAATTTTAACGGGTTATTGTCGATCGGACGCATGGTGGTGACCGAAACGCGAAATTGGCTTTTCATCTCGGCACGTGCGCGCATGACGGTCATCATGCCCTCGACGAAATTGCGGAGCAGGATGCCCACCGAATTCATGATTGCCACCATGTCTTCATCCTTCATTCCCCCCTTCGCGGAAACGAGTCCGGCACCGGCGAGGAACGCCGCAAACAGCTCACGTGCCGGCACGCTCTCCGCCGGCGTTGGCGGGACCTCCTGCGACTCGGCCGAAACCGTTTCGGGAACTACGGGCGATAGCGCCGGGCTACCCAAATCCCGGGAAGACGGAGCGGGATCCAACTCGGGGGAGGCGGCGGGAACGGTGTCGCGATTCGAGATCACCCCGTCCACCAGCGGCCCCGGTTCGTCGTCAAGCGTGTTTTCGACCCACGGAGAACCCGGTTTGTCCTCGGGCTGGTCAGGCGGATTGCTGTCAGGTATCGGGTCCTGCGCATCGGCGAGACCGGGCCGGTCCGAGCCGAGCTCGCTCAGATCCAGACCTTGAAAAAAATCGTCCGGCAATTCCCAGCTCTGCGAGCCGACCGCTTTCCGACCGCCTGCGGCTTCGCCCGCGTCCAAATCGTGCAGCAGGGCACCCAAGTCGAAATCGGGGAGTGCCGGGTCTTCCGGCTTATCGGTAATCTCGGGCGGAACAAAACTCTGGTGAAATGGCGAAACGTCCGGTTGATCGAGGAAACTGGGGCCCACCGGTTGCGGTATCACCGAGTCAGGCGGCGGGGTGTCGGACGCCAGATCCCAGAGCGGCACCTCAGGCCAGGCAGGAGACTCCGGCGGATTTCCGAAGAGATCGAAATCCATTGGCGGCTCCTCGGGCTGAAGCGGCGGAACCGGCACTTCGACGACGGCGATTTCATACTCGCCGATTTTCAAAATGTCGCCGTTCGAGAGCGGTGCCGTGTCATGCTGAAGGAGAAGATCCTTATTGACCAGGTAGGTCCCGGCCGTGCTCGAGTCGGTAAAACAGTAGACGCCGTCCCGAAATGCGATCAAGCCGTGCTTGCGGGATATGAACCTCTCGGGATCCGGCAGAACGAAACGGTTGTCGGGCGAGCGTCCTACCGACCCGCCATCCTGATCGAAGGTGCAGGACGGTTCGTCCGGGACGGGATCGCCTTTATAGCTGAGAACTTTGAGGATTAGTGCCATGATGCATGCTTCGGTTGAGCCCCAGATAGTCAGGCATTAAGAATAGTCAATCGCAACGGCGAAAAACTGAGGCCCCCGGAATAACCGGACATATCTGAAGCGATCAGGGGTCTCAGCCCACCCTGTCGTCCCTGAACGGTTCATTCATCCATTCCATCAGTCAACGATAGCTTACACGCGAACGCGAAACAGGCAAATCACAGCTCCGATACACATGCTCGCGACTTGCCGATAGCGCCATCGAAAGCTAAGCTCAGAACCGGTGCAAGACTAGGGAATGCCGATGGGTTAAACCGGCCACGCTGGTCCGCCAGGCATGCGGACTTAATCCAACGGCATGTTTTCCTACATGACTCGGTAATTAACCACATTTGCGAAATCAGGCAGAGCTTTTGTAATGCGCGTTACCATCATTCTCCCCGTCGTTATGGGCTTTCTACTCCTCGCGGGATGTGCATCGGATGAACCGAAGCCGGCACCTCCCACCGTCGTACAGCTCCGGATCGAAACGCTCCGTGACATCAATCGAGACGGCGAAGGCCGTCCGTCGCCGCTGATGGTGCGCGTGTATCAACTCAGGGAACTGGCCGCTTTCAACGGCGCCGATTTCTTCCAGCTCTTTCAGGATGAAAAAAGTGTTCTCGGCGCCGACCTGGCGGGCAAGGAGGAATTCATCCTGCGTCCCGGCGAAAGACGCGAGCTTTCCGTCGACGCGAAGCCCGGCACGACCGCCGTCGGAGTATTCGCCGCTTACCGGAATCTCGATACCGTCCAGTGGCGAGCCTCGACGCCGATACCACAGAACACGACCAGCGTGGTCAAGCTCCGCATCACCAGCAGCCGGCTCGACTTGGGAACCCCCGAACCCGTCCGTGACGATGACGATTAATTTAGTCGCGGACATAAGAGCGCGGCCGGCTGCTGTAGTCCGGACTTTGCTGTTGTCGACCCTTCTCCTGGCAAGCTGTGCAACGCCCACTCAGCGGATCGACGAGGCGGCGGCCCGTTTCGGATTCGAGTCACTCAGGCTGGAGGGAAACGGGTTTGAGCTCGCGGCGTTCTTCAAGCCCGGCAAGAAAGACACCTCCACGACGCTGCATGTCTATCTCGAAGGCGACGGGACACCTTGGATTTCCCACCGGACGATTTCCGACGACCCAACGCCTCGCGATCCGGTGATGCTGAGGCTGATGAACTTGGACGACGGGCCGGCCCTTTATCTCGGCCGCCCTTGCTATTACGGTCATGCGGCCGATCGCGGATGCTCGCCGGCACTGTGGACCCACCGGCGATATGGCCCGGAGGTGGTGGACAGTCTGGCCGCGGCGCTGCGCAGTTTTCTACCGAAGCACGCGGTCGAGCGGCTGGTTCTTTTCGGCCATAGCGGCGGCGGCGCACTGGCCATTCTTTTGGCGCCCCATTTCCCGGAAACATCCGCCATCGTAACCTTGGCCGCAAATCTCGACATCGATGTCTGGACCGGCTATCACGGATACAGCCCGCTCCTGGGTTCGCTGAATCCGGTCCGAACCAGGCGCGATGGCGTACTCGAACTCCATTATCTCGGCGAAAACGACCGGACCATTCCGTCCTCGGTTTTCGAACCGATCGCCAAACAGCGGCCCCATGCACGGGTTGTTGTAGTTCCGAACTTCGACCACCGCTGTTGCTGGCAAGAAATCTGGACCGACGTCTTGCGACAAACCGACGGCATCCGATTTAAGTCCGCAAGTGCTCCAAAACTCTGAATGCCTGATTCCTGATCCGTTCCGCCACCGATTCCCGGAGAAACCGTCCCAATGAAGCCGCTGCGTAAGACATCCCTGGCCCTCGCCGTTTCCGCGACCCTGCTGATCGGCTGCGCCACTCGACCTGTCGACCGGGAAGAAGCCGCCCGTGCCGTCGAAGGCTATATCGAGGACGCGAATAAACTGTTCGTCGTCGACTGCCTCCTTCCGGGCCAGGTGCGAAAACTCGGTTCGCAAATGACCTATCTGAGTGCCCGTCGCCCAATACGAACCACAGCTGCCGACTGCGAGGTTCGTGGCGGAGAATATGTCGCCTACGACCGCGCGAACTATTCCTCGGCCTTGAAGGTCTGGCTGCCGAAAGCCGAGGAAGGCGACCCTACGGCCCAGCTCTACGTCGGGCAAATCTACGAAAAAGGTCTCGGGCGGGATCCGGACTATCGGGCAGCCGCCGAGTGGTACCGGAAAGCGGCCGACAAGGGAAACGCCCAGGCGCAGATCAATCTCGGACAACTCTATGAAAAAGGCTTGGGCGTCGTGAAAGATCCCGCCGCCGCCGGCCGCTGGTATCAAAAAGCCTCGGGTCTCGAAGGCAGCGATGTGAATTTTGCCCCGGCGCTTCAGGCTGACGAGGCGCGACGACAGGAACTGGAATCGTTACGCCAGGCCGCCGAGCGCAGCCGTCTCGAGGCCCGGGAACTCCGCACGGAACTTCTGGCGACCCGCCGGCAATTGCAGGAGCAGCAGGAAACTTTGCGTAAATCTCAGGACGAAATCGATAGTCTCAGGAAAAAACTCGCCAAGCAAAAAGCGGCCTCGTCCACCGGGGACGATCCGAAAATCCGGGAACTCGAAGAAGATCTCCGGAAAAAAACGGCTCTGCTCAAGACCCAGCAGGCAAAGGTCGGCGAGATGACCGCTGCCTTCGGCCGCGAGCGCAAGAAGCTCAAGCAGGAATTGGCGGCGGCTCAAAACCAGGCGACTGCCGTGAAGCCGGCTCAGCCTGCCGGAACCCGGCGAGGCCCGGCCGCTTCCATGCAGCGGCGACTCGACGACGCGGAAAATGCGCTTCAAGCAAAAATGGAAGATTATCAGAAAAGATCGGCCGAACTGACCGCGTGGCTGACGCAGAGGGACAAACCGGCCGGCGCAGTCTCTCGCGCGCAGATCGAAAGCCGAAAATCCGAGCTTCAGAATCAGGCCAGGGAAATCGCCGCGCTCAGGGAAAAGGTGGAGCAACTGACCTTCAAGGCTCAGCAGCAGTCCACGCCGGAACTGCTCGCCCAAGCGGGCCCGCGAGTGGAAATCATCGATCCGCCCGTTACCCTGACCCGCGGCGCGCGGATGATCCAGATCGGACCGGATTCCAAGGAACTCGTGGGGAAAATCGATGCGCCCAAAGAACTCCAGTCCTTAATCGTGAACGACAAGGCCCTGACACCCGATACCTTCGGGATCTTCCGTTATCCGATAAATCCGAGCGAACCGTCCGGTACGGTCAAGATCACCGCGACCGACAAGAAAAACAAGGTGACCCGCCTGGATGTCGCCCTCATTGGCGAATCCGTCAAGCCTTCCGAAGCGGCTGCACCCGCAAGCATTGCCGGCAAACCCGCCGAGCGGCGCACCGACATCAATTTCGGCAAGTTCTATGCGCTCATCATCGGCAACAATAGCTATAGCGCCTATCCTGCCCTACAGACCCCGGCCAGCGATGCGAAAAGCCTGGATGTCTTACTCCGGGAGCGTTACGGTTTCAACACCAGGCTCCTGATCAACGCCAGCCGCCATCAGATCATGACGGCGCTGAACGAGATCCACAAGAAGCTGACTGCGGAAGACAACCTCCTGATCTACTACGCGGGACACGGCGAAATCGATCCGAATACCAAGCTCGCCTACTGGCTGCCAACCGATGCGGAAGTCGACAATCCCGCCAACTGGATATCCAGCCGGAGCATCACGGAATTCCTCAGCATCATGCCTGCCCGCCACGTCCTGATCGTTGCCGATTCCTGCTATTCCGGCGCCATGACCGGCTCGGCGGTAGCCAAACTCCCGGACGTGATGGACGAAAGCAAGCGGACCAAATGGCTGAAGATCATGGCGACCCGCAAAGCGCGGACGGTCCTGACCTCCGGCGGTGTCAAACCGGTGCTCGACCAGGGCGGCGGCGGCCATTCGGTGTTCGCCAACGCCTTCCTGAGCGTTTTGCGCGCAAACAAAGGCATCCTCGAAGACTACGACGTATTCCGCGCCGTAGCCGGGCAAGTCAAATCTTCAGCTTCGAAAGCCGGCTTCGACCAATCGCCCCAATACGCCCCCCTCCAGCATGCCGGTCACGAAGGGAGTCCGTTCTTTTTCGTTCCGGATAATGCCTGATGCCAAGAGATTTCTGCCCGGGAGTTCCGATTGCGATGGATCGGAAACTTGCAAGACTTGGCACCGGCTGCGGAACTGGACGACACACTCCCAATTCCTTTCGAGTAACTTAACGGTATTTATTCTGCCTCGTATGCAACAGGAATACCGCGCCTCGACAAGCAAGCTGAAATAGCCGGTCATTGATCTAGAGGAGGATGGCCTATGGCGAAGAAACATTTTGGTAAATTGCCGCCCCGTTATCTGTTTGCACTCAATCCGTACACGGATACGCGCTGCAGCCGCTGCCCCAAGTGCGATCGGCCGACCTATAAGAGAAAGTTTCCATTGTTGATGACTTTGGTCGACCACGGACTCTTTATCCTGGGCAAGACCTGCAGGTATTGCCCGAAATGCGAGTTCATCATCGCGCATAAGGATGAGCTGGAGAACGTGCTGGTATCGTTGTTCCCTGACCGCACGCCCGAACAAATCGGCAAGGACTATTTCGTAATCGGCACAATCGATACAAGAACCTGGCGTAAGGGAATGGAAGATCCGTCATACATGAGGGACCTAAACCAAATAAAGGAACATGCGGCGGATATCAAGAGATACATGGTGGTCAAGTACGATCCTGGCGGCTGGCGGTTCACCGGCGAAAAGAAGGCTTAATCCCCTTGGAACGACTCCGATACGCCATGGACAGCACCCCGCCCCGAAGGCTAATCCGTCAAGAAGGCGCATCTCCGAACAGATTCCAGGCGATTCATGCAGCAAGAAACCCGCAAGATCCAAATCACCCAAGACACCCGGGTATCCTCGGTTTTTGCTCTTCCCGACGGTTACCCGAGTAGTCGCGACACGGCCGTCATCCTGGCTCATGGTGCCGGTAACGGGATGGATCACCCGTTCATCAGTCATTTTCATCGGGCTTTCGCGGAAGCCGGACTGCTCAGTGTGAAGTTCAACTTTCCGTACATGGAATCGGGCCGGAAGGCACCGGATCGCATGCCTTTGCTGGAAACGACCTGGCGCGCGGTCATCCGCGCCGTGCGGGAAGATTCCGAATGGGCACCCAGGCATTTATACCTGGCCGGCAAAAGCATGGGCGGCCGCGTGGCATCCCATGTGGTCTCGCAAGGCGAAGCGTGTTCCGGTTTGATCTTTCTCGGCTACCCGCTGCATCCGGCCAGGCAGGCCGACAGACGGCGGGTGGCACATTGGTCCGGGCTCTCCTGTCCGGTCTTGTTCGTGCAGGGCACGCGCGACGCCTTGTGCGATCTGAACATTCTCGAATCCGAACTCCCGAAAATACAGTCCGGAGCTGCCCTTCATATCATCGAGGGCGGTGATCATTCCTTCAAAACACCCAAATCGTCCGGGAAAAGCGCGGAGGATATATGGACTGACGTCAATTCGGCGATTGTCAGCTGGGTCAAAAAGATCACCGATGGCGAATCGTGAGCGACCGGTCAGTCGGCAGACCGGCAGGAACCAGCCGATAGCGCGGCCTGCTCACGGTGCACAAGCATTCACTGCCTAGGCTGCCGCCCCGGCGAGCGCGTGTAGCATAACGCTGATAAGGAATCGAGCTCTCGCGTGAAAAATCCGGGTCACGCTGGAAACGGCGGCGTGTTGGCCTGTCCAACCTAAGAGTAGAGCCGACAACGCCGAAGGCCAGTCATGGACAAAGCGAATTCTGCCATTGCCAAACTCATGGTGGCGTGCGTACTTCCATCGGTGTTTTACCCTATGTCGCCGAGCCCCACGTCCTGGTATGGAGGCCCTCCAATGGATCACCGGGGCAACCGTCCGCCGGACATGGGCTTGCCGTACCTCACCGACTATCGTGCAACCTTCCGGCCGGACTCCGAGATAGCGGCAGTGTTCCGTCCAAAACCGTATGAACCGCTGATCGCCGATGTTCCACGACTATTACCGGCAACTTCGGAGCGCACAGTTCGGACGCCTGAACCGGGGGCGGCGCAGGAGGCGAGAGTTCTGATCCAAATCGATCAAAGCAGGCAACGACTGTCCGTGCACGTAGACGGTGAGGCCGTGCGAGGACTTGAATCGGTTCGCATTTCCACCGGGCGCCCGGGCAAAGTTACAAGAACTCCGGATGGCATGTATTCTCCGGGGACCATGGCCGTACGGCGCCAATCCTATTTCGCATCGAGACTCAAGAAGCGGCCGGTGTACCTGACCCATGCCATTCAAATCGTGGAAGGCATCTTCATGCACGACGCCTCCCATGGGGCCATGGCGCATATCGGCAAGAAGCGATCCGTCGGTTGCGTGCGAGTCGATCGCCGATCGATGCCGAAAATTTTTCGTCTCGTGAAACAACACCGCGCCGACACGCGAATCCAAATTTTTCATTCGTCGGAAACGGACGCTCCCGGTCGCAACCTCGCCGCCGACTCGAATTCACAACACTGAACGATCCGCCGAGCATGGAATCTTTTGTCAATGATTCCCGCCCTTGCTTCGATTCGAGCGGGCTTGTCCGCGCTCGCCGGTACGCCCTTGACCGGTTCCGCACAGTTTTACTTGTGGGGGCGGGCTTTAGGCCGCCATAATCGCCCGATCGTGGCCTAAAGCCCACTCCCGGACCAAACGCAATTTCAAATGTCGTTTATAAACTAAACGACTTCGACCCAGAGCAGTCCAATATCACGTATGGGAGGCTCGGTTTCGTCATCAACTGAACTGGAGAGTCATGATGGATGCCCTCGTCCTCGCACGAATACAGTTCGCCTTTACCGTGAGTTTCCATATTTTTTTTCCGGCGTTTACGATCGGGCTGGCGAGTTACCTGGCCGTGCTCGAAGGGCTATGGCTGGCGACCAAGCGCGACGTCTTCCTGCAACTCTACAGATACTGGCTGATCGTCTTCGCCGTCGCCTTCGCCATGGGCGTCGTGTCCGGCATCGTGATGAGCTACCAGTTCGGAACCAACTGGGGGCCGTTCGCGGAACAGACGGGGCCGGTCCTGGGCCCTTTGCTCGCCTATGAAGTGCTGACTGCTTTCTTCCTGGAAGCCGGCTTTCTGGGCGTCATGCTGTTCGGACTCGATCGCGTCGGCCCGAAGCTGCATTTCGCGGCGACGCTCCTGGTCGCTTTCGGTACCCTACTCTCGGCGTTCTGGATCTTGTCCGCGAACAGCTGGATGCACACGCCGGCCGCGTTTCACTTCGAGGACGGCCGTTATATACCCGATAGTTGGATGGGCGTGATTTTCAATCCGTCCTTCCCCTACCGCTTCACGCATATGGTGCTGGCGGCTTATCTCACCACCGCGTTCGTGGTCGGCGCCACCGGTGCCTGGCATCTGCTGAAAGATAAGGCCAGCCAGCCTGCGCGCGTCATGTTCGGCATGGCCGTATTGATGGCGGTGATCGTCGCGCCCACTCAACTAATCGTGGGCGACCTCCACGGTCTCAACACCAAGGAGCACCAGCCGGCCAAGATCGCGGCGATGGAAGGACACTTCGAGAGCCGGGCCGGCGCGCCGCTGATTCTGTTCGGCATCCCGGACGTCGATGAAGCCGAGACCAAATACCGGATCGAAATTCCGAAGCTCGCCAGTCTGATCCTCGAGCATGATCTCGATGCTGAAGTAACCGGGCTGAACGCTTTTCCGAGAAGCGACTGGCCCAACGTGCCCATCGTCTTTTGGTCCTTCCGAATAATGGTCGGAATCGGCGTGGCAATGATTCTTTTCGGACTCGCCGGTACCGTTCAGTTTTTCCGAAAGCGACTATTCGATGAAGCGTGGTTCCACCGCTGGGGAGTCGTGATGGGGCCGCTGGGCTTCGTGGCGATACTGGCCGGATGGTTCGTGACCGAGGTCGGCCGCCAGCCTTATGCAATTTACGGCCTCATACGAACGGAAAACGCCGTGTCGCCGATCGGTACGCCGGGCGTTGCCGGTTCTCTGCTGGGTTTCATCGCGGTGTACACGATAATTTTCGGTGCGGGGTCGTTTTATCTGATACGGCTCATGAGGCGCGCGCCGGAGATCGGGCTCGAGAAACCGACCGAAAAAGGACCGCTGCGGACGACCGGCGTCATGCCCGGTCCCGCGCTCGAAAAAGGCCCACACCCACATTAGGAGAGATCGATCATGTTCGATTTAGCGACCATCTGGTTCGTGTTGATCGGCGTGGCCTTGCTGGCCTATGCCATTCTGGACGGGTTCGATCTCGGTGTCGGCATTCTTTTTCCCCTGGGACGCAACGAGGAGGAACGTGACCGGATGATGAACAGCGTTGCGCCGGTCTGGGACGGCAACGAGACCTGGCTCATCCTCGGCGGCGGCGGTCTGTTCGCCGCGTTTCCCCTCGCCTACTCGTTGGTGCTGACCGCGTTGTATGCGCCGGTGATCGGAATGCTGCTCGCCCTGATTCTGAGGGGCGTCGCTTTCGAATTCCGGTTCCGGACGCAGCGCGCCAAGAAATATTGGGATTGGGCTTTCATCGGCGGCTCCACGGCAACGGCCTTCTTTCAGGGCGTAATGGTCGGCGCCCTCGTTCAGGGTATCCGGATCGAGGAACGCGTCTACGCCGGCGGCTGGTTCGACTGGCTCAGTCCCTTCAGCGTCCTCTGCGGCGTCGCGCTAGTCACGGGCTATGCACTGCTCGGCGCGTCCTGGCTAGTCATCAAGCTCGACGGCGATCTTCAGGAGCGGATGCGAGAACTTCAGGAGTCGCTTGGCCTGGGGACGATTCTCGCCATTGTTCTCATCAGTTTCGGCACCATGTTCGTAAACGAAACCATCAGAGATCGATGGTTCGGACGTGAAGCGATTATGCCGCTGTGGCTCATCCCTTTCGCCACGGCACTGCTTGCGCTTGCGTTCAACCGCGCCATCCGCGCCAGACGCACCGTCACCCCGTTCCTTCTGGCTCTCGGCTTGTTCGCCACTGCCTTCATGGGACTCGCCGGAAGCCTTTTCCCTTATCTGGTTCCGCCGGGCATCACCTATCGAGAAGCCGCCAACCCTGATAACAGCCTCGCTTTCATGCTGGTCGGCGCGGTCATCCTCCTGCCCCTCATTCTCGGCTATACGGCATACGCGTATTGGATTTTTCGCGGCAAAGTGCAGGCCGGCGAGGGTTATCACTGATGAAACCTGCTGACGAAAAACCACTCCGGCAGAAGCTCGCCTGGTTCTTTCTGCTGTGGGCCGCGAGCGTCGGAACGGCCGCTGCGGTCGGGTACGCCATCAAGCTGGCTGTCGGTTTGTTGTGAAGGCGATGTTGCTCATACGAACCCCGGCGAAATACGGGAAACACTGACTCCCCTCGTCCCGGATTGCGTTGCACTTCATCCGGGCTATCACTTCGTATCGCCAATTTAATCTCGTTTCGCATCCTTTTACGGAATGTGCTCAGAGCGTTGTCATCGGACTCATACGGCAAAAAGGGCTTGGCGAAAGTCGTTGGCGCCTACAGCCAGGAAAGATCGACTCAAACCTTCTTCGTCGGCTCCTTTGCCGACACAGACGGTTGATCGACCCTTTAAGTCGGAAAAGGATTTCCGACCTACGAAATCGTTGGAATTGAGTTAAATCACCCCCGGCAAAGCCGGGGGCTTATTGGGTGAGCGCCTCGAAGGCGCCGTAAAATCATGAGCCGCCCAAGGCGGCTGTTTACAGGCCCAGCTTCATCTGGTCAATACGCTCATCCTCCTGTTCCTGATGGCGGATATACGCCCGAACCATAGCCTCATCCAAACCCACCGTGGACACAAAATATCCCCTCGCCCAGAAATTCTCCCCGGTGAAGTTCCTCTGCCGCCCCCCAAACTGCCGGGCGATTTGGATCGCACTCTTACCCTTGATGTAGCCCACCACGTTCGAAACCGCATACTTCGGCGGAATGCTGATACACATATGAACGTGGTCGCCCATCAGGTGACCTTCTACTATTTTCGATTCCTTGTGCCCGGCAAGCTCATGAAATATCTCTCCATGATGCCGCTTGAGCGCACCAAAAATCTGTTTCTTCCGCCGCTTCGGGATGAACACCACATGATACTTACAATCCCACCGGGTGTGGGAAAGACTCTGGTACTCTTTCATTGTGAACCTCCTTCTCTTGGTCGAGATTTCAGGTTCACGATGACCGTTGTACAGGTCAAACCTCGGTGAGTCCCCCGGCAAAGCCGGGGGCTTACCTCAATGAGTTATCTGGAACAAACTCTTCTGGCCTATCAGTCGGGGGCGCGAGCCAACGATCTTTATCAGCGCATGCGCTCGATCAGTCGCCAACTCGGCCGGGATGAAATCAAGCAACTGGCCCGGTATTATGCCGGGCAGAACCGCTAAACATGGGGGAGTTATGAAAAGGTTTCTTATTGTGCAATGCGCCGTACTTCTCGCACTGCTAGGCACTTCCGTCTCCGCCGAGGAGACCCGGATCGTGCTGCGGGTAAAGGGCGTCGATTCCAAGTTCATCGGGAGCGGTGTCGGTGGGATACGAGCGGTGGTCGAGGACGTCGAGACCGGGGAAATTCTGGATCAAGGCTGGATCACCGGCGGCACCGGCGACACCAAACGCCTGATGGAAACCCCGCTCCAGCGCGGTCAACCGCTCGCCGACGACAACACGGCAGGCTATTCGGGTCGGCTCGAACTCGCCGAGCCGCGACTTCTGCGTTTCAAGATATTCGGCCCTTACGGACAGCGCCAATCCCTGCAGGAAGCGAGCGTGACCAGTTGGGTCGTACCCGGCAAGCACATCACCGGCGACGGCATCGTCATCCATTTACCCGGTTTCATCGTGCGCGCCCGAACCGCTGCGCCGGAGAAAGGCCAGGCCAAGCTGGAAGCGGAGGTGACGATGATGTGCGGCTGCCCCATCAGCAAGGGCGGCCTATGGGATGCCGACAAATACGAAGTCAAGGCCTTGCTGAAACGGGACGGCAAGCCGGCGGGCGAATATCCACTGGCGTTCACCGGCGAAGTCAATCATTTCGCGGCGCAGATACCTGCAGCGGACAAGGGCGACTATGAAGCGGTGATTTACGCGTACGACCCTCGCACCGGCAATACCGGGGTAGACCGGGTGGCCTTCACGGTTAGATAACATTGTGGACTAAGCACATTCAGGAAAGTCTTGCGGCATAGGCAACTCTGCCGGGGGACCCCGCCAAGCAAGCCAATCTGTCGAGATTCCGCACACATTTACGGACTGTAGTTGAAGCATTTTCGTACCGACTGTGCGGCACTTGCGAGTAGGTCTGGACTCCTTCCCAATCGCAAACGGTCATCCGGGGAGCGCCCGAATGACCCTTCCAATCGCAAACGGCGTCTTCGGGAAGGGCGTGGCCGGCGCTCCCGGCCAAGCCGTTTGCGATTGGAGCGCCGAAGCCGCCCTTCCCGACGCCATGCTCCGGCCGAGCGTCTTCGTCGGCAAAGGATTGCCGACCTACGACCGTGCCACCCTGTAGGTCGGGAATCCTTTCCCGACGTCGCGGGTCGGTCGAGCGTCTGCGTCGGCAAGGGATTGCCGACCTACAACCGTGCCACCCTGTAGGTCGGGAATCCTTTCCCGACGTCACACGGCCCGGCCAACGGCTTTGTCGGCAAGGGATTGCCGACCTACGACCGTGCCCCCGTAGGTCGGCAATCCTTTCCCGACGTCACGCGGCCCGGCCAACGGCTTTGTCGGCAAGGGATTGCCGACGAATGCTTGAATCGGTTCACCCGAACCGAAGACGCTAGCGACCTCCGCCAAACCTGTTTTGCCGCACGAGCGAATTGTACGGCCTACGCGATTGACGCGACGTGGTCGTACTTATATCACGAGCTAATCGAGCATTATCTTCGAAGCGACGTTGAGGTCCTGGTCAAACCTGTAGACCACGGGTACCCCGGTGGGGATTTCCACCAGAGGAATCTCTTCGTCCGAAATGCCGTCCAGCATTTTGACCAGCGCGCGCAGACTATTGCCGTGCGCGGCCACCAAGACATGGCGTCCCATTCGCAGGTCGAGAGCAATGCGGTCCTGCCAGGCGGGCAGGCATCGCACAAGGGTATCGAACAGCGATTCGCTCGCCGGGAGGACGCGGGGGTCGAGGTGGGCGTAGCGCGGGTCAAAACGCGGATGACGCGGATCATCGTGGCTCAGCGCAGGCGGCCGTACCGAATAGCTGCGCCGCCACACATGAACCTGCTCCTCACCGTGTCGCTCAGCCGTCTCTTTCTTGTTTCAACCCTTGCAATGCGCCATAATGCCGCTCGTTGAGCCGCCAGCTACACGCCAGCGGCACCCACATCCGATCCATCTCGGTCAAAATAAGCCAGGCGGTATGGATGGCACGCTTGAGCATGGAGGTATAAGCGATGTTCACGGAATAGCCTTGCTGGCACAGTATCCGACCGGCGCGGCGGGCCTCCTCGATTCCTTTTTCGATGAGACCGATGTCGGTCCATCCGGTGAAGCGGTTTTCGAAATTCCAGGTGCTCAGCCCGTGGCGCACCAATATCAGGCTTGCATGAGTGCTTTGATTCATTGCAGGACCGTTGGTCAAGCGAGCGTTTGCCGTTCCGCCATCTTCTTCTCCCAGCGATGCTCAGTGGCGGACCCGTACGGTGATAAAGGCGCCCTGGCCGGCACCGGCGCTGACCGGCTCGATGTCGCGGGTCCGCTCAAGCGGTGTGGATAAGGTTTGCACCCAGACCGGGTCGTGAAAGCCCGTATCCATGAGCAGGGCACTGACCTCATCGGCGGAATAGAAGCTAGCCTCCCGGTAGAAGACGTTCTCCGCCTGGTGGGCGAGATAGTCCTGTCCCAGGGGACTGTTCCGGTCGATGAAACCGATGACGAGCACACCGCCCGGCCTAAGGACGCGAGCAGCCTCGCGCAGCATGGCCGCAGGATCTTCCACGAAGCAGATCGTGGTCACGATCAGCGCATAGTCGAACACCTCGTCCGCAAAGGGCAGTGCCTCGGCGATCGCCCGTGTGGCGTGCACGCCGCGGGCGCGAGCGTAGCCCAGCATTTCCGCCGCCGGGTCGATCCCGTAGGCGACGCCCAGAGGCGCGGCGAAGCGTCCGGTCCCCACCCCGATCTCCAGCCCTCGCCCCTGCCAAGGCAGCAGCGCACGCACGGCGAGCAGCTCGGAGAGGTAGGCCGCCCGGTGACGGTCGAACCAATCCTCATAGCGCCGGTGATGCAGGCTAAATGGCCCTGCCCTGGGATCGCCCGTCATAGCAGCTCCCGCAGCGCAGCGACGAAGCGCATGTTGTCCTCGGGCGTCGCGGTGGTCACCCGCATGTAGGCGGGGCCGAGCTGCGGGTCGTTCAGGGGCTTGATGAGGATGTCCTTTTGCCTCAGGCTTTCGGCGATCTCGCCCGCGTCCTCGGGGGTGAAATCGGCCAGAAAGAAATAGGTTTCCGACGGAAACGTCCTCACCCCCAGTGCCTCGAGTTCACCGGCCAAATCCCGGGCCCAGCCGCGCAGGGTGGCGGCGCGCTCCCGAATCTTGTCCTCGTTTTCCAGCGTGGCGATGGCGGCCGCCTGGCTGGCTCGAGCCAGTGGATAAGCATCGTTGCTGGCGTTCAGATCGTCGGCCAGAGCTGCCGGCAATATGGCGTAGCCCACCCGAAAACCCGCCAGGCTGTGAGCCTTGGACAGGGTCCGGGTGACCAGCAGGTTCGGGTATCGCGGCACCTGGTGGGCCACGCTCTGGCCGGCCATGCCGATGAAGGCCTCGTCCACCAGGAAATAAGTGTCGCGGTATCGCTCGAGCAGGCCGGGCAGCGGCGTCATGTCGAAGGTACCGCCGTTGGGGTTGTTGGGATTGACGATCACGGCGAGACTGGTGCCCGCGGGGATCTCCAACTCGCTGAGGTCGAAGCGGAAATCCGCTTCCGGCCGCAGCCGCGTTTCGGTGTAGGACTGGGCAATCTCCGGAAACAGGACATAGGTGGGAGCCAGCAGGTGTACCTGCCGCCCCAAGCGCTGGAACAGCTGGCGCAGGATGAGCTCCGAACCGGCGTTGATGTGGATGAGCCGCTCGGGCACGCCGGTCCGTTCGCTGATGAGCCGGCGCAAGGGTTCGGAGTAGGGCTCGGTATAGTAATTGCTCAAGGGCAGCTCGGCGCGAGCCGCCTCGATAGCCTCCCCGATCGGGGGCAAGGGGTTTTCGCACAGCAGCAGCTTGATGCCTCGGAAGGCACCGCCACCTTTTTCTGCCTTACTGGTCAATTTCGAAACCCTTTATCAGCGGCCGGGCATGAAGAAAGCGATGGCACCGATCCCGGCCATAATCAGCAGCGCCTAGACCAATTTTCACCACGGTTTGGCAGTCTGGATCGGGAAGGTCGTAGGTCGGCAATCCTTTGCCGACAAAGCTCTCGCCGATCCGAGGGGTCAGCAACGAATTGCCGGCCTACGGCACCGCTTCATTTTCGCTTCTTCCTGTCGGCGCACGGAGTCGAGCAGCCCGTCCAAGCCACTTATTCCCGATACCCCTACGCTCTGCGGCTATGACGCGGCTTTCTTGCAGAAGAACCAGTCGACGCACTCGTACCCCTCCTTGAGCCGCGCCTCGGCGTCCTGAGCCGTCTTCGGCGGCGGCACGATCACCTTGTCACCCGGTTGCCAGCTTTCCGGCGTGGCCACACCCTGCTTGTCCGAGGTCTGCAGCGCCTGTACCAGGCGCAGGAACTCGGGGATGGAACGGCCGTTGGTCATGGGATAGTAGACCATGGCGCGCAGGGTACCCTTGTCGTCAATGATGAAGGTGGAGCGCACCGCCGAGGTGTCGGAGGCGCCCGGCTGAATCATGCCGTAAGTATTGGCCACCCGCATCGACAGGTCCTCGATGATCGGGAACGGGATTTCCACGCCGAACTTCTCCTTGATCGTGCGCATCCAGGCAATATGTGAAAAAGTGCTGTCGATGGAAAGCCCGAGCAACTCGCAATTCAGACTCTGGAACTGCGGATAGGCCTTGGCGAAAGCCATGAACTCCGTGGTGCACACCGGGGTGAAGTCGGCCGGATGGGAAAAAAGTACCAGCCATTTGCCGCGGTAATCGCCGAGCTTCTTGACGCCGTGGGTGGTATTCGCCTCGAAAGCGGGGGCCGGCTCGTTCAGGCGCGGCATTTCGAGTGGTTTGGATGGAGTGATATTTTCCATGATCTATCTCCTCTGAAACGGGTATGGAATCGGACAACGGATGCTGTGCTTCTGCCCGACTCGTTTGTCCAATGATTAGATTTGAGACAGAATCGAGCCTTTAAAGGTCCCCCGAGCCTATCCGCGCAAAGCCGTGTCGAGCGGTGTCCCATATCAAAGAAGGAACGGAAGTTCTTATGGATACTCAATTGACAACTTTGTTGCACCAACTGGATCGACGCATCCTGAGCCTCAGCCCTCAGAGAGACGTATTCCTGCTGCGCCTCATCGTGGCCCTGGTTGCGGTCGTCTTCCTGGCCATGGACGCGCTCTACGGCATGCCGTTCTTTTACTGGCTAGGGCTGCCGTTTTATCTCTTCTGTCTGGCGCTCTACGTTCAAGGGCTCGTAAAATCACTCCTGATTTTGCGGCAGGTTTCCGCGGAGCTGCTGATCGTGCTGGTGATGACCGTCACCCTGATCGACGGGAAGCCGCTCAGCGGCGCGATGGTCGCCTGGTTCATCGGGCTCGGTTTGTACATTTCCTTCACCATCATCCGCAGAAATCGGGAAAAGATCGAAAGTCTGGTGAAGCAGGCCAAGCGAACGGCCCTCGTGCTCGCCGGCGGCGAAATCCGCGAAATCCCGGCGGAAGAGGTGAAGCAGGGCGACGTGCTGATCGTGCCCCGCGGCACCGCCGTCCCGGTCGACGGAAGCATTGCGGAGGGAAAATCGTCCATCGACGAGTCCTTCGTCACCGGCGAACCGTTTCCGATCCACAAGGTGCCGGGCGACGAAGTCACTTCCGGCACGCTCAATCTTTCCGCGCCCTTGCAGATTCGGGCCACCAGGAACGGCGACGCTTCGTTTCTTGCTCTGATCGCCGGCGAAATCGAAAAAAGCCTTCAGAAAAAATCCACACTGCAACAAAGGGCGGACAAGATCGTCCAGTACCTCATCCTGGGCGTCACCGGGTATGCGTTCCTGCTGTTTTTCGCCACCGGCAGCCTGGATTTGATGGCGACCGCCCTGTCGGTATTGTGTCCCTGCGCCTGGGCGCTCGCGACGCCGACCGTATTCGCGTCCGGCATAGGCCGCTCGGCGCGGCTCAATATCCTCGCCCGGGGCGGAGAACCCCTGGACATCATGCACGAGATCGACACCGTAATCCTCGACAAGACCGGCACGGTCACCCTGGCCGAACCCAGGGTCAGCCGGGTGATACCGATAGGTGCCGATGAGCGCGAGCTGATCGAGATCGCGGCGTCGGTGGAAACGCGCTTCAGCCATCCGTTGGCGCGGGCCATTTTGAATTTCGCGCGAAACCAGGACATCACGCGATTCAAACCCGTGAGCGACGCCGAGGACCTGCCGGGGCGCGGGGTCAAGGCGCGACTGGAAGACCGCGAAGTGCTGATCGGGAGTCCCGAAACCTTGGAGGCGCTCGGAATCGAAATACCGGACCTCGAATATTCCGGCCGCGCGATCTGGGTCGCCATGAACCGTGAAGTCAAAGGCGCCATCGTCGTTCAGGACGTGATGCGCGCGGAGATGACCAACCTGGGGCAAGCGATCCGCGAACTGGGCGTCAAGCGCGTACTCGTCGCCACCGGTGATCACGAGGAGTCCGAAGCCAGGCGAGTGGCCGATCTGATCGGCGCCGACGGATACCATTTCAATTTCAAACCGGATGACAAGGCGGCGCTGGTGAAGGAACTTCAGTCGTCCGGCAAGGTAGCGATGGTGGGCGACGGGGTGAACGATGCCCCGGCCCTGGCCGCCGCCGATGTGGGCATCGCCATCGGCGGACACAAAAACGTGGCCCTGGCGATCGCCTCATCCGATATCGTGATTCTCGGCGACGATGCCGGCGATTTGCTCACGATCCTCGACATCAGCCGCAAGATGGCGGAGATCACCAAACAGAATTACGCCTGGGCCATGTCCTTCAATACCGTCGGGCTCGCTCTGGCCACCTTCGGCTTCCTCAATCCCGTACTCGCCGCGTTCTTGCACCATATCAGCTCGGTCTTCGTCGTCGCCAATGCGGCACGGCTCTATGCCGGCATCAACACGGCCGCCGATCTGATGGACCGAGTGATGACGGGCCTGAGTCGATGGCAAAGCCAGGTGAGCCGGTTTCTGACGCACAGGGGCCAGGAGGCATGAGCATTCTCGAGACGAGTAACGATCCCCTTCTCGTCCCGCAGCCGAAAAGCCGGTACACCGAACCGGCTCGAGCGGGACGGGACAGCCGAGTTCGGATACGGTTGATGAAACTTTGCCCAGGCAGGCACCGTCCGAACCCTGAAACGCTTGCCCCGAGACACAGGAGCACATCGCAGCGCCGTCTGCTTCGAAGCTTTGGCGCATGATCGCGGACTCTCTTTGCTTGGCCATCGACTAGGCCGCCGATCGAGGATGGAGAGACTTTTAGAATGAGCAATCGCAAATCCAGCGACCTGACGCGACCGGCGGACCTCTTGCAACACGGGCGGAGCACCGGCCCCTTCCGTACGCGGCGTCCGATTTACGTCGACCTCCTGCCGCCCTGCAATAACGCCTGCCCGGCCGGCGAGAACATCCAGTCCTGGTTGTTCGACCTGCGCGCCGGCCGCTATGAAAAGGCCTGGCGGGTCTTGATGGAGGACAATCCGATGCCGGCGGTGCACGGACGCGTCTG
Source organism: Methylocaldum marinum (assembly GCF_003584645.1). Lineage (GTDB taxonomy): Bacteria > Pseudomonadota > Gammaproteobacteria > Methylococcales > Methylococcaceae > Methylocaldum > Methylocaldum marinum. The sequence goes on from NZ_AP017928.1 coordinate 1,375,020, forward strand.
CTACCACCCCTGCGAAACCCACTGCAACCGCGGCCCCATCGACAGCCCGGTGAGCATCCACGCGGCCGAGCGGTTCCTCGGCGACCTCGCCTTGCGCGAAGGCTGGCGGATCGAACCCGCCCCGGCCAGCGGCAAGCGGGTCCTGATCGTGGGCGCGGGGCCCAGCGGCCTGTCCTGCGCCTATCACCTGGCCCGGCTGGGCCATCAGGTGGAGATCCACGAAGCGGGTCCCCTGGCCGGCGGCATGATGCACTTCGGCATACCCGCCTACCGCCTGCCGCGCGCGGAGCTGATGGGCGAAATCAGGCGGATCGAGGCCATGGGCGTCAAGATCGTTCTCGATCACAAGGTGGAAGACGTGCTGGCGGAAAAGGAGTCCGGCCGGTTCGACGCGGTGTTCATCGCCGTTGGCGCGCATCTGAGCAAGCGCGTCGGCATCCCGGCGCGTGACGCCGGCAAGATCCTGGACGCGGTGACCTTCCTGCGCCAGACCGCCACCGGCGAAGCGCCCAAGCTCGGCCGGCGCGTGGCCGTCTACGGCGGCGGCAACACCGCCATGGACGCGGCGCGCACGGCCAGGCGCCTGGGCGCCGAAGAGGCGCTCGTCATCTATCGGCGCGACCGGGCGCACATGCCGGCCCATGAATTCGAGGCCGACGAAGCCATCGAGGAAGGTGTCAAGATCAACTGGCTGCGCACCATCAAGGAGATCGACCAGACGCATATCACCGTCGAGGTGATGAGGATCAACCCGGAAGGGTATCCCGAACCGACCGGCCGGTTCGAAACCCTGGAGGCGGACTCGCTGATCCTGGCGCTGGGCCAGGAAACCGATACGCGCTTCCTGCACGAGGTGCCGGGCATCCAGTTCAAGCCCGACGGCGTCGTGATCGTGGACGACAACATGATGACGGGGAGTCCCGGCATCTTCGCGGGCGGCGACATGGTACCGAGCGAGCGGACCGTGACCGTCGCCGTCGGCCACGGCAAGAAAGCCGCGCGCTGTATCGACGCCTATCTTCGCGGCACGCGCTACGTCAAGCCGCCCAAGCATCCGCCGGTAAGCGCCGATATGCTGCGCCTGTGGTACTTCACCGAAGCCGAACGGAAGCGGGAAGCCGAACTCGAACTGGAGAAACGGCGTTACGGCTTCGAGGAAGTGGTCGCGGGGCTCTCCGAGAACGAGGCTCTGTTCGAAGCCAAGCGCTGCTTCTCCTGCGGCAACTGCTTCGTGTGCGACGGCTGCTACGGCGCCTGTCCCGAGGACGCCATCGTCAAGCTGGGACCCGGCAAGCGCTATCGCTACGATTACGACCTCTGCACCGGCTGCGCGGTCTGCTACGAGCAGTGTCCCTGCCATGCGATCGAAATGATTCCGGAACCCCGAGGGGAATAACGATGGCGAAACCGAAAGTCATTACGCTCGACGGCAACGAGGCGGTGGCCCATGTCGCCTACCGCGTCAACGAAGTGTGCGCCATCTATCCCATCACGCCCTCCTCCACCATGGCGGAACTGGCCGACCAGTGGGTGGCCGAGGGCAAGACCAACATCTTCGGCGAGGTGCCCGTGGTGGTGGAGATGCAAAGCGAGGGAGGCGCCGCCGGAGCCGTGCACGGCGCCCTTCAGACCGGGGCGCTGACCACGACCTTCACCGCTTCGCAGGGTCTCCTCCTGATGATCCCGAACATGTACAAGATCGCCGGCGAACTCACCCCGACGGTGTTCCATGTCGCCGCCCGCTCCCTGGCGGCGCAGGCCTTGTCCATCTTCGGCGATCATTCCGATGTCGCCGCAGTGCGGGGCACCGGCTTCGCCCAGATCGCCTCGGGCTCGGTGCAGGAGGCGCACGACATGGCGCTGATCGCCCAGGCTGCGAGCTTGAACAGCCGGATTCCTTTCCTGCATTTCTTCGACGGCTTCCGAACCTCCCACGAAATCAACAAGATCGTGCTGCTCTCGGACGACGAAATCCGGGCCATGATCGACGAGGAGACGGTCCGCGCGCACCGGGCGCGGGCCTTGAATCCCGACAATCCGTTTATCCGCGGCACCGCGCAGAACCCGGACGTTTATTTCCAGGGACGCGAGACCGTAAATCCCTATTACGCGCGTTTGCCGAGCCTGGTACGGAAAACCATGGACCGCTTCGGAGAACTGACCGGCCGCCGGTATCGCCTGTTCGAATACCACGGCGATCCGGAGGCGGAACGCGTGGCCGTGATCATGGGCTCCGGCGCGCACACCCTGCGCCAGACCGTCAATTTTCTGGCCAGGCAGGGCGAAAAAGTGGGCGTCGTTCAGGTGCGTCTGTGCCTGCCGTTTTCCGTCGAGCATTTCCTCGCCGCCCTCCCCTCCACAACCAAAGCCATCGCCGTCCTGGACCGCCTGAAAAGTCCCGGCGCGCTCGGGGAACCCCTGTACACCGATGTGGTCGCGGCGCTGGCGGAAGCGGAGTTCAGCGGTCTCCTTCCGGCCGGGAAGCGGCCCGAGATCGTCGGCGGCCGTTACGGCCTTTCCTCCAAGGAGTTCAATCCGGCCATGGCGAAAGCCGTGCTGGACGAGCTGAAGAAGGAAAGACCCAAGAACGGCTTCACCGTGGGCATCGTCGACGACGTTTCGCACACCAGCCTGGACGTCGATCCCGGTTTCGACATCGAGCCGGACGGCGTGGTGCGCGCCGTGTTCTTCGGTCTGGGCGCGGACGGCACGGTCGGCGCCAACAAGAACAGCATCAAGATCATCGGCGAATCCACCGATCTCCATGCGCAGGGCTATTTCGTCTACGACTCCAAGAAATCCGGCTCCAGGACCACGTCTCACGTGCGGTTCGGGCCAGAGCCGATCGAATCGCCCTATCTCATCGAGTCGGCCAACTTCATAGGCTGCCACCAGTTCAGCTTCATCGAGAAGCTGGACGTGCTGGCCAAGGCCAAGCATGGCGCGGTTCTCCTGCTCAACAGCCGTAAGCGTTCGGCGGTACCCGGACTTGTGGTCGCAGTGGCGAACGGTTAAGTGGTCGCTTGTTACGCCCCGGGCAGCTTGCAGTTGTGAGGAAGCAGGCTGTCGATGTCCTTCTGCTTGGTGGAAGGCAGGCGGTTGAGGACATCCTTCAGATAGGCCTCCGGATTGATGCCCAGCTCCTTGCAGGTCTGGATCAGGCTGAAGACGGTGGCGGCGACCTGGCCGCCCTTGGGCGAGCCGAGGAACAGCCAGTTCTTGCGGCCGATGGTCAGCGGGCGGATGGCCCGTTCGCTCCGGTTGTTGTCGATCTCCAGGCGACCGTCTTCGGTATAGCGCTCCAGCGCCGGCCAGTTCTTGAGGGCATAGCCGATGGCCTGGGCAGTGGGGGTCTTGGGCGCCAGCTGGCGCAGCCGGTCTTCGAGCCAGGCCTTGAACTCGGCCAGGATCGGCCGCGCCTGTTCCTGCCGTAGCTTTCGGGTGCCTTCGGCGTCGAGTTGCTGTTCTTTGGCCTCCCGTTCGATGGCGTAGAGCCGGCCGATGTACTCCAAGGCCTCATGGGCGCTGATGCGCTTGCCGTTCTCGGTCTGTCGGGCAATCTCGAAGAACTTGCGGCGCGCATGCGCCCAGCACGCCACTTCCAGGACCTTGCCTGCGGCGAAGATCTGGTCGTAACCGGCATAGGCGTCCGCCTGCAGGTAGCCGCTGTAGCCTTCCAGTTTGGCCTTGGGATGCTTGCCCGCCCGGGTTTCGGTGTGGTCATAGACGACGATGGGCGGCGAGTGGCCGGCGTATACCCAAAACCGGGTTTCCCGCGTCTTGCCGCGGTCCTGCACCGCCACAGTGGTGTCGTCCGAGAAGATCACCGGCTGTTGCTTGAGCAACGCCAGCATCCGCTCGACCAAGGGCTGCAGCTGCCAGCCGCTCTGGATGACCCAGTCGCACAACGTGGTGCGGGCAATGGGGACACCCTGGTGGGCAAAGATTTGCTCGATGCGGTACAGCGGCAGGTGATAGCCGTATTTGGCCATCAGCAGATGTGCCAGAAGACCCGGCAGAGGGATGCCCTGCTCGATGATTTGCGGCGGGGCCGGTACCGTGGTCAACTGCCCTTGGCACTTCGCGCAGGCGCACTTTTCCCGCCGCGTTTCCACGACCTTCAGTTGCGCCGGGACGTAATCCAAGCGTTCGGAGCTTTCGTAGCCGATCACCGGCCGTTCCTCACCGCAGGCAGGACACTGCCGGTCTTGTGCCGACAACGGCAATACCACGATCTCTCGCGGCAGATGCGCCGGCAGTGCGGTGCGCTTCGGTTGATTCTTGGCGGGCGATTGCACCACCACCGTCTTGAACGCCACCGGACTGGCGACGGGGGCGTCCTCGGGCACCTCATCCCACAGCGGCAGTTGGTCGATGTCGGGGAGGGTCGCCAGTCGCTCGGAACGGGCGCCGAACAGCAGCTTCTTCAGCTGCGCCAGGTCGAATTCCAGCCGTTCGATGCGCGCCTCGCGCTGGGCCAGGGTGGCCTTTAGAGTACGATTTTCTTCGGCGAGAGCGGCGGCATTCATGGCTGCCATTATACCCGGTGGACCACCCGAAAGCCCAGCTCTGATGCGGGTTTCAGGCACTTTCGACTCAGCCGACCCGACCCGCGCGAACCGCGCGGAAACGGGCCACCGTCAGGTCCACGCCTTCCAGCAACAGCAGCAGGTCCGAGCGCGAAATCGTCCCCTGAACCGGCTTGCGGAAGCGGCCTTTCTCCAGCCGCTTGTAGGCCAGCCAGAAACCGTGACGATCCCACCACAACAGCTTCACCTTGTCCCGGTTGAAAAACACGAACACCGCACCCGATAACGGCGAATGCCCCAGACTGCTCTCCACCGCCAGCGCCAAACCATCGATGGACTTGCGCAAATCGACCGGCTCGGCCACCACATACACCGCCGCCGCACTCAGAATCGTCGCCAGCATCACGAGACCAATGCGGCCACCACCTGCTTCAACAACCCGGCATCGAACCCCGGTTTCACCTCGATGCGAACCCCGCCCACCGACAACCACAGACCACCGACTGCTGTCTCACCGCCATCTACCCGCATCAACGTCAGTGGCGCCACCACCGCTGGCTGCGCTACGCGTCGACGCCAGTAGATGAACGCCGCATAGCTGACCGCCTCGCGCGCACACCAAGCGCGCACCGACAACCCACTCCCTGCCTGTTGCTCCAGCAGGACCCGCCAATGCATCTCTCGTTCTTGTTTCGTCATCGCCATCTCCTCCTCTTCGGGAATATGGCGATACTGTGACTCAGGCGCTAATCGGTGGGAATTATGCGGACAGCCGGACGCTTACCAACAGCCCGCACGGCCCGGACGACGTATGGGACCGGCTGCCCACGAGGTTCAGCGGCAGATCATCGACAAGGCGCTGAAGCTCTATGTGATCGACGCTTCCGGGGTCGCCCTGGAAACCGGCATGGGCGGACGCACCAACACCATCATGCAGACCTGCTTCTTCGCCCTGTCCGGCGTTTTGCCGCGCGATCAGGCGATCGCCAAGATCAAGGAAGCGATCAAGAAGACCTACGGCAAGAAGGGCGAGGAGATCGTGCGGAAGAACTACGAGGCGGTCGATCGAACCCTTTCCGCCCTGCACGAGGTGAAAGTCCCGGACCAGGCGACCGGCACCCTCAAGCGCCCGCCGGTGGTTTCCGAGGAGGCGCCCGATTTCGTGCGCCGGGTCACGGCGATGATGATGGCCGACCGGGGCGACGAACTGCCGGTGAGCCTGATGCCGGCGGACGGCACCTTCCCGTCGGGCACCACCCGGTGGGAGAAGCGCAACATCGCGCAATCCGTGCCCGTGTGGGAGCCCGATATCTGCATCCAGTGCGGCAACTGCGGCTTCGTCTGTCCGCACAGCGTCATCCGCGCCAAGTTCTACCACGAATCCCGGCTCGAGAACGCACCCGAAACCTTTCGGTCGGCGCCGGTCACCGCCTACGGTTTTCCCGAAACCCGCTATACCTTGCAGGTCTATGTCGAGGATTGCACGGGCTGCGGCCTGTGCGTCGAGGTCTGCCCGGCCAAGAGCCTCACCCGGAGCGGCGTCAAGGCCATCAACATGCGGCCCAAGGACCCGATACAGGAACCGCAGAAGGCGAATATCCGCTTCTTCGAAACCATTCCGGTGAACGACCGCGCCCGGGTCGATTTCTCGTCGGTGCGCGGCGCGCAGTTTCTCGAACCCTTGTTCGAATTTCCCGGCGCCTGCGCGGGCTGCGGCGAGACGCCCTACGTTCGGCTGCTGTCGCAACTCTTCGGCGGTCGCCTGATCGTCGCCAACGCCACCGGCTGCTCCTCCATTTACGGCGGCAATCTTCCGACCACGCCCTGGACCGTGAATGCCGAAGGAAACGGCCCCGCCTGGTCGAACTCGCTGTTCGAGGACAATGCCGAATTCGGCTTCGGCTTTCGCCTTACCGCCGATCAGCACTTGGCTCTGGCGCAGCGGCTCGCCCGCGAGCTGAAAGATTCGCTAGATCCCGAATTGGTGGACGAAATCCTGGCCGCGCCGCAGCTCACCGAGTCGCAGATCCGCGCCCAGCGCGAGCGCGTTGCCAAGCTCAAGACCATGCTGCTGAAACGGACCGACGACAAGGCGAAGGATCTTCTGTCGGTGGTCGACCAACTGGTGCGGCGCAGTATTTGGATCGTCGGCGGAGACGGCTGGGCTTACGACATCGGCTCGGGGGGCCTCGACCATGTGCTGGCCTCGGGCCGCGACGTCAACGCGCTGGTGCTGGACACCGAGGTGTATTCCAACACCGGCGGGCAGATGTCCAAGGCGACGCCGCTCGGCGCCGTGGCCAAATTCGCGGCGGCCGGCAAGACCGTCGCCAAGAAGGACCTGGCCCTGCAGGCGATCGCCTACGGCAATGTCTATGTGGCGCGCGTCGCCATGGGGGCGAACCCGCAGCAGACCCTGCTCGCCTTCCGCGAGGCGGAAGCCTATCCCGGTCCTTCCCTGATCCTCGCCTACAGCCATTGCATCGCCCACGGCTACAATCTGCAACACGGCATGCACCAGCAGGATCTGGCCGTCGCCAGCGGCTATTGGCCCTTGATCCGGTACAACCCGGCGCTGCGCCGGTCGGACCGGAATCCGTTCGTGCTGGATTCGGCGCGTCCGCGCATCCGATTCAAGGAGTATGCCTACAACGAGCTGCGCTTTAAGATGCTGAGCCATACCAATCCACGGAACTTCGAACGCCTGATGGGGATGGCGCAGCAGGTGGTCGATCAAAAATGGGACATTTACGAGGAAATGGCCAGCCGCGCCGGCAGCCGCTTTCATCCCGACGCCAGCGTCGACCTTCCGTAACAGGGGAGCCCGCATGGATCTGAAGACACGCTATATGGGACTGGAGCTCGATCATCCCGTGGTCGCCTCGGCCTCGCCGCTTTCCGAGACGCTGGACGGCATTCGCCGGCTGGAGGACGGCGGGGTCTCGGCGGTGGTCCTGTTCTCGCTGTTCGAGGAGCAGATCCGCCAGGAAAGGATGGCGTTCGTTCAGCTGATGGATCACCCGTCGGAAAGTTATGCCGAGTCGCTGAGCTACTTCCCCGACGTGGGCGATTTCCGTGTCGGCCCGGACAGCTATCTGAGCCTGGTCCAGCGCGCCGCCGAGGCCGTGGACATTCCGGTCATCGCCAGCCTCAACTGTGCGACCGGCGAGGGCTGGATCGAATACGCCCGGCAACTGCAGGAGGCCGGCGCCAAAGCCCTGGAGCTCAATATCTACGGCATCGAAGCGGGCCTGGATGTGTCCGGGCGCGAGGTCGAGCAGCGCTACCTGGACATCCTGCGGATGGTCAAGCAAGCCGTCTCCATCCCGGTGGCACTGAAGCTGAGCCCTTTCTTCAGCGCCTTCGGCCATATCGCCCAGCAGTTCGATGCCGAGGGCGCCGATGCCCTGGTCCTGTTCAACCGCTTCTATCAGCCCGATCTCGATATCGTCAACCTGGAGGTCGCTCCGACCCTCTCCCTCAGTCACGCCGGGGAGCTTCGCCTGCCCCTGCTCTGGATCGCGCTTCTGCGCGGCCGGATCAAGGCTTCGCTCGCGGCGACGCGGGGCGTGGAAAGCGCCGTCGAAATCATCAAGTATCTCCTCGCCGGCGCGGACGTGGTGATGGTCGCCTCCGCCCTGCTGCGCAATGGTCCGGACTATGCCGGCACGCTGGTGGACGGTTTGAGGGACTGGATGGAGCAGCGCGGGTTTCAATCGCTGGAACCCATGCGCGGCATCATGAGCCGCGCCAACGTGGCGAATCCGGGAGCCTTCGAACGCGCCAATTACATCAAGATACTGGAAAGCTATTGATAAACCGTGAGACTGCCATTGAGATTGCCCGCAAGCGGGCTGAGGAGAACGGCTGGCGATTCGTGGAACCTCTGGAGGTCGTGTATCGCGTCGGCTGGTTCGGTGACTCGAAGCGGTTCGAGATCAGGACCAACATCGGCAAGAGAGGCGGAAATGCTTATTTCGTGATCGACGCGGTGACGGGCGAGATCCTTCTTAATCCTGTTCAGGCCAAGGCCACGTCCAGAATCAACATAACGATGAAGCCCAGGATGGCGCCCAGCGTGGCGACATTGGTATTGCCCCGCTGCCGCGATTCGGGGATCACTGCTGCAATAACCACATAGATCATGGCTCCGGCGGCGAAGGCGAGCGCATAGGGCATGATGGGAAAGCACACCGTTACGGCAGCGGCACCAACCACGGCGGCGACGGGTTCGACCACGGCCGACAGCTGCCCGTACCAGAAGCTGCGGAACCGCGGCCAGCCGACACGGCGCAGGGGCATGGCCACCGCCGCGCCCTCCGGAAAGTTCTGCAAACCGATGCCGATGGCTAGAGCAACGGCGGCGCCGGGACCGGCGGTCCCCGGATCGCAGGCCACGGCGCCGAAGGCCACGCCCACGGCCAGCCCCTCGGGAATGTTATGCAGGGTGATGGCGAGCACCAGCAACATGGTGCGCCGCCAGGTCGTGACGGCGCCCTCTTCCGCCTGCATCGCCGCACCGAGTTGAAAGTGAGGCATGAGCCTATCGGACAGACTCAGCGCCAAGGCGCCGAGCGCGAATCCCATCGCCGCCGGGAACCAGGCAAAGCGGCCATAGCCCTCGGACAGATCGATCGCGGGCGCAAGCAGCGACCAATAACTGGCGGCCAACATCACGCCCGCCGAAAATCCCAACATGGCGTCGAGCTGCTTTTGGTTCACTCGTTTCGCAAAAAACACCAGGGCGGCGCCAAGTGCAGTCATTCCCCACGTAAACAGCGAGGCCAGAAAGGCCTGCAAAACATGCGGCCGTTCGGCAAACCAGTTGGAAGCGGCCGTAGCGCCGCCATCGACACACACGCCGGGGGCGGATAGGTTCCAGCCGTCGCCCAGCGCGGACAGGCAGCCAACCGGGTCACTCACCGCCGAACAGCTTGGAAAGAGCTTCCTCGTACTCGGCTCTGGCCTTTCGCCAGGCCGCGTATTTTTCGAGTTCAGCCTTCACGAGTTTCAGAATCAGCGCCATGACGGCCACATCGTCCAGGTAGCCGACCACCGGGATCAGGTCCGGGATCAGTTCTACCGGATTGACCAGGTACAGGAGGCCGAAAGCCACGGCGGCGATCGCCCAGGGCGCGATATCACGGTACGTCCCGGATCGGTAATCCCGGATCAATTCCAGGCACAGGAGGATATCCAGCCAGACTTTATGCAACGGGGGAATCGTCTTGACCTTGTCCTCGATCTCCCTGGTCTTCTCGATGATCCGGTCGAAATACCGCGGGGTGATTTTTGCACCGTTTCGCTCGAAGAACGCTTTGTTCAGCTGGTCGTGCTCACGGTTCTCCGGCATAGGTCCATCTCCATGTGGTTATCGGCTTACACCGAAAAAGCAAGCCATTCCGGCCTGAACAGTAGCAGCAACCCGATCACGATCAGCACCGCGCCGCCGATGGCATGGGCATGCCGCACGTAAGCGCCGGTCAGTCCTGTTACCCGCAAAGTTTGCATGGCGACGAAAAACACGAAGAGGTCGTCCAGCATGAACACCAGGATATAAAGACCGAGATAAGCATGGTATTGCCATGTCGGCAGCTCGCTCAACGCGAGCACCTGAGTATAGACGGCCGGGATGCCGGCTGAGCAGATTAGTTCCACCAGATTCACCGCGACGGCGAGCAGGACGATACCCGAGAGCGCGAGCAGGAAACGCTGCTCGCTCGCAAGAGAGCGCAGCCGCTGGAAAATTCGCTGCCGGGATTCGGGAGCAGTCACCTTGCAGATGGCTTCGGGATTCGCGAAATATTCGTAAAGGTAATAAGCGCCGCCGCCCAGGGCGAGCATTCCGACCAGGGCACGAATCCAAAGCAGCATGCCGAAGAAAAGCAGCAGATTCAGCCAGGCCGCCATGAACAAGTAGTAAACCGCAGCCGAGGCGACGATGAACGCGCTGCCGAGCACCCACATCCGAAACCGGTTGCGCAATCCCACCAGCAGACTGATCAGGAACAGCAGGGTCCACATGGCGCACGGGTTGAATCCGTCCACAGCGGCGAGCATCAGGGTCAATAAAGGAAGAGAGACTTTTGCGATGGTCACTTCGCCGAATATCGGCAGTTTCAGTACTTCCGGCGTTTTCGCGACCGGCCGCGACAAGTCGTGGGCCGGTAGTTTTGCTTCCCCGGTCAGGAGCGGCCACACGAGATCTTTGCAGAGGACCTGCTGACAGGCTCGGGCAGCGGATCTGATTTCCGCGCCGGTCGTGGAATCGTCGTTGTATCCATCGAAGAATGTCTCCCCGACCACGGTTAGAGGCACCCCCGGCCGCTCGATTCCGAAATATCGCACCAACCCCGCAAAAACGTCGTAATTGCCGGTTTCGCGGCTGATTTCCAGATAATGTATACGAATGCTCTCGTCCTCTCCCGCCCACCGCCTGAGGAATTCCTTCTCGCGCTGACAGTGGGGACAGCCGTCTTTCCAAAAGAAATAAACATCTATTTTCAGCTCGTCGGGTATCTCGGCATTCGTGTATCCGGCGGCGCAGAACAGCCAGAAGAACACGAGGTAAGGCTGGTATATCGAGTTTCTGCCGTATCGCATCGTCGCGCCGTCTCCTGAAATGGTTTGTAGGTGGATTCGGGACGTCGTTCACCTGAACTATACGACGAGTCAACCGGCAGGCGCGAAATTTTCGAGGACGGCGGACCAGGAACAAGGCCGCAGGACCTTCAAGGGAGACGGCGCGATTAGGGGGCACCATAGTTTAGCGGCACGGGCAGCACGGTCGGCAATCCCTTGCCGACTACGCCTGGGGCAAGCCCGACGGCAACCCGCAAAGCGGTCTAACCCGCGCCTCCGGCAATTTCCTTGGGACAACATTTCTCCCACGCGTTAAAACCGCCCACGAGATCGATCGTATTGTCGAATCCCTGCCCTTCCAGCAAGCTGGTGGCGATGGACGAGCGGTAGCCGGTGCCGCAATGGACCACGATGGGACGGTCGCGGGGCAGTTCGCCGCTGCGCTCCGCCAGCCCGTTCAGCGGGATATTAAGGCTGTCGCCGATGCGTTTCTGCTGCCATTCGTTCTCCGTGCGCACATCGAGAACCAGGGGCGGCTGCGCCGATGCCAGTCTTTCGCCCAGGGTCGGAGCGGCGATGCGGTCTGTCCGCCGAATGAGATCCGGACGCTGCTCCAGCGCCGCCATGCCCCCTTCGAGATATCCCGCGACATTGTCGAAACCGATTCGGCCGAGGCGCATCGCGGCTTCCTGTTCGAGGCCGGGTTCGGCGATGAGTACGATGGGACGGGTGCGCTCGAGCAGGGTTCCCGCCCACGTGGCATACGGTCCACCGAGACCGATGTTGATGCTGTCCGCCAGATGAGCGCCGGCGAAATCCGCCGTCTCGCGTACGTCCAAAAGCTGCGCGCCGGCCTGTTTCATTTCCAGGACCCGCTCGAGCGAGAGCGGTTTCAACTCCGTCGCCAAAGTTTCTTCTAACGTAGCGCGCTCCTTGCGGTTGAGTACGGCGTCATGGGAAAAATATTTCGGCGCTTCCGGCTGGCCGGCAGTGACCAGGCGGATGAAGTCCTCCTTACTCATGGGCTTGAGAGCATAGTTGTACTGGCGCTGCGCCCCCATGGTGGAGAAAAGATCGGTGCTGAGACTCTTCCCGCACATCGAGCCCGCGCCGTGCGCCGGATAAACCAGGGTTTCGTCCGGCAAGGACAACAACTTTTCGTGCAGAGAATCGTAAAGCATCGCGGCCAGGTCTTCGGCCGAAACGCCGAACGAGGCCAAAAGATCCGGACGCCCCACATCGCCGATGAAGAGCGTATCCCCTGTCAGCACGGCATAGGGAATTTCCGCGCTCTTGGCCAGATCGTAAACCACGATCGAGATCCCTTCCGGCGTATGGCCGGGCGTTTCCAGGACCTTCAGGCGCACCTGGCCGAACTCCACGGCGTCGCTGTCCGGATGGGGAATGAACGCGAATTCGGCATCCGCCCGCGCGCCCAAATGGATCTTGGCATCGACGCGATCCCGGAGTTCCAGGTGGCCCGCGATGAAATCGGCATGAAAGTGGGTCAGGAACACATGGCGAATCTCGAAACCTTCCCGGCGCGCCTCCTCCAGATATTGCTCGATATCGCGCTGGGGATCGACGACGACCGCGGTTTTCGTCTCTTCATCGCCGATAAGGTAAGACGCGTGGGCGAGACAGCCGAGATAGAACTGCTTGAAGAACATGGAAGCCTCCTCCTGGATTGGCGTAATGCATTTCCTTGGACACGACCGACCGGGACAATGATCCCGGTCAGTTCGTCGCTGACGGACATATCGCTCCTTTAAACCTGGAAACGGCAGTTGACCGCTTGGATGGCGTAGAAGCGCCGCATGGATTCCGACCGTCGTCCCTTCTACCAATTTCACCGCTTGGGTGAAGCCGGCAATCACTTGCTGGTACTCAACGGTTCCTGCTCGGTTCCTCGGCCGTTTCGTAAAGCTCCATAACCAGTCGTTTAAACCAGAGGGGCTTCCTCAAGACGATATAAACAGCCACCAATGTGGTGATCGGAAATGGAAAGATGTCGATGATCTCGAGCAAAACGAAACCGACTAGAAGTTTCGCTTTGATGCCGATTCGTTTCACGCCGTTAATCCTTGGTTTGCATGTAGAAAAGTTCGCCATCAAAATCCGAGCGTGGCAACGCGTCTCAAACCGGCGTATGCGGACTCGCCTCTCGGTCTCCCCAACGATGGAACAGCCAAATCACGATTACGAACAACGCCGAAAAGCCACTCAGCCAGAACACCGACGAGGCCGGATGCTGCGGATAGGTAGCGGCTTGATAGAACGCTGTGGCGGTCATATAGGCCAAGCCGGTCGTCCAGAACATCAGGAACAAGGCCCAGCGCCGTCCCGCTTCCCGATAAACGGAAACGGTGGTGACGATGCAGGGGAAATACAACAGCACGAACAGCAAATAGGCGAGAGCCGCGGGCGGGCCGACGAAACGCTCCTTCATCTCGGTGACGAACAGAGTCTTGGGAACGGCCCTATTCCGGGCGCTGTCGATACCGAGTAACTTGGCCAGATTGGCGGGAACGGTGGCGGCCGCGTTTCGAAGCCTGCCCGCCAGATCGAATTCGCCCATCGACGGTCGCGGCCGGTCCGCTTGAGTGTAGATCGCTTCCAGCGTCCCGATCACCACGACCTTGTGCAGGACTCCGGTGAACAAGGCCACGGTGGCCGGCCAGTTCTCCTCGTCGATGCCCATCGGTCCGAACGCCGGGGTCAGCGTACGACCCGCCGCGCTCAGCACCGAACGGTCGACGTTTCGATTCGGGAAAGTCCCGTCCGCCCCGACGCTGTTCAGTATCTGGATGAGCATGACCATTGGTACGATAAACTTGCCGGCTTTAAAGATAAAGGCTTTGACCCTCTGCCAGGTGTTCAGCCAAACGTTCGTGACGCGAGGTGTGTGGTACGGGGGCATTTCCAGGATATGAAACGAGGCCTTTTGCCGAAGCAGTGTGTTTTTCATGATCAGGCCGGTCAGAATCGCGAAAGCGATGCCGGTGAGATAAAGACCGAAGATCACGATATGCGCCTGTTGCGGGAAGAATGCCTCGGAAAAGAGCACATACACCGGCAGTCGAGCGCCGCAGGACAGGAAAGGTATCATGAGTATGGTCAGAATCCGGTCGCGCGGTCGTTCCAGCGTACGGCACGCCATCACCGCCGGCACATTGCAGCCGAAACCCACCACCATGGGAATAAAGGATTTACCCGGCAAACCCAGAATTCCCATGAAGCGATCCATGACGAACGCGGCGCGCGTCATGTAGCCGGAGTCTTCCAGCAGGGATATGAAAATGTATAGGAACGCAATGATCGGGATAAATGCGATGACCTCGCGTACGCCGTTGCCGAGACCGCCCGCGAGCAGGGCCGTTCCCCACTCCGGGACTCCCAAACGGGTAAGCATAGCTGCGAAACCGTCGACGAACAGGGTTTGTGCGGAAAGATTGAAAAAAGGCTTGAACGCCCTGCCGAGCTGTATCGCGAAGAAGAACATCAGGTACATGACGCCGAGAAAGATCGGCAGTCCCAACCAGCGGTTGAGCACGATGCGGTCAAGGGCATCGGTGACCGGCTTTCGGGCCGAAGTCGCCTCCGTGAGCGTTTCCTGGATCAAGGTACGAATGAAGCGATAACGGCTGTCCGCGATCAAGAGATCGGGTCCCTCGCCAGTGAGCTCTTCGATGAGCTTTCTTTGTTGCGGCACCAGCTTTCGCGTTTCGCGGTCCGTCCGTTCGGCAGCCCAGGCATCGCCCTCCAAAAGCTTTAGAGCCAGCCAGCGGTCGTTCTGGTCCGGCGCGATCCTCTCGATGCCGGGCAGGAGACGGGCGATGGCTTGCTCGACCACGTCGGGATAGGTGAGCGTCACCCGTGGGGAGGTCTGCTCGGAGGCCAGCCGGAGAACGATCGGTTTGACCGGCTCGATGGCCTCCGATCTTGTGCCTATGACCGGGACGGCCAGCGTGCCGAGCCGTTCCGACAGTCTTGCCGCGTCCAGTTCGGCGCCCCGCTGCTCGAGGATGTCCATCATGTTGAGCATCACCAGAAGCGGCACCTTCATCTCGAGTAGCTGCACCGTGAGATAGAGGTTCCGTTCCAGGTTCGAGGCATCGACGATGTCGACGACCAAATCGGTTTGCCCCGACAGGATGTAATCCCGGGCGATCTGCTCGTCCAGGGAAACCGATTCCTCCCGGACATCGAGCGAATACAGGCCCGGCAGGTCCACGACGTCGATGTGGCGGTTCCGGAACGAAAAATGGCCGGTCTTCTTCTCCACGGTGACGCCCGGCCAGTTGCCGACCCGCTGCCGGGCGCCGGTCAGACCGTTGAAGATCGTCGTCTTGCCGCTGTTGGGATTTCCGACCACGGCGATGGTGAAATCGGCCGATGCCTCTTCGGCTTCGACTGCCGCCGTGGCCTCGTCCGCAATGCGCTCGACCTTGAGGCAGTCGATTTCTTGCCGGCGCAGGCTGAGGTCGAATCCCCGGACATGAATTTCGATCGGATCGCCCAAGGGGGCGAAGCGGATGACGGTAAACTCCGTGTCCGGCGTCAATCCCATGGCCAGAAGCTTTTGCCGGTATACCGGGTTGCCGCCCTCGAACCCCACGATGCGGCCCTTCTCACCGGCCGCGAGATCGTGCAATCTTGTGCTCATAATGTGTAACGTCCTTCTTGAGATCGAGTCTAATTTGTTAGCCGGCAGAAGCTTGCGACTCGTTACCGCAAGGTTCAAACTGGAGTCGTCGTTCGCTTACCGCGATGTATCCAAGAAACATTTTCAGAAACGGAGTCGAAATATGCGACGCATCTATTTTTTGGTACCGACTATCGAGATCACCAAAAAAATCGTGGACGAACTGCTGCTGGCCCGCGTCGAGGAGCGCCACATCCATGTACTGGCCAAGCGCGGCACGCCTCTGGAAGACCTGCCGGAAGCCACTTTCCTGCAAAAGACCGATTTTCTCCCTGCCCTGGAACAGGGTATGGCGCTTGGCGGCGCCACCGGACTTCTGGCCGGACTGGTTGCGATTTCCTTACCCACCGGTCTGGTCCTGGGAGGCGGAGCATTGTTCGCGATTACCCTGGCAGGCGCGGGAGTCGGAGGCTTGATGTCGAGCATGGTCGGCAGCAGCATCGGCAACCGGCGGATCGAGCAATTTCAGGAAGCCATGGAAAAGGGCGAATTCCTGTTAATGATCGATGTGCCGCGCGATCGCGTCGAGGAAGTTGAGACCATCATCAAGAAACACCATCCCGAAGCCGAGTGCGAGGGAACCGATCCCCACACGTTCCCGTAGCCTGATCTACGGGCGCCTATTACCGGGTGTTCCCCGCCCGAACCACTCTTGGAGATATCCGTGACTTCGAACTTAAAGGATAGATTGAACGAAGCGCTCGATGACGAGTACAAAGCGCGCGCCACCTACCGAAAAGTCATCGAAAACTTCGGTCCGATACGGCC
This sequence comes from Methylocaldum marinum, assembly GCF_003584645.1. Taxonomy (GTDB): domain Bacteria; phylum Pseudomonadota; class Gammaproteobacteria; order Methylococcales; family Methylococcaceae; genus Methylocaldum; species Methylocaldum marinum. Next base: position 1,391,604 of record NZ_AP017928.1, read on the forward strand.
GTTCGTGAACATCGTCGAAGCCGAGGATCGGCATGCGGCAGCACTGCTCTCGCTGTTCGAGCGCTATGACATTCCCTTACCCGAAGACCTCTGGCCGGGCCGAGTCAGGGCGCCGGAAACGGTGGAGCAGGCTTGCCGGAGCGCGGTCGAGGCCGAGAAAGAGAATATGGCAATGTATGAACGCCTGCTTAAGGCCACCCCGGAACCCGACGTTCGCCGAGTGTTGGAAAATCTTCAATCCGCCTCCCGAGATCGCCATCTGCCCGCCTTCGAACGCTGCCTTCAAAGGAGGCGTCCAATCGAATCATAGCGAGACTGCTGTTCAGGAGACCCGGAATGGACGTGCAATTCATCGAAAAGGACGACACCAAGTGGGCGATGATCCCGTACGACGATTATTTGTCGCTCGTGGAACTGGCCGAGTTGGCCGTGGACATGGCCTCGGATCTGCCGGCCGAGGAACGCTCTGCTCCGGGGGGAGAACGACTGCCCGCCGAGTTGGCGGCACGGCTTTCGGCCGGAGAAAACGCGATTCGCGTCTGGCGCGAGTTCCGCGGCCTGACACAAGAGGCATTGGCCGATCGAGCGGAGATAACGGTAGCGTTTCTCGCTCTCCTGGAGCGTGGACGGCCGACCTGTCGGATCGACAAGCTCAGTCGTGTTGCCCGGGCATTAGGCGTGCACCTGGAACAAATCATCACCAAAGCCTGAACGGCGGCACTGCGGCAGTTTCGATCAGCTCGGCGAAAGCCGCCATCCGACTCGCTCCGGCCGCAACCATCGGATGGCTCCTCGCGGTCAGGCTTTTTTCAACTCCCGGAAGAACCAGTCGCCCAGCGCCTTGACCGAGAGCGGCGGACTGAAGTAAAAGCCTTGCGCCTGATCACAGCCTTCTTCCCGCAAAAAGGCCAATTGCTGCTCGGTTTCGACGCCCTCGGCAATCACCTTCAGCCTAAGACTGTGGCCGAGGCTGATCACGGCGCGGGTGATCGCGAGATCGTCCTGATCGTCGATGATGTCGCGCACGAAGGATTGATCGATTTTCAATTTGTCGATCGGGAATCGCTTCAGGTAACTGAGGCTCGAATAACCGGTCCCGAAATCGTCGATCGCCAGCTTTACGCCCATATCCTTGAGTTTGTGAAGGCGTTTCTGAATCGCCCCCTCACCTTGCATGACGATCCCCTCGGTCAATTCGAGTTCCAGATATTGCGGTTCCATGCCCGATTCCTCAAGCACCCGCTCGACCAGGTCTTCGAACCGTTGAATGAACTGAGGCGAGGCGATGTTGACCGCCACCGGAACTTTCGCGAAACCGAGTGATTGCAGATAGACATTCTGGCGGCAAGCCTCGCGGATCACCCATTCCCCTATCGCAACGATAAGGCCGCTATCCTCCGCAATGGGAATGAACCGGCTCGGAGGTACTCGGCCCCATTCCGGATGCTGCCATCGGATCAGGGCTTCGAGGCCCACCAGCTTATGTGTCTTGATGTCGTACTGAGGCTGATACTCCAGGAAGAAAGCGCCGTTTTCGAGTGCTTCGCGCAGACCGCTTTCGATCGTGAGCCGCTCCAATACGGCGGAATTCATGTCCGAGGTAAAGAACTGATAGGTATTCCGTCCCCTCTCCTTTGCGTGATACATCGCCGTATCGGCATGTTTGACCAGGGATTCGACGTCGCTGCCGTCATGCGGATATACGCTGATGCCGATGCTCGGGGTAATGCTCAACCGGTAATCCTCGATCACGTAAGGCTGGGCCACCACGCCCAGGATTCTCTCGGCGGCCTGGGCAGCCGTCTCGCTCCCGGTTTCCGGGAGGAGCACGACGAATTCATCGCCGCCCAGCCGGGAGACAGTGTCGGTGTCACGCAGACAGCCGCGCAAGCGGCCGGCAATGCTCCGCAAAAGACCGTCGCCGACATGATGGCCCAAGGAATCGTTCACCGTCTTGAAGCGATCGAGATCGAGAAACAGGAGCGCGGTCTCCTTTTTGTCCCGGGCGGAAAGTGCCAAAGCTTGCGCTGCCCGGTCCATGAACAAGGCGCGATTCGGAAGACCCGTCAGGGCATCGAAAAACGCCAGGCGCTGGATCCGGTCTTCCACCCGGCTGCGTTCGATGGCAATCGCCGCGGTATGAATCGCGGATTCGACCAGCCTCGCATGTTTGTCGGACGGATACCGCGGTTCGCGATAGTAAACGGCGAAGGTGCCCATGACGTTTTGCCTGGCGTCGAAAATGGGTGTCGACCAACAGGACCGAAGCTCGAACCGCTCGGCGAGATCACGGTAAGGCGTCCACCGGGGATCCGTCCGAATATCGCTGGCAATCACCGTCTGCCGATGAAATGCCGCAGTACCGCAGCAGCCGACGGATGGCCCTATGGCGATTCCGTCGATTTGCCGGACGTATTCCTCGGGCATGCTCGGGGCCGCGGCGTGCCGCAAGTGGATTCCATCTGTGTCCAAAAGAAGCACCGAACAGAGAAGTTTGTCATCCTGCCGCTCGATCGCTCTGGCCAAAGCGGTCAGCGTATGCTCGAGGGGAGCTCCGTTGGCGATCAGTTCGAGCATGTCTCTTTGGCTGCGCAGCAATGCCTCGGTGCGTCTCCGCTCATTCTGCTCGATAACGAGAGCGACCAGATTGCCCACAGCGATAGCGAAAAACCGTTCTTCCGCAGACCAGCAAAGCCCGTCGCCGGTGTGCTCGCAACAAAGGACGCCCTCGACCCGCCCGAACACGTGGATCGGAACATCGAGCATCGAGCTGATCGCGAAAGGACGCAAATAAACGTCTGAAAATTCCGCGGTGAAGGGATGATGGCGGGCATCGTTGGCGACGATGGCTTCTTCGGTCTCAAGTCCGTTGAAATAATTCGGAAAATCCTTCTGCCACAACATCATCCCGGAGCTGTGGTTGTGCCGGGAACGCTCGTAGAGATCCAGACATGCGATTGCGGAGCGATCCTCGGTGAACCGCCATACGCCGACGCGCTCTACATCCAACTCGGTCGCAGTCGTCCGGGTCAGCAGGCGGATCGCTTCCAGGGCGTCTTCAGCGGAAAAGATTTCGCTGCGCGTCAGCGAGGCCAGTGCGCGTTGCTGCTCAAGCAAGGAGTTGCGGCTTCGCCGAAACCTTTGCTCGCTGTGTATCGCCTTATTGTTGTTATTCATCCGCTACCTCGTTCAAACCGACCCGCGTCGATTGGGTCCAGGGCCGGATGATTTGAAGCCATGCCAGCCGGACCGCCCCCGATCTTGCCAAATTGCCCCGAATTTCTGCACTGAAAATTTGTCGATCGGCCCACACCCCAGCCACGATCGACTCGACTGATGCTCAAGGAAGCTCTGAACAAATTTATTCGGTTCACGGCCTTCCGCCGATTCGCCGTGAACCAATTCAATACCTTACCGCGCGTCCTGAAGCTGTCGAAGGACTTTATCAGAGCTTCGTTAAGTATGGGACATTTTTCATCGGTTAAGGGGAATGGCATACGGCTATACCGATGAAGGTATCGCAAATGCAGGGAGTTGGGAGAGCCTTCTCCGGGAGCAACAGGGTCGTGGCGGAGTCCAAAAGCCCAAGGTCCGACGCAAGCGGCGATTGATGAAACACAAGGACCTACCCATCGCGAAATGCCACCATCATTCCCTTTGGCGCGCCTTATCGCGGAAAAATGCAAGCGCATACGACATTACAAAGCCTGAGACCCGGTAGAACCGTTACCCTGGTGGGCACCTTGGGCGTCGTGTTCGGCGACATCGGCACCAGTCCGCTCTATACCATGCGGGTTGCCTTCAGTGGGCCTCATGCCATCGCACCCAGCGAAACCAATATTCTTGGCGTACTTTCGCTTATCCTCTGGTCGCTGATCGTGATCGTCAGCATTAAATACGCCACAATCATGCTGCGGGCGGACAGCCGGGGAGAGGGCGGCATCATGGTTCTGCTCTCTCTTGCATCCCGGACCGCGATCGACTCGCCGCGCCGGCGGCGAATAATCGTTTTTATCGGACTCATCGGCGCAGCCCTGTTTTACGGCGACGGCATTCTCACGCCGGCGGTTACGGTCACCAGTGCCGTGGAAGGATTGACGGTCGTGGCACCGAAGCTCGGGGAATTCGTCGTACCAACGGCTCTGACGATCCTCACCCTTTTGTTTCTTCTCCAACGCAAGGGCACCAGTCGTGTCGGATGGCTGTTCGGCCCGATCATGCTCCTGTGGTTCTGCTGCATCGGTTTGCTCGGCTTTCTCGGCATTCTCGCCGCTCCCGAGGTTCTGGCGGCAGCCAATCCATGGTACGGCGCGCGTTTCCTGATCGAAGAGGAATGGTATTCCCTGGTGGTTTTGGGCGCGGTGGTCTTGGCCGTAACCGGAGCCGAGACCCTGTACGCGGATATCGGGCATTTCGGTGTCGGACCGATACGCACGGCCTGGTTCGGTGTCGCTTTTCCGGCTCTGTCGCTGAATTACTTCGGGCAAGGCGCTTTGCTGCTGCGTGATCCCGCGGCCGCACAAAACCCTTTTTATCTTCTGGCGCCGGAGTGGGGTGCGCTGCCGATGCTGGTTCTGGCTACGGTGACGACGGTTATCGCCTCCCAGGCGGTCATTTCCGGCGTTTTCTCGACGACGTTGCAGGCGGTCCAACTCGGATACCTGCCTCGTGTCAGTATTTATCACACCTCGCTCTTTTATCCGGGGCAAATCTACATGCCCGCGGTCAATTGGATTTTGTTGGCCGCGATCTTTGCCCTGGTCGTACAGTTCGAAGCGTCCGATCGCCTGGCCGCCGCTTACGGTATCGCAGTGACCGGCACCATGGTCATCACGAGCCTGCTGGCATTTTTCGTGTTAAGAAAACTCTGGCAATGGGGGTGGATAGCTTCCCTAGCGCTCGTGGGCAGTTTTTTGATCATCGACTCCGCCTTTCTCACGGCCAATAGCTTGAAATTCACCCAAGGCGGATGGATCCCGCTTGCCGTAGGCGCTGTCCTGTTCATCGTCATGACCACATGGCAACGAGGCCGTAGCCTGCTTGCAAGCCGCTTGAACGAACGCGCGATATCGTTCGAAACGTTACTCATGCGTTTACGTGCGAATCCGCCGCGACGCATTTGCGGAACCGCCGTTTATCTCACATCGGGGCGCCGGGGTGTTCCACAATCCCTTTTGAACAACCTGGCGATCAACAAAATTCTCCACGAGCGGGTGATCGTGCTGACAGTGATCGTCAAGGACGTGCCCTGGGTACCTCGCTCCGAGCGGATAAAAATCAGGTGCTTCGGCGACGAACTTTATCGCGTGAAGATTTATTTCGGCTTCAACCAAGAACCTAATGTGCCGGGCGCCCTGGCATTGTGCAAAGAGCAGGGCCTCGAGATCGAGCTGGCAGGCTGCTCGTTTTTCTTCAGCCGAGAAGCGTTGATTTCAACCCCCCGTCCCGGCATGGCCCTTTGGCGGGAGCGGCTGTTCATTCGTCTGGCACGCAATACCGAGAGCGCGATGGATTTTTTCAGAATCCCCCCGGATCGTGTCATCGAACTCGGAACCGTGGTCGAAATCTAAGCGACTCGTGTTTCATACCCCAAAACATCCGCGATGACATTGTTTCCGTCTTTTCCATTCGATTCCTTAACGACAGGAAGGCGCGGCCCATCCGCCGGAGCATGGTGAGCAGATGAACCGGATATATTTCGACATTTTTTTTCAACGCTGGCGCCTCATGATCGTATTGGGCGCGGTGCTGGCGCTCATGTCCTGTGCCAGCGTTCGGCTCGGCTATAACCATGCGGACACCTTGCTGATCTACCGCCTTGATCAGTATCTGGATCTCGAAAAACCACAGAAGAGCTTGGCCAAGGACCGAATCGCCGCGCTGCTGGCCTGGCATCGCGCCACGCAACTGCACGCCTATTCGGCTTTACTCGAGGACATTCGGACGAAAGTGAACGGGTCTATAACGCCATCCGAGGTTGCGAAGTTTCAGCAAAGGATTCGGAACAACCTGGAAACGCTGGGCGAACGGGCCGCGCCCGAAGTCGCGAGGCTTGCTCTTACCCTCAAGCCTGCCCAAGTCGCCTGGGTACGACGCAAGCTGAGCGACGACAATGCGAAGTTCCGCAAGAAATTCGGCTATTCGAATACCGGTTCGCACAACAATCTCGGGGACCGGGCCAAACAATTCACCAAGCGTGCCGAATTCTGGCTCGGAAAGCTCACCGATGAGCAAAACAGTCTTATCCGGCAAGCAATCGCCGTACGCAACAACGGCAATTACACCTGGGCGGACGAACGCGAAGCACGGCAGCGCGATTTCCTGGTTCTGCTTTCGAACATCCGGGAACGAAAGCCGGATGAACGGGTCGCCGCGACGTGGGTCAGAACTTATTTTGCGGAATTGGCCGAACAGCCAGACCCGCAGCGGCGGTCTTTTATCCGGGACTTGCGTCGATCGAACGCGGAATTGATCGCAAAACTGATCATCTCCGCGACGCCCCAACAGCGGGCTGCTCTGGACGAAAAGTTGCGGGGCTATGCCGCTGATCTCGCCGCTTTGGCCGAAGAAGGTCCGAAGTTGGGACAGAGAACCTTTTCCCTGCTCCCGAAAAATCCATAGAAATTCACGACGCGCCGGACTCCCCTGGTCCACGGGCGAAACCCGAAACGAGCGGTGAACCTGCGCGCCTTTTCAATGTCCCGAAGAAGAAGCGATTCCAGAAAATTTAGGGAGCGACGCGATCATGGTTCGTATAAGCTTTGAATCTGTCATTCCTGAACATGCCGTTATCCTGGGTCCAGCTCCATATTTCCGAATCAGCGGCCATCTTCTCCGTCAAGGTCCGGAAAATGAAATCGTCGGTCACTATCAGAACCATTTCTGGGAAATTCAGGACGACCTGTTTTCCCGATGCGACTTAAGAACCCCTGCCTCCATTCATTTCGAGGACGCTTTCGGAGCTGCCACGGACGCTTTCGGACCATTCGAACATTTATTCATATCCGACGGCGTCGTCTACGCGGATCACAAGCCCTTCGCCAGATTCATCGAAGATCGCCGATGTTGGCTGGCATGCAATACGGAAGCCTGCTGGCCGGTCCTCCTCATCCATTGAGCGCGGAAACGGTTCCAAACAAGCGGCTTGGCCAAAGGGATATCATCGCGATATCCTTAACCGAGCGTGTCCCTTGAGCGGCGAACCGGTCTCTGTCCGGGGATTGGACCTTCCCGGCCGCCGCCCAAGCTTTCTCTCCTCGTTCAGACTTCGCTCGGAATCACGGATGTCGCTTTCTTTCCTTCCCTTTCTCGAAGCCGCCCGGAACGCAGTTGCGAGAGAAGCAACCGGAAGCAACGCGCTGCACGGCGCGATTTTGTCGCTCCATGTCGTCGCCTCTTTCGGCTCGATACGTGCGCTGTCCGTGGGCATAAAAGGAGAACTACCATGTTGAGAATTTATGCGGGCAATCTTCCAGCGGATATGACGGAGAACGAGTTTACGGAGCTTTTCGCAGCATACGGACGAGTACGCTCGATCGAACTGGCCCGCGATATTTTCTCGGGACGCTGTCGCGGCTTCGGCTTCGTCGAAATGGAGGGGCACGAAGCACGTGCGGCGATCGCCGGACTGAACGGCCGCAACATACGGGGTAATCACTTGCGGGTCAGTGAAGAACGGCCGCGGGGACGGCGTGGAGGGGGGCGCAGACGCTAGCCGGAAAAACTCCGGCAACTGGAAAACTCCCAAGAATTCGCATACCCGAGCTACAATAAGCCTGTCCAAATCGCCGTAATTCGAACCGCGAACGCAGCAGCTTGAGTTCTCGGCGAAAAACACTAGAAGAACTGAGCCGGCTTGGGGGGCTCGTCGATGACTTACAGACTGATCTGCGGTCTTCTTGTGGCTGTGTCCGTTCTCCTGACGGCCGGCTGTTACAAGCCCGCCACGACTCGAACAAGTTATCCGGTTTACCATGGCAGCCTTCACCGGAATACCGCACCGCCCGGTGCTGCCAAGTACGCATCGGTGATCCCCGTGACCCGGTTTTCCGACAGCGCGCCCGGGTATGCCGGTACGTCTTCCATTTCCGCCAGCTCGGATCTCTTTCCGAAACCGGGGCCCATGGAGACGCAGGTCGCTTTCTGGCGCAATGTCTACGGCGTCTGGAGCCGGTCTCAAGTCATCCTGCACGACGATCGTTTCATGGACGTGATTTACCAAGTAATTCAGCTCCCCGGCAATATCATGGAGAGCTATACGCCTATCCAAAAAGAACTGATACAAGAGCGCAAGGCCTATTGGCAGTACCGGCTACGCGATCTTGAGCAGAAAGTCGCCGCGGGAGCAAATTTGGCTCCGGACGATAGGCGATTGCTCTCCAAGTTCGGCCGAAACGGCAGTTTCAGGTCCGCCCTACAGGGCGCGAGTGGGCGGCTCCGTGCTCAACGCGGCCTGCGGGAACGTTTCAAACGCGGTTTGGAAATCAGCGGCCGATATGATCGCCACTTCAGAGCCATTTTTCGAGAGGCGGGTCTTCCTGAAGATCTGGCTTATTTACCGCACGTGGAATCTTCGTTTCAGACACAGGCGCGTTCGTCGGCCGGCGCGGTCGGGGTGTGGCAGTTTACGCGCGCCGCCGCCGAGCGGTTCATGACCGTCAATTCGGTGATCGACGAGCGCCTGGATCCCGTCGCTTCGGCTCGTGGTGCCGCGCGTTATCTAAGCCACGCGTACGGTAAGCTGGGCAGTTGGCCTCTGGCGATAACGTCTTACAATCATGGCATTTCGGGCATGATGCGTGCCAAGCAAGCTTTCGGGTACGACTTCATGCGGATCGTTTCGGATTACGACCATCCGCTATTCGGGTTCGCTTCACGTAACTTCTATGCCGAGTTCCTGGCTGCCCGGGAGATCGCCCGCCAACCTTCGCGTTTCTTTCATGAAGGCATTCGATACGAAAAATCTCTCGATTGGGATCGTGTCGTGCTGGCGGAGAATGCCTTCGTTTCCAGTCTGGCTCGCCAATACGATACCGACAAATCTCGGCTTATTTCCCTTAACGCCGCGTGGACCGGACCGGCCCAGTCCGACAAGGCCGCGTTACCCGCCGGCACGGAGGTCTGGTTACCGTCGGGTACGCTCCGGCAGATCGCATCCCGCGCCCCGCAGAACCGTCTCGCGGCGCAAAAGTCGGAGAGCAAAATGGCTTCGCCCAACGTCAAAGTCATTTATCCCGGCAACACTGCACCCGGAGGCCCGGGCAAGCGACCCAAGCCGTTTTAGGCGGGACGGTGGACCGGGGGGACTGCAAAAGAACTCAATTGTTCATGCGCGAATGGCCAAGCCGCGGACATGGACGCGGCTTTTCCCCCCGTTTTCGACTCCCAAAGCTTCGATAAGAAGAGCGGAAGTTTAAGATTCGAGGACATTTTCTAAGTTCGGGCTAGCAACTTTGAAAGAAATAGAGTAGGCTGCACTTAGTTTGTCGCGGCGCAAGACCGGTCTTCGCCACGAGGATACGGAATTTTCCTTTCAGTCACTGCCCTACGGCACCTGCTAGTCCCCGCCTCCTCCCGCAAATCGCACGCGGTGTGACCTCCGGTCCACCCTGTGGTCACAGCAACCCATGCTCGTGCTCGACCGGTGCCACGCATGTCGTGGCAGGCAGGAGCCAGGAAAAAGTTTTGCATGTCCTTTCATTCGCTCGGCTACCCCAACGTGCAATTTCGTGAGGCCGCCGACCGAGGCTATGATGTCAACATAGCGAAGCAGTTGCGATCCGTTCCAGGTCCATCGACCCCTTTTCAGTTGCGCGCTGGCGCGCCGACCGGGATCTTCGCAGCTACCGCTTTGGTCTTTTCTTTAAACGCTGAACCCGCATCGTGCTCGACGAACCCCATCGACCGCCTGGCAAGCCAGTCGGGGAGCAGGCGAACTGTTCACGAACACAGAGCGATCGTCCGCCCGCAAACTTGCCGCCCGTCCGCCATTGGAGGGCTACACGCCGCAGATGACCGGCCCTTCTGGTTTTCAGAAGCTCCGGCTGGTGCGGCACTCAACCCCGAGGCACGGCGCGTAAGTTCCGCGCCTTCGGATCATCCAACCATGACGCCGCCTATCTTGGTTGCGCCCACAGGAGACAATCCATGCTGAGAATTTATGCCGGAAATCTGCCGGCCGATACCACCGAACGAGAGTTCAATGAACTTTTCGCGGAATACGGCCGGGTACGCTCGAGCGAGTTGGCTCGGGACATCTTTTCGGGACGTTGCCGCGGCTTCGGCTTCGTCGAAATGGAGGGCCATGAGGCACGCGCGGCCATTGCCGGACTGAACGGCCGCAATTTGCGCGGAAACAGCCTGCGGGTCAATCAGGAGCGGCCCCGCGAGCGGGGCGGCCGCGGCCGAAGGCGTTAATTCCGGTCCCCGATCGTAACCATGTGCGGGCCGTTTCGTGTCCTGCACGAATATTTACTTACAGAATCCTTTGCAAAAAAGGTGTTTATTAGTAGACCCAGCGCACCCGTGGGCACGGGCTCGATCTGTGTTTATTAAGTATTTTTGTTTATGTCCCCATTGAGGAATTTTTGATGAATACGAAATTGTATGTCGGCAACCTGAGCTACAGCATTGACAACAGCGAGCTGGAACAACTGTTCTCCCCGCATGGCACCGTACAGTCCGCGAACGTGATCATGGATCGCGAAACGGGCCGTTCCAAAGGCTTTGGCTTCGTAGAAATGGGTAGCGATCAACAGGCCCGAGCCGCAATCAGCGCCCTTCACGGCAAGGAAGTTGGTGGACGAAGCCTGACCGTCAACGAGGCCAGACCCCGTGAAGACAGATCAGGTAGCGGATTCGGTGGCGGACGCCGTAACGGCGGTTTCGGCGGCGGACACCGCTATTAAGATTTGCTAAACAGGTGCCCGGCCCCGGCTAGGCGCTGTTTCAAAGCATCGTTCCGGCCTTGCATGGACACGCGGGGCCGGGACCTGTCCGACAGTCGCAAGTAATGTCTTATAAAAACCGGTATCGGCTGTGCTTGCGAATGCTCTATGGATTCTCTTCGACTTCACTCTCAACCGCCGGCTGGTGTTCCCGGCAGATTTTTTCCGAGTCGGATTGCGTCAACCACTCCATAGTCAATCCGCAACGGCGCCTCCCGTCCTCCTCGATCAAATGGTACCGGCACGTCTTACAGGAGCCGAACGTCTTCAACTTGTTCGCGGCCTGCAATTCTCTCAGAATCCGATTCAAGGTCTCGGTAATTTCATTGCGGGAGCTGTCGGAAAGTCCATCGACAGCGGATTTCAGTATATTGGGCGGTATAGCATCGGAAACGACGTGAGAGCCTTCTTCCGTCAAGGCTAAATGAACAACCCGACGGTCGTTGAGATCGGCTTCCTTCTTAATCAAGCCGCTAGACTCCAAGACACCCAGGGTTTGGGATACCGTTCCCTTGGTCAGTCCCAAGTAATCGGCCACCGCAACGGGCGTATTGCTATACCGATTGCATCGGCTCAAATAATGCAGCGCCTCTAGCTGTACCGGTTGCAATCCCTTCGCAACGCCCGCCTTTCGGACATCCGTCCGGATGAGGTTGGCGATGCGCTCCAAGTAATCGTAAATCGATTCGGTATTCATGGCTTCAATAGTATCGCATCAATATTAGATTGACAAAGCCTTTCAAGTCTTGCTAGAGTTCGTATCGACACGATACTTATGAGCATCCCAGAACCGACTGATCCTCTGTAGTGGAGTACGGCCTGTTGCCTCGAAGTTTTTGCGGAAAACGGCCGTGCTCCAACTTTTTCGAAGATCTGTACCTATCGATACCACAGTTCGTATGAACAATATCGTCGATAACCGGATCAATCATCGCCTATGTGTATGCACGATTCACATACACTCGACTTGTCCGAACCTTAATATCCGACATTCGTCCCCACTTTCAACTCGGAAACTCGGATTCAGCCCATCCAGAGAGGGGATCTTTCCGTGCGCTGCGCCTGCGCAGCCCCCGCCGGGCTCGGATTGCGTGAACAGGACACTGCCTTGCCGTATGGATGCCGGTGTCATGCTGTCGTTAAACGCGCCCCAGACCATCCGGGCTTGTTTGTACAACGCCATTACCGACGAAACAGAAAGATGAGCCAAATTCACGTATTTGATACCTATGCACGAAGCGCGAGCGGCAAAATCATGCACTTCGATGTGGTTCTTCCGGAAAATGACCCTGCCAAAGCTCTGCAATATGCCCGCGACTGGCTCCGGTCAATCGGCGAGGAAGATGCCGTGGTAAATGCCGAAAATTGCGCCTATTGCCATAGCGAGCCGGATGCTCCACACGAAATGCAGAAAGATATCGAGAAGCAGGGCTATAGCATCTTTAAACTGGAAGGTTGCCCCCGGTAGCTATCGAACTTTATAGGCGAACTCGCGTATGCCGCCGTCGAATGAAGTTTCTTTCAAACCCGGCAGTCGCTCGGGACGGACTCTCTTCCGTTAACCGAAAAAGCCATCATACCCAAGGCGACCATCACTAACAGTAGGTTGATCGGGTTCAAACCTCCGCCCGCCGCTCTTCTATCCGGCTAGCACAATTCCGCCCAATATCGTCGGAAAGGCCAAGTATAGAGGAGCCGGCAGGCATCTCAATTCGCCGGGGGAGGGCTGGTTCGCTTGCGGCGCGTACCGGCACGGGACCGAGTCCGTGTAGCGGAACCGGAAACGTCTCCACGCTTCTCCCCGTTCGGATTCGTGTACCCGTCGAAGCGTCGGGAAGTTCAGATCGGTCCGGCGGCCTACATCCAGAGTACTTATGCCACGCTAATCTGACAGATTCAGCCAGTATGTAAGCATTTTCTTACGCAATAGTCAGCTTTTTCCGACTTGAAGTGGTCGGCCATCTCCGTGTCTGCTGGCAAACCGCGACACCTCAAACCTCTCGCTCAAAAAGGGACCTTCGAATGACTGAAATCGTGCTCTGCAATCAACCGTTGACCCGGAACATCTTCCAGGGCGAGTGCGGCATACCGATGGACGAGCTGAGCTCAACCAGCTGCAGTCCATTGACGATGGTATTGAGTTATGCTCGAAAGTTGTGGATGAGGGATTGAGGTAGGCGGCGTATTCTGGATGGTCTTCGAAGTCATCCCTTCCTACAAGAGGAGCGAATACGCCATGAGTGAAGATAAGATCATTGCGCTGAAGAATCCAGGGGCACCAGCGCCAGTGGCGCGTGAACTGACCAACCTGTCACTTGCCTATGGCGGCGAGAACGTCGTTGCATTGTCCGAAATGCTGGCTAGACTGACGGAATACAATATTGGCCTGATCGGTGCGTCGACCAACGTCTACGCCAACCGCCGATTGCGTCGCCATTTTTTGCGAAACCTTTTGGGACCTCCAAGTCACCAAAAGGAGCAAAAAATTGGCGACGAGTTATTGCCTTCGGCGCCCCGGCCGTCCCCGCTCGTCTGGTCCGGACCCAACAAGGGGTCCGGACACCGCTCGCAGATGACTCGACGCCCGGTCGCGATGCCTTGTGTGAGACCTCCGACCGCCGCTATCGCGTCGACCTTCGGTCTCACACCCGGCGCTCGGGCTTCCGGGGACTACTCGACTCGCTCGCTCACTCGCTCCATGTCTCGCAGCGGTTGAGAGCTTTGTCGGGGCGGTCAAAAACTACCGGCAGCGCTCATGGATTATCGGCAGGCGGTCACGTCCAACTCGCCCTTGAAAGCCGTCGCCAAGCAAAAAGCTCATGCCTCCTTTCAGGAAATGCAGAGGCAATTCCAAAGCGAGCTTACTCCCTTCTCATTCCAAAAAGGGCTATTCTTAGAGGAGAGAAGTTGACCAATTTGTGGAAGGGAGGCGGTCATGAACCGAAGAATCCGTATCCAACGGTTGGCCCCTCAAGACCGGGAGGAGTGGCAGAAGCAGTATTACCGGCACAAGGAGCAACGTCCCCGGCGTCGTCTCACGGCCTTGAAGGCCGTTTGGGACGGCCAGACTTTGGCGGACGTGTGCCGGACTCGGCACCTTCGCCGCAAGACGCTGGAGCATTGGCTGGATTGGTATCTTCATGGGGGCTTTAAGACGCTGCTGGCCCCGGAGCGGCGACGTGTTCCCCAAGCCCTGTCCTGCCAGCAACGGCGAGTCTTGCGTTACATCCTGCTGCATAAGACGCCGGCCGATTATGGCCTGGACAGCTATCAATGGACGGCCCGGCGGGCGCAGGCCCTCATCGCCGCCAAGTGGAATATTCATCTGGGATTGGGGCGCCTGTACCCACTGTTTGATCAGTTCGGGCTTTCCCACCAGCGGGTGCATCGGGACTATGGGCCGCCTCGACCGCGGCTACAGGCGGCCTTCGTGGACGCCCTGGAAAAAAAAGGTGGAGGAAGCCAGGTCTTCGGACCGCGCTCGGGTGGCGCTGGATGAGTTTGCCCTGCGCTCCGTTCCGGATACGCATTACGCTTGGGCCGAGCGGAATACCGCGCCCAGGGTGCCCAGCGACGAACGCCAGCGGACCCGGCTGAATGGTTTTCTGACCGTCGATTTGCACCGGGGGCTCACCGGGGTTCAATTCCGCTCCCAGGGCAAAACCGGCGATGTCGTCTTCGTCGTGGTGCTGACGGTGCTGCGCTACGTACAGCAAGGGTGCCATTGGATCACCCTGATTCTGGACAATGCCCGCACCCATCGGCACGCCCTGGAAGTGGCCGCAAGGGAGTTGCTGTCGGAGATCGCCGAACTCGCCCACTGGCCGGACTTGAAAGCCACCACGGTGGAGTTTCCGCATACCCCCCGTACTCGCCCGCTCTCAACCCCGCCGAGTATCTGATCCATTGGGTTCGCCAAGAGACTCTTTATCATCTACCCTGCACCTTCACGCTCCAGGAAAAGGCGGATCGCGTTCGTCACCATCTCGCCCAGGCGCCGCCCTTCACTCCCGAACAAATGCAAAAGCTCCTGCGCCATATTTACAAGTTGCCAAAGGATAAAACAGTAAAATGGCCTAAATTGGAATGAGAAGGGAGTAGGTTTATTTGCTTAGCTGTTGCATCTCGGTAGAGAAAATGTTGATCCGACTGCACAAGCAATGACATCGCCATTTTTTGCGAAATCTTTTGAACATCCTAAACAAGTGGGTGCGCTCGGACAGGTGGAGAACAACGCCCGTCACTCGCGTCTCAGTCGCCGGTAAAACACCCGATTGCCGCACGCCCTCTCAGGGCATGCGGCAATCCCGATGTCACAATCTCGCTCACCACAGACCGCTTGGGTATGTTTCGGAACCTTCACCATAGCGTCACCCAGCCGAAAAAATGGCGCGGAATTTGACCTTTAATGGGATTCCCGATCTGAAAAGCAATCTTCCCGGACGAGAATCGGTCACTCTTGCATCCGTACGGGAATGTTCAGCGTCGATCGCGTTAGCTGGTGAGTTCCGCTCAATTAATTGCCCTCTGCTTTATCATCTCCGGCCATCGCGACTCCCTTGCCCATGCAAGTCATGACATGGTCGGTAACGCTCAACGCAGCGTGCCGGGCTTCTTTGATAGAACCGAATAGGTGCTGATAGTCGGCAACGGCTTTCTCGGCATCAGCCGGCGACTTGGCGTTTACGAAACGCGTATAGGCCTCGAAGTATTGATCTCGGCGCGGATCGCCCGCGAATCCGGGCAGTGCGTTGCCGATTTCGCTGACCACGCAATCGGCGATGGTTTCAGGATCGAGCTTATAATCCTTCAGATCGGAATCGTCTTTGAATTTTGCGAGCAGCGCCTCTTTAAGGGTGGTTTTCTCCTTGCTCGAACAGCCTGCCAGCAAGAAAACGGCAAAAAACACGATCATCAATCTTTTCATAGTCGAACCTAGTGGATAGTTGTCTCTAACCAAAGCGAAAAAAATATCTATTATGAAGTAAGAACCGAGCGGGCTGCCAGACAATTTAAGGAATCCGCCCGGCCGATGCTCCATCTCTTGCAGCGCCTCGAACTTTCCGGCACAGCCGATCCCGGATGACGATTTAATGCTTATGGAAACCGATACGCTGGGGACTATCGAATCCGCTGTAACACAGGGGATTGAAACCTATTTGGTTGCGCGAAAGGCCAAAGTTCCCGAATTCGTGGAAAAATACTTCTCCTTGTGCGAGCAATTCCTCGTACAAATCCGGAGCAAAGCGGATTGCCCCGAATTCCGTGAGAAACCGGAATGCAATCTGGCCGAGTACGCGAAAACTCGCATAGCCGTGACCGAACTGGCCGGTAGCCTGATTTCTCTAGCTACCAGCTATACGGCTTTTCAAAAGGCTCTGCCCGGGGTGTTTTCGACCGGCATGGCCAGCGCAACAGCCATCGCTCAGCACATGGCTGTCGCGAATTTCTGGCTCGGATCCACGATCGGAGCGTGGTACTACGGTCTCTTTCCCGCTTCCGCCTCGATCAATTCATCGACGTGGTAGGCGACGAACGGCGCGGCGGAACGCATCCGAATTATCGAGTCCGGGATCACTATGTGGCCCGGGTTTTCGATCTGCTCGAGATATTGCGCGTGGCTGCAAAAACGCTAAGCTAATCCGCGTTTTAGACTCGCTATCCCAACCCCATACAATAATAATCCGATGAACCGCCCGATAACGCGCGACTCCGCGTTTTCCGACTTGGCCCGAAAACCTCTGCCCGCGTTTCCCGGCTGGTGGGCGGCACTGGGACCCGGAATCGTGTGGATGGCGCTGGCACAAGGCAGCGGCGAGCTGATCTGGTGGCCTTATTTGATTGCCAAATACGGACTGAGCTTTCTTTTCCTCCTGATTCCGGCCTGCCTGCTCCAATACCCGATCAATGTCGAAATCGGCCGATATACCCTTTTGACCGGTGAAAGCATTTTCCATGGGTTTATTCGGCTCAACCGCTTATTCGGCATTCTTCTTTGGATCTTGATGTCGGTCTCTTTCCTCTGGTTCGGTGCCTTCGCTTCGGCGGGCGGTACGGCACTGGCCGCCCTGACTCATTTTCCGGACGGCTGGGATGCCCGAAACCAATCGCTTTTCTGGGGCTATTGCTCGATCGCCGTATTCGTCACGGCCATCGTATTCAGCAAGGTCGTATACGTCCTGGTTGAACGCTTCATGAAAATCGTGGCCCTCACGACCGTAGCCGGCCTGCTCTGGGCTTGTCTCCAGACCGAGGTCGTCACCGCCGCGCCCGGCTTTCTCCAGGGGCTGTTGGGTCCCACGGCTCCCCTGCCCCGTCCTTGGGAGACCCAAGATGCCACCAAGCTGCTCACCGCCATCGCATTTGCGGGCCTGGGAGGCTTTTGGATCTTGTTCTATTCGTATTGGTTGCGCGACAAGGGCGTGGGGATGGCGGTGCATATGGGCAAGATCACCGGCGCCATTGCCGGCAAACCCGAAGTCGTCACCAGCGACGGCTTTCTTCCGATCGATTTGGCGGAGAACAAGCACCACTGGAAGAAATGGCGGCAGTTCCTCCGCACCGATGTACTCATTGGGATCGTCGGCAATTTGCTGACGACACTCATGACCTGTCTTCTGGCCTATGCGCTCTTGTTTCCCAAGGGCTTGCTCCCCCAGGATTATGAACTTGCCGTGGTGCAGAGCAGATTTTTCGAAGTGGGCTGGGGCGAACTCGGACGACTGTTGTTTCTGGTGGTGGCCTCGGCATTTCTGGCGGATACATGGCTGGCCACGGCTGATGCCGTCAGTCGCATGCAGGCCGACATCGTTCATGTGCTTTTTCCGAAAAGCCGGAGGATTGCTCTACGCACTTGGTATTATATTTTTCTGGCGCTGCTGACCCTGATCACATCCTTGACCATGCTGCTCGACACGCCGGGCACTCTAATCCTCACCAGCGCCGTCATCGGCTTCGGGGGCACTGTCATGTTTCCGGTTGCTCTGTACCTTCTCAATTACCGGCGCCTTTCTCCGCAATTGCCGATTTGGGCCAAACCGTCCTCTGCCGGCTCCTGGCTCCTTGGATTGAGTTTTATTGTCTACCTCGGGCTCGCACTGGCCTATGGCTGGACGATGCTTGCCGGCTAAATCAATCCACGCCATGAATTCGACCACCTTGATAAACAAATTTCGAAGCGGTGAATGGCCTCTGCCGGATTATCTCCGTGATCTCGAAAACCGTTTTGCCGAGATCGAGCCGGGGGTCCGGGCTTTCCTACCCGAACAGGACCGCTGGACGCGCCTCTATCGGGAGGCCGAGGATCTGGAGCGGCGACATCCGGACCCCGCACATCGACCGCCGCTATTCGGCGTACCGATAGGCATCAAGGATATTTTTCACATCGACGGATTCGAAACGCGTGCGGGCAGTCTTTTGCCGCCGGAGAAACTCGGCGGCCCGGAAGCCGGTACCGTAAAACACCTGAAAGCCGCGGGCGCGCTCATTGTCGGCAAGACCGTCACGGCGGAATTCGCCTATATCGCGCCAGGTCCGACCCGCAATCCGCATAACCCGGAACACACGCCCGGCGGATCGAGCAGCGGTTCCGCAGCAGCGGTTGCAGCTGGTCTCAGTGTTTTTTCGCTCGGCACGCAGACCGTCGGATCGATTAATCGTCCAGCGGCTTATTGCGGCGTTTGCGGATTCAAGCCCAGCTACGGAAGATTGCCGACGGACGGTGTCATCCCCTTGGCTCCGAGTGCCGATCACATTGGCTGGTTCGCCGCCGACGTCGATGGCATCGAACTGGCCGCACAGACGCTGGTTCCGGATTGGAAAACCGCGCGAATCCATAGACGCCCGAATTTGGGAATCCCCGGCGGAGCTTACCTCGACCGTGTCATTCCCGACGCTCGACTTCCGTTTCAAAAGACTTGCTCGGCTCTTCAAGCGAAGGGTTATGTCCTGCTGGATGTGCCCGTGTTTCCGGACTTCGAAGAAGTCTATCGTTACCATCATCTGCTCGTCGCTGCCGAAGCCGCACGGGTACACGAAGACTGGTACCGAAAGTACAAGCCGCTGTACCGTCCGGAAACCGTTGAGCTCGTAGAGCGAGGATTCAAAGTCTCGGCAGCGGACCTGGAAGTCGCACGGGCAATCCGTGAGCGCCAGCGCGAACGCCTCGCCGGATTGATGCGGCAACATGATATCGACGCCTGGATTTCCCCTTCCGCGACCGGCCCGGCTCCCCATGGACTGAACAGCACCGGCGATTCGGTGATGCAAATGCCCTGGACTCAAGCCGGGGTTCCGCTACTAAGTATACCAACCGGGTTCCTGGGCGGCTTGCCCATTGGGATACAAATAGCCGGCCAATGGGCAGGCGACGAGACACTGGTCCGGTTGGGGCAGGACATCGAATCCTCGCTCGCCCCCGCTCAAACCGGCTGAACGCACACACGATTTTTCCGGAGATCAGATCGCGCCGGTAGTGGTATCCTATCGCCCCGTTTTTCCGCTTCCTTGATTTCATGCAGCTTCCTAATTTCGGCCTGGCCCGTGTCCTGGTCGCTGGCGATTTGATGCTCGATCGTTACTGGCACGGCGGCACTTCCCGCATTTCGCCCGAGGCTCCCGTCCCTGTAGTATTGGTGAACAGCGTCGAGGAAAGACTGGGCGGCGCCGGCAACGTCGCTCATAACATTGCGACTTTCGGGGCTCAGACCAGCCTCATCGGTTATTGCGGGTGCGATGAAGCCGGACAAAACCTTATCCTACTCCTCCAAACTGCCGGTATCGATTGCGTCGTGGAGCAGATTTCGGGGCTGCAGACCATAACCAAGCTCAGAGTTCTGAGCCGGCATCAGCAGCTCATTCGCCTGGACTTCGAGGACCACTTCCATGAGGTCGCATCGCCCCATCTTCTCGCAAATTTCGCCGAAAAATTGCACGAGGCCGATGTGGTGGTGCTCTCGGACTACGGCAAGGGGACGCTCAGTTCGGTTCAGGACATGATCGGGCTCGCCCGAGAGGCGGGCAAGACGGTTTTGGTGGACCCGAAGGGCACCGATTTCGACCGGTATCGCGGAGCCACCGTCCTAACTCCCAATCGCAGCGAATTCGAGGCCGTAGCCGGATCTGCCCGGAACGATGAGGAACTCGTGGAAAATGGATTTGCCCTGCTGGAAAGGCTGGAATTGAAGGCGCTCCTGATCACCCGCGGCGAACACGGAATGACTTTGCTGCAACGCGGGGAGTCGCCCAGACATTTGCCAGCCCATGCCAAAGAGGTCTACGATGTAACCGGAGCCGGCGACACCGTCATATCGACGCTCGCCGCAGCTCTGGCGGCGGGCGCATCGCTGGAGGATGCCACGGGTCTCGCCAATCTCGCCGCCGGATTCGTCGTGGGCAAGCTAGGGACGGCAAGCGTGACTCTCGAAGAATTGGATGATGCCCTGCACGGTCAGCGCGCCCATCACCGCGGCGCGATCGGGCTCGACGAACTCCTGCCTTTGCTCTGCGCGGCGCGGCGCAAAGGGGAGAAGATCGTCGTCACCAACGGCTGCTTCGACATCCTGCATCCCGGCCATATCCAGTATCTCCAGCAAGCCCGAGCTCTGGGAGACCGGCTTATCGTGCTGGTCAACAGCGATGCCTCGGTAAGACGCCTCAAGGGCAGCGACCGCCCGGTCAACCCGCTCGAACACCGCATGACCATGCTGGCGGCTCTCGAATGCGTAGACTGGGTCGTGCCGTTCGAGGACGATACGCCGCGCGACCTCATCGGACGCCTGCTGCCCGATATTCTCGTGAAAGGCGGAGACTACAAGAACATCAGCGACATCGCCGGCCACGATCACGTTCTGGCCAACGGAGGAGAAGTCAGGATTCTAGATTTTCTGGGCGATTATTCGACTACCCGGATCATTCAAGCCATACGCAATACCTGAACATGTCTGATCACGCCCGTTTAACGGACAGAGCAGTGGACGCGCTTCGCGTTCCGCCTTACTCCATTCACGCCGAGCAATCCGTACTCGGTGGTCTCATGCTCGACAATCAAACCTGGGATGTCGTGGCCGACCGCGTCGGAGAAGAGGATTTTTACCGTAAGGACCACAAGCTTATATTCCGCGCCATCAAGCAGCTCGCGGAAAAACAGAGCCCGTTCGACGTGGTGACTTTGTCGGAGGTCCTGGAAAAGACCGGATCGCTGGAAGAAGCGGGCGGTCTCGCGTACCTCGCGATGATGGCCAAGGAGACGCCCAGCGCGGCCAACATCTCGTCCTATTCCGATATCGTCCGCGAAAAATCGGTCTTGCGGCAATTGATCCACGCCGGTACCGAAATCGCAGATTCAGCCTTTCAGCCGGAAAATCGCGATCTGGCCATGTTGCTCGAAACAGCCGAGCAAAAGGTTTTTCAGATCGCCGATCAGCGGCGACGCGGCGGAATTGGCTTCAAGCCGATCAAGTCGCTCCTGTCTGCCGCCATCGACCGGATCGAGATGCTCTTCCACAAGGAAGGACATATTACCGGGGCGAGTACCGGTTTCACCGATTTCGACGATATGACCTCGGGCCTGCAAGCCTCCGATCTCATCATCATCGCCGGCCGGCCGTCCATGGGAAAAACCACCTTCGCCATGAACATCGCCGAAAACGTAGCGATCAAGGAGCAGATTCCGGTGGCGGTGTTCAGCATGGAGATGCCGGGCGAGCAACTGGCCATGCGCATGATGTCGTCGCTGGGCCGCATCGATCAGCATAGGGTGCGCACCGGCAAACTGGAGGACGACGAATGGCCGCGCATGACCTCTGCGATCAACATTCTGGCGGAAACCAAGCTGTTCATAGACGACACCCCTGCCCTGACACCTACCGAGGTGCGCGCCCGCTGCCGCCGCCTGGCACGCGAACACGGGCAGCTGGGACTGGTGGTGCTCGACTACCTTCAGCTGATGCAGTGCTCCGGGGGCGAAAACCGGGTGGCGGAGATCTCGGAAATTTCCCGCTCCCTCAAGGCATTGGCCAAGGAGCTGAACGTTCCGGTAATCGCCCTTTCGCAGCTCAACCGCAACCTGGAACAGCGCCCCAATAAACGGCCGGTGCCGTCCGATCTCCGCGAATCCGGCTCGATCGAGCAGGATGCCGACCTGATCGTATTCATCTACCGCGATGAGGTCTATCATCCTGATTCAGCCGATAAAGGCACCGCCGAGATCATCATCGCGAAACAGCGTAACGGCCCCATCGGCACCGTGCGACTGACGTTCCTCGGGCAATACACGCGCTTCGAGAATTTCATCTCGGATCCATATGCGGGTGAGGATTTCTGAGCATGCTGCTATCCGCTTATGCCGAGCTGGATCTCGCGGCAGTTCCGCACAATCTGGCGCGCATCCGCGCCGTTGCGCCGAATGCGAAAATCATGGCAGTCATCAAAGCCAACGCTTACGGGCACGGGCTGATTCGCATCGCCAAGGCATTGAGCGGAGTCGACGCCTTCGCCGTGGCGCGCCTCGGCGAGGGGATTACCCTCCGGGAGGCCGGCATAAGACAACGGATTGCGGTGTTGCAAGGCTTCATCGATCGAGAAGAACTGGAGCTTCATATTCGCTTCGGATTGGAACCCGTCATTCACTCCCCATTCCACGTCGAAATTGTAGAGGGCCTATCTTCGGCCGAATTCCTGTCGGTCTGGCTGAAACTGGATACCGGTATGCATAGGCTGGGCGTCTTGCCGGAGGAGTTCACCTCCTGTTATGCGAGGCTGCAAAGGTGTCCCGCAGTGCGCCAGCCCATTCCCATGATGACCCACTTGGCCAATGCAGACGCATTGCAGGATCTGATTACCGCAAAACAGCTGGATTGTTTCAAAAGCGCGCTTCACAATATTCGAACCGAATGCAGTATCGCTAACTCGGCTGGATTCCTGGCCTGGGATGCCGCGCGCGTGGAATGGATCCGCCCGGGAATTGCGCTTTACGGCGTGTCGCCTTTTTCAGACCGTACCGGTTTGGATGAAGGGCTTCAGCCGGTAATGACCTTCCGCAGCCGGCTCATCTCGATAAAAAACCTGAAGGCCGGCGACGCCGTAGGTTACGGGGGAGACTGGATTTGCCCGCGCCCGACGCGTCTCGGAATCGCATCGGTCGGCTATGGTGACGGCTATCCGCGCCATGCCCGGTCGGGTACGCCGGTGCTGGTCAGGGGACAGCGGGTGTGTTTGGTCGGACGAGTCTCCATGGACATGATCAGCCTCGATCTCACGGATTGTCCCGATGTCCGAGTCGGAGACGAAGTCACCTTATGGGGCAAGGGTCTGCCCATCGAAGAAATCGCTCGGCACGCCTCGACCATTCCCTATGCCCTGCTCTGCGGCATTACACCACGCGTCAAAATGGTCGAACGCTGGGAATAGCACGTATTTCTTGATCCGACCTTTCGGCCCATAATCGCGTGCTATCCAAATCGAAGACGTGACATATAGGAGCCGCTGTGGCCGAACGCATCGCCAGACCCCAAGTGGGTGCCCCGGACCCGGAGCTGAAGACGTCGCCGATTCTGGAAGAATTCGACGATGACTATTTGGTACTCAAGCAGCAAGTGCCCGAAGAACCCGTGTGTTACTTCAACAACAAACGATACGCCCACGACACTTACATCTGTAGCGGCGATACGCTTCTGCGCTGCGACTACGGTATCTGGATCAGAGCCGGCTCTTGCGACCCGGACAATCCCTGAACGCCGTGACGAAGCCGCCTCGTTCCGCTTACGAAAGGATAAGCTCATGCCGCAGCATCTCTCTGATGAACAGCTCGAAAAATTCCGCCGGAGGCTTCAAGCGCGTCTGGCGGAACTGACCCGAGGGGTTCGAGAAGAAGTCATTCGCTCCGACCACCATCACTTTACCGACGTCGCCGGCGAAGTCCACGACTCCGAAGAAGCTTCGGTAGCCAACCTGGTCATCGACATGGAACTTCAGACTATAGATCGGCACGTGCACGAAATCCGCGAGATAGAAGCCGCGCTCATCCGAATCGGCAGCCGCGAGTTCGGTATTTGCGTCGATTGCGAGCAGCCTATTGCGTTGGCGCGGCTGGAAGCCAATCCCACCACGGAGCGCTGTATTGCCTGCCAGAGCGCATACGAGAAAGAACAAGCGTTGTCCCGTTCATCTTCCCTGTAGAATTTTCAGAACCGGCGGTTCGCTCCGAACTGACGGTAAGAGCCGGGAATGCCAGGTTCATTTTGCGACTGCGCACAGCAAGAACCCTATGCCCGTGCTGTCGGAAATGTCAGCACATCGGCGATGGATTCCGCTTGCATCATAATCATCAACAAACGATCCAAACCCAAAGCGATACCGGAACAGTCCGGCAGACCGTTCTTGAGCGCCGCCAGCATGCGCTCGTCTTTCGCCGGCAAGGACTGACCGTTTGCTTTGCGGACGGCGAGATCCCGATCGAAACGCTCTTCCTGCTCGACGGCGTCGGTTAACTCGTGAAACCCGTTGCCCAATTCCAATCCTTCGAGAAAGATCTCCACGCGTTCGACCACGCGAGGATCATCTGACTTTTTTCGCGCTAAGGAGGGAAGGAAAGCGGGGAAATCTCGCACGAATGCGATTCTCCCTCGTCCGAGACGGGGTTGGACCAGATGGCTGAACAGCAAATCGAGCCAGAACGAACGATCTTCGCCGCAGAGCGCTTCGGCCTCGGGAAGCCCCCGAGTCCCGGAGCATTCGGCGAGTTCCTCGAATGAGCCCGAGAGTGGATCGGCGCCGACGTGCTCCCGAAATAGTTCACGGTAACTCAGCCGCTCGGAGGCTTCCAGAATCAGATCGTCTCGGCAGATTTCCCGCAACAAGGCATCGATTTCATCGATCAGCCGATCCAAATCGAAACCCACTCTGTACCACTCGAGCAGCGTAAACTCGGGATTATGATGCCGGCCGGACTCTTCGTTCCGGAAAGCCTTGCAGATCTGGTAGATCGAGCCGCTACCCGCCGCCAATAAGCGCTTCATCGCGAACTCCGGAGAGGTTTGCAGATAAAGCGGGTCGCCCGCGGCCGCACCGGGCTTACGGAGAACGGTCTTGAAAGGATGGAGATTAGGGTCGGTAACGCCGGCTCGGCACAGCAGTGGCGTCTCGACCTCCAGAACGTGTCTGGCTGCAAAGAAACGCCGAATGCTTGCGAGCATGACCGCTCGCTTTTGCAGCGCGGCCATGGAACAACTAGGGCGCCATTCCGGCATCGTCACAACGAACGTCGACAGAGATCGGCGGACACGTCCGGTCCGCCGCCGGAAATAAAAAAGATGCTATTTGACCCGCGAAACGTATTCGCCGGTACGGGTGTCTACTTTGATCACTTCGCCGGTCTGTACGAACAGCGGCACTCTGACCACGGCTCCGGTATCCAGAGTCGCAGGCTTCCCGCCGCCTCCGGACGTGTCGCCGCGTACGCCGGGATCGGTTTCGACAATCGTCAGCTCCACGAAATTAGGCGGCGTGACCGAAATGGGAGTACCGTTGTATAAGGTGACGATACATATGTCCTGCTCTTTGAGCCACTTCTTCGCATCACCCACTACATTGCTGTCAGCGGCATATTGTTCGAAACTCTCCGGAACCATAAAGTGCCACTGCTCGCCGTCGTTGTACAGATACTGCATTTCCGTGTCGACAACGTCCGCGGCCTCCAATGTTTCTCCGGACTTGAAAGTGCGCTCGATTACACGGCCGGTCTTGAGGTTGCGCAGTTTTACCCGGTTAAACGCCTGGCCCTTTCCCGGCTTCACGAATTCGTTTTCGATGATCGAGCAGGGATCTCCGTCGAGCATCACTTTTAAACCGCCCTTGAATTCATTGGTGCTGAATGTTGCCATTCTCTCCTCGTTCGCTTCAGTTAACTCAAAAAATACCGCGCATTATAATGTAGCGCTTTGTCCCAGGAAAACTTATCTCTATGAAAACGTCCTGGCAGATGGCGTTGGCCGACTCTTTTACCAAGCCCGCCGACCTTCTGGCCTTCCTGGAATTGGATGAAATCCATAGACCGGAATTCCGGCAGGCCACGGATCGTTTTTCGTTTCGCGTAACGCAGAGTTATGCACAGCGCATGGCCAAGGGCAATCCGCACGACCCGCTCTTGCTCCAGGTATTGCCCGACGTTCGTGAACTCATCGAGCATCCGAACTTTGCAAACGATCCGGTAGGAGACTTAAAGGCTGCCGCCGCCCCCGGAGTGCTGCAGAAATACCAAGGGCGGATCCTGCTCATCACGACAGGCGCCTGCGCCATTCACTGTCGCTATTGCTTCAGACGCAATTTTCCGTATGACGGGAACGCAATCGGCAAACAGCAGGAGCAGAATGCTCTCGATGTCATTCGCCGTGACCGAACCCTTAATGAAGTGATATTCAGCGGCGGCGATCCACTGGTGCTGAGTGACGAACGCTTGGGACAGATGATCAGAAAAATTGGGGAGATACCACACATCAGGCGGCTCCGAATACACACCCGGCTACCCATCGTTCTTCCCTGCCGCATCACGACCGAGCTTATCGCAGCGCTGACCGCCACCCACCTGAATAGCGTGATCGTGATTCACGCCAACCACCCGAACGAGTTCAATCATGAGGTAAGTGTTGCGCTGCGGACGCTTCGGAAATCCGGCATGTCATTGCTCAACCAAACGGTGTTGCTCAAGGACGTCAACGACGATACCGACGTCCTCGTCGGGCTCAGTGAAGCGCTTTTCGAAAACGGAGTGCTGCCGTATTACCTGCATCTGTTGGACAAGGCCCGGGGAACCAGCCACTTCGACCTGTCGACAGAAGAGGCGCTGAAGATTTACCGAACCCTACGGAAGTCGCTACCCGGTTATTTGCTGCCGAAACTGGTCCGGGAGGAGGCGGGCCGACCGTACAAAACGCCGGTCGGATAAAACGTGAATAGCGCTGGAAAAAGCACGTCAGCGGAGCCGGAACTCCGCCGCGTAGGACCGTCGGTTTAATCGACGGCCTTCATGCTGAGACGAACCCTGCCCTGACGATCGATTTCAAGGACCTTGACCTTGACGACATCGCCTTCGGATAGCTTATCGCTGACTTTTTCGACATGCTCGTCCGAAATCTGCGAAATATGGACCAGCCCATCCTTGCCCGGCAGAATCGTTACGAACGCGCCGAAATCCATCAGCCTTGCGACACGGCCTTCGTAAACTTTGCCGACCTCGACTTCTGCCGTTATCGCTTCGATACGGCGACGTGCCTCCATGCCGGCTTCCTTGTCCACCGACGCCACTTTCACGACGCCGTCATCGCTGATGTCGATGCTGGCACCCGTTTCTTCGGTGATCGCGCGAATGGTCGCTCCGCCTTTGCCGATCACATCGCGAATCTTGCTCGGATCGATGGTGAAACTCATGATGCGAGGTGCGAAATCGGACATTTCCTTCCGGGGAGCCGGCAAAGCTTCGGCCATTCTCTCCAGGATATGCAAGCGTCCTTCTTTCGCCTGCTCGAGCGCCTGCCGCATGATTTCAGGCGTGATCCCGTCGATCTTGATATCCATCTGCAAAGCGGTTACGCCATTGCTGGAGCCGGCAACCTTGAAATCCATATCGCCGAGGTGATCTTCATCTCCCATGATGTCCGAAAGCACCGCGAACCGGTCGCCTTCTTTGATCAGGCCCATGGCTATCCCGGCCACCGGGGCCTTGGTCGGAACGCCTGCGTCCATCAGCGCCAGACTGGTTCCGCAAACCGACGCCATGGAACTGGAGCCGTTGGATTCGGTAATCTCGGATACGACGCGGATAACATACGGAAAATCTTCCGGCTTCGGCATGATGGCCTGGACACCGCGCTTCGCCAGTCTGCCATGCCCTATTTCGCGGCGTTTCGGTGCGCCGATGGGACCGATCTCTCCCACGCAGAAGGGAGGAAAATTGTAATGCAACATGAAGGATTCCTTATATTCCCCCTCTATCGCATCGATTAATTGTGCGTCGCGCCCGGTCCCCAGCGTGGCGACCACCAGAGCCTGAGTCTCGCCGCGGGTGAAAAGAGCGGAACCATGTGTTCTCGGCAGAACGCCGGTACGTATCGTGATCGGACGTATAGTCTTCAGATCCCGACCGTCGATGCGCCTGGATTCATCCAGAATCCGCCAGCGGACCACATCCGATTCCAGCTTTTCCAGAGCGCCTCGAACCGCACTTTCGGCATAATTCCCGTCAGCGGTCAAAGCGTCTACCGTGCCTTTGCGAATCTCTCTGAGTTTCTGCTGCCGGACTTGCTTATCGGCAGTTTGATAGGCGTCTGCAATCCGCTCCGACGCCAGATCCTTCACCGCCTGATTGAGGGCTGTATTGACGGCAGGCGGTTCCCAGTTCCAAGACGTGGCGCCAACCGTCTCGGCCAGTTCGTGGATCGCCTTGATTGCCGCTTGCATATGCTCATGGCCGAACAACACGGCTCCGAGCATGATTTCTTCCGAGAGCATATCGGCTTCGGACTCGACCATCAAAACCGCTTTTTCGGTGCCGGCAACAACCAAATCCAGCTTTGAATGGTTAAGCATGGAACCGGAAGGATTGAGCACGAATTGCCCATCGATGTAACCGACACGCGCTGCACCGATCGGTCCCTGAAAAGGCATGCCCGAAAGCGCGAGAGCCGCGGACGCCCCCAACATCGACGGAATATCCGGGTCGACCTCGGGATTCAAAGAGAGAACCGTCGCGACAACCTGAACGTCGTTGGTGAATCCTTCCGGAAAAAGAGGGCGAATTGGCCGGTCGATCAGGCGTGCGGTGAGGGTCTCCTTCTCGCTCGGCCGCCCCTCTCGCTTAAAAAAGCCGCCGGGAATGCGGCCCGCCGCGTAGGCTTTTTCCTGATAGTTGACGGTCAGAGGAAAAAAATCAGTCTCGGGAGACGCTTCTTTCTCGCCGACCACGGTCACCAGCACCACGGTTCCGGCCATGTCCACCAGAACTGCAGCATCCGTCTGGCGCGCGATTTCGCCGGTCTCGAAGGTAACGAGATATTCGCCGTATTTGAACTGTTTCCGAATCGGATTCACGATAATACCTTTCGCCGGGTGAACAACTATTTACGCAGGCCCAACCGTTCGATCAAAGTGCGATAACGGTTGGAGTCTTTGCTCTTGAGATAGTCCAGCAATTTGCGACGCCGATTGACCAAGCGCAATAGACCGCGACGGGAATGGTGATCTTTCTTGTGCTTGACGAAGTGAGGGGTAAGGTGGTTGATCCTGGCGGTGAGCAGCGCCACCTGGACTTCCGGAGAACCGGTATCGTTTGCCGCACGCTGATATTCCTGCATAACAGCGCTCTTGTCTGTCGTCTCAAAGGCCATTTTTTTCTCCTGAATAACTGTTTGATTTAATGAACTCGGAATTGTAACTTTAGCTCCGGATGCGTTTCAATTGAAAAGCCAGCCGGCACCAACCGATATGCCACCCGAGAGCTCTCTTAACAGGACAACTCCCGAACATTGTCCTGACCCACTTTGACGAGACGCCGCGGTGCCACGCGTCCGTCGCTTAGAATTTCGCCCACGCCGAGAAATACGGATTGTTTCACGTACAACCTGACCCACCC
Source organism: Methylocaldum marinum (assembly GCF_003584645.1). Lineage (GTDB taxonomy): Bacteria > Pseudomonadota > Gammaproteobacteria > Methylococcales > Methylococcaceae > Methylocaldum > Methylocaldum marinum. The sequence continues at coordinate 1,421,172 of NZ_AP017928.1, forward strand.
ATCGTGGGGGGATCCGGAAACCCGAACGGCTTGACCTTTCCGTACGTAAAAACCCAGTTCGTCACTCAGTTGAACCGCAGGCATGGCCGATATGATGCGATCCATGGGCAGGAGCCGTTGCAGCAGTTCGCCTTCGTCCAGGGACTCTAAACTCTCAAGCGTGTGAGCCTCGGCGATTGACAGATTACCGACCCAGGTGCGTCTCAATTGCTCGACATGGCCGCCACAATCCAACGCTTTGCCGATATCCTCGGCCAAGGATCGAATATAGGTACCCTTCGAACACTCGACATCCAGTTCCAGGCTGGACGAATCGAAATCCAGCAGCTTCAATTCGTAGATGACTATCCGCCGAGGCTCACGTTCTACCTCGATGCCTTGGCGAGCCAAATCATAAAGACGCCGCCCCTGATGCTTGAGCGCCGAGAACATGGGCGGAACCTGAAAAATCTCGCCACGAAAACCGGCCAGAACCCGCTCGAGAACATCCTCGCTCAATGGCGGCACGGTCCTGGTTTCGACAGTCTCGCCTTCGCAATCGCCGGTGAGCGTTGTCACCCCTAGCCTGACCTTCACCCGATAGCGCTTGTCCGTATTCAAGGCAAATCCGGACAACTTCGTCGCTTCGCCCAAGCAGATCGGAAGCAGCCCGCTGGCCAACGGATCAAGGCTACCGGTATGGCCGGCCTTGCGTGCCTTCAAAACCCGTTTGACCTTTTGCAGCGCCGCATTCGAGGTCATGCCTGTGGCTTTGTCCAACAGCAGGACACCATCGATGGAGCGTAGATCGTTGCGGCGGCTCACGAGTCTCTACCTATTCGCCGTTTTTCGGCTCTTCATGCAACCGGTCCAGAAGCGCATTCATGCGCAAGCCGCGTTCGATCGAATCGTCATAAACGAAATGGATCTCGGGCATGGTACGCATGCGAACACGCTTGCCCAATTCACGACGAAGCATGGGAATCATGGTCGATAATAGCGCCACGCATTTTTCGGCCGGTTCCTTGGCACCCAAAAAAGTCACGTAAACTTTGGCTACTGCAAGATCTCGGCTGACTACGGCATCGCTCACCGTGATCATCCCAAGGCGAGGTTCTTTCACTTCCGTCCGGATTAGATCCGCCAGTTCTCTCTGCAGCTGCGAGGCAACCCGGTCACTTCGCTTGAACTCTCTAGGCATACTATCTTAGACCGCCTCGATTCCGAATCGTCTAGCGTTGAACTTGCACTTTTTCAAAAACTTCGATCTGGTCGCCGACCTTGACATCGTTATAGTTCTTTATGCCCATACCGCATTCCATGCCGGCTTTCACTTCACCCACGTCTTCCTTGAAGCGGCGCAGAGAATCGAGCTGGCCTTCGAAAATAACCACATTGTCCCGTAATACGCGGATCGGCAGATTGCGCTTTACGTGCCCATCCACCACCATGCACCCGGCGATGGCGCCGAATTTCGGATGACGGAAGACATCTCGAACCTCCGCGACGCCGACGATCTGCTCCTTGAACTCAGGCTCCAGCATTCCGCTGATCGATTTCTTGATCTCGTCGATCGCCTCGTAAATCACACTGTAATAGTGCAAATCGATGGCCCGCTCCTCGATGATCTTGCGCGCGCCTGCATCGGCCCGGACGTTGAACCCGATGATGATGGCGTTCGACGCCAGAGCCAGATTGGCATCGGATTCGTTGATGCCGCCGACACCGCCGGCAATGACCTTAACCTTGACCTTATCGGTCGAAAGATCCGTCAGTGAGGCTCTCAAAGCCTCAAGGCTACCTTGCACGTCGGCCTTGATGATGAGGTTCAGGTCCACGCTTTCTCCGCTTTCCATGCGCGAGAAGACGTCCTCGAGCTTGGTGGCCTGCTGCGCTGCCAATTTGCTGACACGCTGCTTTTCTTCACGGTGCAAGGCAATTTCACGTGCTTTGCGCTCGTCCGCGACGACGATGAATTCATCGCCGGCGTTTGGTGCGGCCGATAACCCTAATACCTCAACCGGCATCGAAGGTCCAGCTTCTTTCACCGCCTTGCCGTTTTCGTTGAACATCGCCCTTACCCTGCCGAATTCCACGCCGCACAAGATAAAATCGCCTTTCTTGAGCTGGCCCCGTTGTACCAGAATGTCCGCCACGGGCCCGCGTCCCTTCTCGAGCTTCGACTCCAATACCACTCCGCTGGCCGGTATATCGGATGGCGCCTTGAGCTCTAGAATCTCGGCTTGTATGAGTATGGCGTCCAGCAACGCGTCGATGCCCTGGCCGGTCTTCGCGGAGACATTCACGAACTGGGTTTCGCCGCCCCATTCTTCCGGAACCACATTGAGACCGGTGAGTTCTTGTTTTACCCGATCGGGGTCTGCTTCCGGCTTATCGACCTTGTTGACCGCCACCACCAAAGGAACGTTGGCGGCGCGGGAATGCTCCACGGCTTCGCGGGTTTGCGGCATGACGCCATCGTCGGCAGCCACCACCAGTACCACGATGTCGGTAACCTTGGCTCCGCGCGCGCGCATCGCGGTAAACGCGGCATGGCCAGGCGTATCCAGGAAGGTCACGGCGCCATGGTCGGTTTTGACCTGATACGCACCGATGTGCTGAGTAATGCCGCCGGCTTCACTGGCCGCGACCCGGCTCTTACGGATGTAGTCGAGCAAGGAGGTCTTGCCGTGGTCGACATGTCCCATGATGGTGACCACCGGGGCGCGCGGCAACTGTTCGACCTCTGCGGCTACCGACATGGTCGCCATGATTTCTGCTTCCAAAGCGTTCTCGACCTGAAGAATCGCCTTATGCCCCAGCTCTTCGACGACCAAGGTCGCGGTATCCTGATCGAGCACCTGATTAATGGTGGCCATAACCCCCATGCCCATCAAGGTCTTGATGACTTCGGTCGCCTTGATGGACATCCGCTGGGCAAGATCCGATACCGTGATGGACTCGGGAATGGCAACCTCGCGCACCATCGGGGCAGTTGGTTTCTCGAACCCATGTTTAGCTTCGGGAAGTGTAACCGCACCCCTCGTAACTTTGAGCTTCTTCTTTTTATCTTTTCTCGAATCGTCGATGCCGACGGGCTCACGGGCACCTTCGCCTCGCCCTTTTGGACGTTCGGCCGCCGGTTTCTTTTTCGGACGTTTGGCTTCCTGCTCCAAATGACGCGGAAGCTCCACCTCTTTCCGCGCAGCCGGTGCAGCCGGTCTTTTGGGCGGCGGCGCTTCTGCCGCAGGCGCAGGCTGCTCACGTTTTTCTATGCTTGCTTCGTTTTCGGCGGCACGCTGCTGCTCTTCGGCAATGCGGCGAGCTTCCTCGCGCTGCCTTTCTTCTTCCGCTCGCTTCGCTTCTTCGAGCAGGCGCTGCTGTTCGGCCGCTCTCTCGGCTTCTTCGCGCTTCTTACGCTCTTCTTCTTCCAAAGCCTTGCGGCGGGCTTCTTCCTGTTGAGCACGCAAAGCTTCCTGAGCTTCGATCTCCCTTTGCTGTTCCTCGAGCGCCTGCCGTGCTCTTTCAACTTCGGTGCGCCGCTCGCTCACCTCGGGAAGCTCGCTACGCTTGACATAAGTTCGCTTCTTGCGAACCTCCACGCTGATCGTCTTAACGCCTTTGCCGGGAATCTTGCCCTGTTTGAGTTCGCTAACGGTCCGTCGCTGCAGCGTTACCCGCTTCGGCTCGGCCATTCCTCCCTCATTTCTACCGTGACTTTGCCGCAAGTAACTGAGAAACCTAAGTTTTTCAGTATCACTGAGAACATCGTCCGCATCGCTTTTTTCCAAACCAGCATCACCTAGCTGCGTAAGCAGCCGATCTACCGGAATGCCGACCACATCGGCGAGTTGCCGTACCGTCACATCGCTCATTCTTTCAGCCCCTGCCCTGTCGAATCCTCTTAACCTTCAGCAAACCACGGTAAGCGAGCTGTCATGATCAAACGCGCAGCTCTCGCTTCGTCCATACCTTCAATCTCCAGCAATTCGTCGACCGATTGTTCGGCCAGATCCTCCATTGTTCTAACGCCCCGCGCAGCAAGACGAAAAGCCGTTTCGCGGTCCATCCCTTCCATTTCCAGCAACTCCTTGGAGGGCTCTGAAGACTCAAACTCCTCCTCGTTTGCGATCGCCTTTATCAGCAACGCGTCGCGTGCTCGATTTCGCAATTCCTCGACGATATCCTCGTCGAATTCCTCGATCTCCAATAGCTCCTTGGCCGGAACGTAAGCCAGTTCTTCGACAGTCGAAAATCCTTCTCTAACCAGGATTTCGGCAACGCTCTCGTCCACATCCAGCTGTTCCATGAATGACTGCATGAGTTTGCTCGTCTCCAGCTCGTTCTTCGCTTCCGCCTGGGAGGCCCCCATTACATTGAGTGTCCATCCGGTCAGCTCCGATGCAAGCCGCACATTCTGTCCACCGCGGCCGATGGCCTGAGACAGGTTTTCATCGGCAACGGCGATATCCATCGAATGCTTGTCTTCATCTACAACGATTGAGACGATTTCGGCCGGGGACATCGCATTGATGACGAATTGAGCGTCATTCTCGTTCCACAAAATGATATCGATGCGTTCGCCGGCCAATTCGTTGGATACCGCCTGGACCCGGGAGCCGCGCATGCCCACGCAAGCCCCCACCGGGTCGAGCCGGAGATCATTGCTCTTTACGGCGACTTTCGCGCGAACACCGGGATCTCGAGCGGCCCCCTTGATTTCGATGACACCCTCGCTGACTTCCGGAACTTCGAGCTTGAATAATGCAATCAAAAGCTCCGGTGCAGTTCGGCTGACGAACAACTGGGGACCGCGAGCCTCCTGACGTACGGCTTTCAAATAGCCCCGCACACGATCGCCGGAACGAACCGCCTCGCGGGGTATCATCTCGTCCCTTGGAATGAAGGCTTCGACATTACCGCCCAAATCCAGATAGACATTGCCCCGCTCTACGCGCTTGACGACACCCGTGACGAGTTCGCCGACCCGGTTCTTATAAGCATCGACGACCTTGCGGCGCTCCGCCTCCCGCACTTTCTGCACGATAACCTGCTTCGCAGTCTGAGCGGCAATCCGTCCGAACTCGATGGACTCGATGGGCTGCTCGATATAATCCCCGACCTGAATTTCAGGCCGACTTTTTCTCGCCTCGTCCAAGGCAATCTCTATATCCGGATTTTCGACCCCCACTTCGTAGTCGGGGTTGAACTCGCAGACCAGCCAACGGCGAAAGGTCTCGTAGCCGCCGGTTTTCCGGTCTATTGCGACACGCACGTCGATCGCATTGTCGTGGCGCTTGATGGTTGCGGTGCGAAGCGCGTCTTCTATGGCGCCGAAAATGACTTCTTTATCAATGTCTTTCTCATTGGATACGACATCCACCACCAACAAGATTTCTTTATTCGCCATCGCTTCGTCCTTAGATTTAACTACCAAACTCAGGCGCCAGCCGCGCCTTTTCAATTGATTCAAACGGAATTTGCAAAGTTTCGCCGCCTTCCTCAATGAGGACCTTGCCGCCTTCCACTCCCGCCAGGTAAGCCTTGAAATTGCGGCGCCCGTCGATGGGACGGATGAGCTGCAAACGGGCCAGACTGCCCTTGAATCGCTCAAAGTGCTCCAACTTGGAAAGGGGCCGATCAAGACCTGGCGACGAAATCTCAAGCTGATACCGGCCCGGGATCGGGTCTTCTACATCGAGTACGCCGCTCAGTTGATAACTGACCCGCGTACAATCGTCGAGGGTAATCCCCGCATCGTTATCGATGTAAACTCTCAGCACCCGCCGGTGGGAGTCGAACTCTATACTGACCAGCTCATACCCCAAACCGCTCACGACCGGCTCTATCAAACCCGCCAAACGCTCCTGCGGCTTCATTGAAACCTCGTAAATTTCACTCATAAAAAATGGGCGCGACGGCCCATTCTTGTTCTATAGTTCCTTCAAAAACTAAAAAAGCCCCTATGGGGCATTCCTTTCAAAGGCGGGACAATTCTGTTCGAGCACCACTCGAATAACCCGCTGTTTATAGGCGTATCCTAACACACATACAATTGAATTTGAAATTTCTGTTCTCGTATTCCGACACCTATTGCCTATACCCAATCGATATTCGGGGGCGTACTATAAAAACATGCAACCAACACAGGAGCCCACGATGCCTTTAACTCCCATGGATCTAGTAGCTGAAGCGAAGCGTCATATTAAGGAAGTCAATCTCGATGAAGCCGGCTCCCTGCTCGGCAAAGCTCTGGTACTGGATGTCCGCGAGCCGGCGGAGTTCGCACTTGGCGCTCTGCCTGGCGCGGTAAACATTCCTCGAGGTGTTTTGGAATTCAAGATCGACGGCCATCCGGCATTTCAAAATCGGCGCGACGCGGATATTCTCGTTTACTGTCAGACCGGAGGCCGTTCCGCGCTGGCAACCGAGTCGCTCAGAAAACTGGGTTACGAGAACGCCGTCAGCCTCGCGGGCGGTTTCAAGCTGTGGCAGGAGTCCGGGCAAGCGGTGGAATCCCCCTCTGTTTCCTAAGCCTTATGGCGCGTAGTCGCAACCATGAGAATCATCCGCTCCCCGATGAGCGAATGCGCCTGGACAAATGGCTTTGGGCTGCGCGTTTTTTCAAAACGCGCCAGCTGGCCATAGCTGCCATAAACGGCGGCAAAGTTCATTTGAATGGGCAACGCGCCAAGCCGGGAAAGGAAATCGGCATAGGTGCACGGCTCAAAATCAGCAAAGATCAGTTCACTTGGGACATAATCGTGCAAGCTTTATCGTCCCAACGCCGGCCGGCAGCCGAAGCTGCATTGCTTTATGAAGAGTCGCAGGAGAGCATTGAACAGCGTCAAGCCGAAGTTGCCCGGCGCCGAGAAGAAGGGTCGCTTGCTCTCCAGCCGGAGACCAGACCGAACAAAAAGGAGCGGCGCCAGATTCACCGTTTCAAGCGCGGCCCGGACTAACGGCGAGAGCATTTTCCGAGTGGTTTTGTCTCCACGATGACCATGACGGTTAAGCCTACCCCTCGGCCGGAGACGGTTTACACCGTCTCCCGGCTCAACCGTGAAACCCGCTTCCTGCTCAACGATTGCTTCGGCAGTATCTGGATCGAGGGTGAAATTTCCAATCTCTCGACGCCTTCTTCCGGCCACGTTTATTTCAGCCTGAAAGACGCCGAGGCGCAGATACGCTGCGCCATGTTCCGTACACAAAGCCGATCCTTGGATTTCAAGCCGGAGAATGGCGATCATGTGCTGATTAGAGCTCAAGTCAGCCTCTACGAGCCGCGCGGCGATTTTCAGCTGATTGTCGAATATATGGAGGAAACCGGCGACGGATTGCTGTTGCGCGCTTTTGAAGCCCTAAAGCAGCGCCTGGCGACCGAAGGATTATTCGACAGCCGACATAAGAAGCCGATACCTGGATTGCCCCAATGTATCGGAATTATCACGTCGCCGACGGGGGCTGCCGTCCATGATGTGCTTACCGTGCTCAGACGCCGGTATCCTTCGGTTTCCGTGATCATTTTTCCGGTCAAGGTCCAGGGCGCCGATGCCAAATTCGAAGTAGTGAAAGCCCTTGCGGCGGCGGATCGGCTCCGATTGTGCGATGTCCTCGTAGTGGCCCGCGGAGGCGGTTCTCTCGAAGATTTATGGGCGTTCAACGAAGAGATCGTGGCGCGGGCGATATTTGAGTGCAGGACTCCGGTCGTAACGGGAATCGGACACGAGATCGACACCACGATTGCCGATTTTGTCGCGGATCTGCGTGCGCCGACCCCATCGGCGGCCGCAGAAGCCGTAACTCCGGATAGCACAGTCTTGGTGGCCCGATTCGAACGGATCGACCAGCAGCTTTGCCTACACATGAAGGCACTACTCGAACGTAATCGAAGTGCAATCTCCATTCTCGGTCGCCGCTTACAGCAAGAGCACCCCAGCAGACGCCTGCAAACCCAAAGCCAGCGCCTGGATCAACTGGAACTCCGGCTCAGAAAAGCAATGAGAAGCACTCTGTCCAATTCCGATGTGCGACTGCGGACACAGCTCGCCCTATTGTCCAAGCACATACCGCACCGGCGCGTACAAATGCTCGACGAAAGGCGACGTCAAATTCAGCAAAGGCTTTGCATGGCAATCCTGCGGGCTCTCGAAAAGCAGGGCCAGCGTGTTTCCGGTCTGGCCGAGCACCTTCAGGCGGTGAGTCCGCTGGCGACCCTAACACGCGGATATGCCGTGGTCTATAAACAGGACACAGGAGAAATTCTGCGTTCTTACCGTGACATCCGGCCAGGCGAAAGAACGGAAACCCGAATCGCGGACGGCATCCTGGTCAGCCGGATCGAAGAGACGCGAAAACCTTGAAGCGCTGCTGTTGCGTCCTGCCATATCAGTTGCAACGGTACGTTTTTTCCCCAAGATGCAGGAGCCTGTCACCGGAGCCGATATTATTCATCGATATCCAAGCGGGGATCTATTAAACTAACGGGTTCTTATTTTTCCGAACCCACCGGACCCAATCCGGAGCGACTTCAACCTTTAGCGGAAATTATCATGAACAAAGAGAGCCAAGCACTGATCGAAAAGTACTACGCCGCTTTCAATGCCGGGGACATGGGTACGTTTCTAAGCCTTCTTACCGATGACGTTATCCATGACATCAACCAGGGACAGCGTGAAATCGGCAAAGAGACTTTTCGCGAGTTCATGAACCGGATGAACCGGAACTACAAGGAACAACTCGTCGATATGGTCATCATGACCAGCGACGATGGTAAACGAGCCGCCGCGGAATTTGTGGTTCTCGGTGAATATCTGGTGACCGACGAAGGCTTGCCGCCCGCCAAGGGCCAGAAATACCGTTTGCCGGCCGGCGCTTTCTTCGATATTCGCGACGGCAAGGTGGCGCGCATCACTAATTACTACAACTTGCAGGACTGGATCGCCCAGGTGGAAAAGGGCTGAAACCATGACCGACGCGATCAGCATCAAGCGCTATACGGGCCAGGATCCTGATTTGCAGCCGTTTTTGCCCGATCTGGCACGACTGCGAATCGAAGTGTTCCGTGATTTTCCTTATCTCTACGACGGGAGCTACGAGTACGAGGAGAAATACCTGCAGACCTACACACGGTCGCCGGAAAGCGTGATCGTGTTGGTGCTGGACGGCAACAAAGTGATAGGAGCTACGACTGGAATCCCGATGGAGCATGAAACGGAAGAATTCCAGAAGCCCTTCGTGGAACATGGCTATGACCCGAAAAAAATCTTCTACTGCGGTGAATCCGTCTTGCTGAAGGATTACCGCGGCCGAGGCATTTATCCCAGGTTCTTTGAGGAGCGCGAAGGCCACGCCCGATCACTCGGCCGATTCGACTGGAGCTGCTTCTGCTGCGTACAGCGCCCGGAAAATCACCCGCGCCGCCCGGCGGATTACGTCCCGCTCGACCGGATCTGGAACAAATTCGGATATACCAAGCATCCGGAGCTGACAACGACGTACACCTGGAAAGACGTGGACGAAGAGGCCGAGTCGCCCAAACCCATGGTGTTCTGGCTCAAGTCTTTGAAGGAAACGACCTGATGCCATCTCGAGCATTCCGTTTGGCTGCCGCGCAATACGATATCGGCTTTCTCAGGAACTGGGACGATTATTCCGCCAGGATCGCCCGCTGGATTGCCGAGGCCGCGGGGAACGGCGCCAAGATGTTACTGTTTCCCGAATACTTCAGCATGGAGTTGGCGTCCCTTTTTCCGGAAGAGGTCTACAAATCGCTGTCCAGACAACTGACGGAAATGCAGACCCTGCTGCCGGATTTCGTAATGCTCTTCTCGGACATGGCCGAGCAGCACGGTGTTTACATCATCGCCGGTTCATTTCCGATTCGGCTGGCGGACGGGCGCTACCGAAACCGGTCATTTTTGTTCCGTCCAGATGGAACGACCGATCATCAGGACAAGCTTCAAATGACGCGGTTCGAAAACGAGCATTGGCTGATTACCGGTGGCGAGGAAATCAAGACTCTGGACACCGAGTTCGGACGGATCGGCATCAATATTTGCTACGACAGCGAGTTTCCGATGATCGCTCGCAAGCAGGTCGAAGCCGGAGCGGATTTGATTCTGGTACCGAGCTGTACCGATACCAAGGCAGGTTATCACCGGGTCCGTATCGGCTGCCAGGCGCGCGCTCTGGAAAATCAATGTTACGTCGTGCAATCGCCCACGGTGGGTCTAGCGCCCTGGTCGGAGGCCGTGGATGTCAATATCGGTTCCGCCGGGATCTACACCCCGGTGGATTACGGCTATCCGGACAACGGCATACTCGCCATCGGCGAACTCGATCAAACCCAATGGGTGTATGCCGATATCGATCTGGCGTCGATCGCCCATATTCGCCAAACCGGACAGGTATTCAATTATCGCGACTGGCCGGGCCAGTTTCGCTACGCTTGATCTAGGCTGGGGGCGAGCCCCGGCCGTCCGGTGCGCTTGCCCCGGGCCGTCTCATGGACGGGGACAATAGCAAGATTTCCGCCCGCAGTTTCCTTGCTGTTAAGCCAAGCGAACTATTCTTAAAAATTATGGTCTTTGATGAACACGTTGCGGGTGCTGCGATTTGACAATCTCATTGTCCGCCCGACACACCCGTAGGAAACTTTCGCACATCCGTATCGGAAAAGGAGAATGATTATGGCAAAGAAGCAACCCTCAAAGCACACGGAAGATTCCGCAAAAGCCACGAAGAAACCTGGCACCGAAAGCGTTAAGGAATCGGTCGAGGAACGTCCGGAGCATGTCGCGGAACGGACAGCCGAACCGACCGACGGCCAACGGGAAGGATTCGACGAAGCCATCAAGGAAGGCGCGGAGCACGCCCGCTCGAGTTTTGCCGAACTGATGCCGGAGGTCGGCAATGTAATTCACAAAGGTGTATATTCGGGTTTTTATTATCTGAGCTACGGCGTGGTTTTCGGCTCATTGATGGCAGCCAACCTGCTTCCGGCGCACACTGCCGTGGAAGAAGGCGTACGCGACGGCGCCAAAGCGGCGAGAAAGGCATTCTCGGGTAAACACGCCGGTACGCATGAAGCTACGCACACCGACGTGTCCGGCGAGGAAGGCATGACGACGGCCTGATCGATACGACTCGATAACCGGACAGATCGCCCGAAAGAACAACGGCGATCTGCCGGCGGCTGGCATTGCCCCGACATTCCGGAGTCGCCGCCTTATATAGGCGTATTCCAAATCCGTTCCGCATATTCCCGGACGGCGCGATCACTCGAGAACCAGCCCGAATGAGCCACGTTCAGAATCGCTTTGCGGGTCCAGGTCTCGGAATCGAGATAAAGACGATCGACTTCCTCTTGACAGGCAATATACGATTCGTAGTCCGCCAAGATAGCGAATCTATCGCCTTCGCGCAGCAAAGAATCGATCAAAGGCTTGAATCTATCCTGCTCGTCGGGCGAGAAATACCCCGTCGAAATCATATCGAGCGCGAGCTTCAACTCTTCGTTGTCATAGTAGAAGCGCCAGGCGTCATATCCGCCTCTACGCATTTCGTCGAGCTGCTCCGCGGTATGCCCGAAAATAAAAATATTCTTCTCCCCCACTTTCTCGCGAATTTCGATATTGGCACCGTCCAGAGTTCCGATAGTGATGGCACCGTTCACCGCCATCTTCATGTTGCCGGTGCCCGAGGCCTCCATCCCGGCAGTCGAAATCTGCTCGGACAATTCGACCGCCGGCATGATTTCCATTGCGCGAGACACGTTGTAATCGGGCACGAACACCACTTTCAAAAGCCCGGCGACCGTCGAATCCCGGCCGATCACCTTAGATACATCGTTGATCAGCTTTATGACCAGCTTGGCCGCATGGTAACCCGGAGCCGCCTTGCCTCCGAAAATGACCGTGCGCGGGACCATGTCTTGGGAAAGCCCGGCACGCAGTCGGTTATAGCGAGTAATCACATGCAGAAGATTCAGCAGTTGACGCTTGTATTCGTGCATGCGTTTAATCTGGACGTCGAACAAACTCGCCGGATCGATCCCAATATTCAGGCGCTTAGCGATAAGGGACGCCAAATGCTGTTTGTTGGCTGATTTGACGGCCCGAAAGCGGGCGCGGAATTCAGCCTCGTCCGCCATGGCTGCAAGCTGCCGGAGACGTTCCAGATCGGTCACCCACCCTGGCCCTATGGTTTCCGTAATGAGCTTGGCGAGGCCGCGATTGGCCTGATTCAACCATCGCCGCGGCGTAATGCCGTTAGTGATACTTACGAAACGGTCGGGAAAAATCCTTGCGAAGTCTCTAAATATCGTGGTTCTCATCAACCGGGTGTGCAATGCGGCCACTCCGTTGACTTTATGACTGCCGATGATGGCCAAATGAGCCATCCTAACCCGCTTTCCCCTTTCCTCGTCGATGATGGAGACACGCTGAATCAGTCCCATATCTCCCGGAAACCGTTCGCCGACTTCTGTAAGAAAACGATGGTTGATTTCGTAAATGATTTGCAAATGGCGCGGCAGCAGCTCTTCGAACAGACGCACCGACCAGACTTCCAGCGCCTCGGGCAGCAGCGTGTGATTGGTATAGGAAAAGGTCCGGACCGTGATAGCCCATGCGTCGTCCCACGGAACTTGATGCTCGTCGAGCAGAATGCGCATCAATTCCGGAATGGCAACTGATGGATGGGTGTCGTTAAGCTGAATCGCGACCTCTTGGGGCAGATCCGAGAAATCGCGCTGATCGATACGGAATTTTTTCAGAATGTCCTGGAGCGACGCGCTGACGAAGAAATATTCCTGCTTGAGCCTCAGCTCCCGCCCCATCTGCGTGGTATCGTCCGGATACAAAACCTTGGACAAGTTTTCCGACTGCGTCTTTTCCTCAACCGCCTTGATGTAATTGCCTTCGTTGAAATATTTCAGCTCGAAATCACGCGAAGCCTTCGCCGCCCACAGCCTCAGGTTGTTGACGGTCTCGCCGCCGTAGCCCGGAACGGGGATGTCGTAAGCCATGGCCATCACATCCTCGGTGTCGATCCACCGATACCGCCTCTTGCCGTCGGCGTTCGGACATTCCACGACATGGCCGCGGAACTGCACACGGTAAAGAACGTCGGGCCGGGGAAATTCCCAGGGGTTTCCGTAACGCAGCCAGTTCTCGGGATGTTCGATTTGATAGCCGTCTTCGATGCGCTGAGAAAACATCCCGTAATCGTAATGTATTCCGTAACCGAACCCCGGAAGCCGGAGCGTGGCAAGGGAATCCAGGTAGCACGCCGCCAGACGCCCCAAGCCGCCATTGCCCAGCGCGGCCTCTTCCTCCGTCTCTGCGAGTTCTTCCAGGTCCAGTCCGACATCTTCCAGGACCAGCTTGAATTCGTCGTAACATCCGATATTGAGCAAGCTGTTCCCTAATGCCCGGCCGATCAGGAATTCCATGGATAGGTAATAAACCCGTTTCGCATCCTGCAAATAGTACCGGCGCATGGACTCCATCCACCGTAAAGTGAGAAGATCCCGGACCACGTACGCCAAAGCGAAAAACCAGTCGCGCTCCTGGGTCTCGACCGGATCCTTGCCGATCGAATAAATCAGACGGTTGACCAAAGCGCGCTTCAGCGAAGAAATATCTTTGGGATTTGTGATTTCGTAAATGTCTTCAGGTACGGTCATTGCCCATAGGCTCCTTGAGCTCGAATGTTATTCCAGAATTCGACCAATATAGACCGAAGTATGAACGGCCCGATGAATTATTTGACCCCGGCCGGTCTAAAATAAGCGCGCAAAGCGCATCTAGAAAAACAACTACTCGGCCCTTGTTCGGATCCCCGATTATCTTAGGTTCCGGTTACACGTCATGAATCACCGCTATTTTGCGCTCTCTGTCTTTTGCTTGCTGGTTCAGTTCGGCTCGGTCTGCGCCGCCCAACCGGAAAAATCCCTAGCACCCGGTTACAAGCCGCTGCCCTTCAAATTACCGCAACCCGGTACCTATGCCCTGCCCGGCTTGGGCCAAGCATCCGACGGGAAGGTCTTGGACACGAGCGGGAGCACGACGACTTTACATAAGTTGTACGGTGACAAACTGGTTCTGTTAAGTTTCATCTATTCCACCTGCAGCGATGTCAACGGCTGCCCACTCGCGACCGCCGTCCTCCACAAGATTCAGCGCCGGCTCGCACGAGAGCCGCAAATTTCGGAACACTTGCGTCTGATCACTCTGAGCTTCAATCCCCTATACGATAGCCCGGAGGTCATGGCCCAATACGGGAACGCCTTCGCCAAGGGCGCAGACTGGCACTTTCTGACCGCCGCTTCCGAGCAAGAGATCGAACCGATCCTAACGGCCTACGGTCAATCCGTACAAAAAGACTACGATGCCGACGGAAAATTCCTCGGCACATTTTCTCACGTTCTCCGGGTCTTCCTGATCGATCGGGACAAGCAAATACGCAATATATACACGGTCTCCTTTCTGCACCCCGACACCCTGGTGAACGACATAAAAACGCTCCTGGCGGAAAAGCCCGCGGCCGAGTCACAGGCGATACCAACGGGAGGCGTCGCTTTGCTCGGGAGCGGAGACAACAAAAGCGGATACGAGGCGGGTGATTTCGTTACCCGATCCATCGCTCTCACCGAACGATCGAGCCGGAGAACAAACCTGATGGCGTACGGCAGACGCCCGCCTCTCGGCTTACCACCGGTTCCCACGCCCTCAGACAATCCATTGACCCCGGCCAAAATCGAACTGGGCCGGAAACTGTTCTTCGATCGTCGACTGTCTTTGAACAATACCTTTTCCTGCGCCATGTGCCACATTCCGGAACAAGGCTTCAGCAGCAACGAACTGTCAACCGCCGTCGGCATCGAGGGGCGCACCGTACGGCGCAACTCGCCGACCCTGTACAACGTGGCTTATCTGGGAAGATTGTTCCACGACGGACGCGAGAACCGCCTGGAACAGCAGGTCTGGGGCCCCCTGCTGGCCAGCAACGAAATGGGCGCGCCATCGGTCGGCTATGTTGTCGACAAGATCGGGGGACTGCCCGACTACGCCGGACTTTTCGAAAAGGCCTTCAAGCGCGGCCCGACCATGGAAACCATAGGCATGGCCTTGGCCAGCTATCAAAGGACTCTGAACTCGGCCGACTCACCTTTCGATCGCTGGCATTACGGCAGAAATAAAGACGCCCTGCCCCCTGAAGCGCGCTTGGGTTTCGAGCTGTTCACCGGCAAAGCCGGTTGTGCCCAATGCCATACGATAGCCGCGGACCACGCTCTATTTACCGATCAGCGAATGCACAACACGGGCATCGGCTTCCGTGCGGCCATGACCGAAGCAAAGGTAAAGCAGGAAATACAAGCCGCTCCGGGAGTTACCCTGGAAGTCGACGCCGAGATCCTCGCCGCCGTGAGCGAAGTCAAACCGAACGATCTAGGCCTTTACGAAATCACTCAAGACCCCGGAGACCGCTGGAAATACCGAACGCCATCCTTGCGTAACATCGCTTTGACTGCGCCGTACATGCACGACGGCTCGCTTTCCACGCTCGAGGAAGTTATCGAATTCTACAATCGCGGGGGTATCCCCAACGAAAACCTTGATCCCCTGATCAAGCCTTTGAACCTAAACAAAACCGAAGTCCGGGCTCTTGTCGCCCTGTTGGAATCCCTGACGGGGAGCAACGTGCCGGACATCGTTTCGGATGCTTTCGCGGCACCGGTGGGCAACCCAAGCGACCGGCAGGCGCACCGGTAACCGGGTCAGACAAACGCGTA
Organism: Methylocaldum marinum; assembly: GCF_003584645.1. Lineage (GTDB taxonomy): Bacteria > Pseudomonadota > Gammaproteobacteria > Methylococcales > Methylococcaceae > Methylocaldum > Methylocaldum marinum. The sequence goes on from NZ_AP017928.1 coordinate 1,436,950, forward strand.
AACGATAGCGGCGTAGCGCAGAGCCTTGCCGGCCGCCATAGCCAAAACCGACCACCAGAACGGCAGACGCAACCAGCCGGCCGCGAAACAGAAGCCGTCCCCGACAACGGGCAGCCACGAAAACAACAATATCGGGAGGCCCCATTTTCGCACCGAGGCGACGGCCTTCTCCTGACTCGGCTTGGCGAGTCGCCCCGCGGGATACTTGATCGCAGCAAGAAATCCCAACAACCAAGTCGTGACGGCTCCCAGCGTATTGCCGGAGGTAGCCGTCAACAACAAGACTTCCGGCGAGAGCTCCGCTTGGCTGACGAGATAAGCGAGCACCGCCTCCGAACCCCCGGGCGCCAGGGTGGCGGATACAAACGCACTGCCGAAAAGACTCCATAGAGCAAATGAACCAGTCAAAAATTCCATCGCTTACGTTTTGAAATCCTGATCGAAAGCGCCAGCCGGTTCCTCCCGGCTAGCCGAGAAATTTAAAAAAACCACGAGACAACCAATCGCAAATATTGACACAGCCAAGGTAAAAAAGTAGGATTTTAAGTCTCAATTCATGGCTACGTAGCTCAGTTGGTTAGAGCACCGCATTCATAATGCGGGTGTCGGCGGTTCAAGTCCGCCCGTAGCTACCATAATTCAAAGGCTTGGACGTGTTGTCTAAGCCTTTTTTGTTTTCAGCCCCGACCCGCACCAGCGGGTCAAGTTCGAGCACTTCCCGTAGAAGCTCCGGTGCAAGATGCACGCAGCGCATAGTCATCGTTAAGTCAAGGTTTCCGAACGTCACCATGAATAAGAAAGCGTTTATTTGGCTGCTAATTTCGGGCTGTCTGTTATGGAGTGTTTCAATCGCGGTCATGTATACCTTGTTTCCGGCACCGACATCCGCCAACGAATTTGGCGACATGTTTGGAGCGGTAAATTCTTTGTTTTCCGGTCTCGCACTCGGCGGGGTCATATACGCAGTGCTGCTTCAATCGGACGAGATCAAAACTAATCAGACCCATTTGGCCAAAAGTATCAGAGCCAATGAGATTTCGGCTCGCCTAATGGCTTATTCAACGCTGCTACAAGAGTGTGATAACGCTCTTCTTCGCTATGAGCGGTGGGAAAAAGTATCTCCAAACAGCGATTACAAGCAGGTCAAGGCCAAGGTCAGAGAAAGCGCAAACGCCTATCGTGCCGAGATTGAGAAATTGCTTAATGAACTTAAAACCTAATTGAGTCGCTGAGATTTCCAGCGCTCAGCTCCGGCTTCATTACGGCGCGCAATATGAAGGAAGCCTCGACCAAGTGCGAGACGGAACGCCGCTGAGGATTCGCTGGAAGATCGTCGTCGCCTGAACGATTTCGACTTGGGCACGCCGGTATTTGGTGTCCGAAGGTCTGCATAATTCGAGATCAAAGCGAGATACCTGCCTATCCGGATTCTTCGTCAACGGCTTTGATGCACGTTTCGCTGTCATTCCTCGGACTGTTGACCGCTGTGCTGACCGGATAAGCCCGCATGCGTTCGGACGGAAACGGCTTTAGAAGACTCTGCAAGAGCTCGGTTTGCCGGGCCGCGGCGGACAGCCATGAGGCATAGTCCCGCTCCCCTAGAATTACCGGCATACGGTCATGGATCGTCCGGGTCAGCTCATTGGCTTCTGTCACGATTATGGTACACGATTCAATGACGGTGTCCTCGCGTTGCCAGCGCTCCCAGAGTCCGGCGAATGCAAACATCTCTCCGTCCTGAAGGCCGATGTAATAGGGCTGCTTGGTTTTCGAACCGGGACGGACCGCCCATTCGTAGTAGCCGTCCGCCGGGATAAGGCACCGCCGGGAGCGAAAGGCTGTTCGAAACGCTGGCTTAGTGGCGACTGTTTCCGCACGCGCATTGATAGTGCTGTAGTCGGTTTTCGGTTCCTTGGACCAACTGGGCAGCAGGCCCCAGCGGACCATGACGCATTCCCGTTGGCCATCCGGCGTGAGCCTCACGATCGGAATCGATTGACTCGGAGCGATGTTGTAGCGGCGGATCAGGCGTGGCGTCTGGTAAAGCTCGAACTGGCGCATGATCCTGCCTTCCTCCGCCCTGAGCGAATAGCGGCCGCACATGACTTGCCTCCGGGTTCGGTTAGTTTGGGACGAATTCTGTTTAGAATAAACGAAACGTGCCGGATCGGGCCCATTTCCCCACGTCCTCACGAGCAGCTTGCCGAATCCGACTGAAATCATGGTTGAAAGAGGAGGTGTCGAAAGAGTATCGTACTGCGTGTACATACCTCGTCATTTTTCACGCTTGGGCCGGTAGCTCAGCTGGGAGAGCGCTGCGTTCGCAATGCAGAGGTCGGGAGTTCGATCCTCCTCCGGTCCACCATTCAATCCGACATGACGCCCGGGAAAGGCGCCACCTGTCATCCAGAACGCCCAGTTCCAAACAACGCTTACTTGCTCCGGCTGCTGCCGATTAGCGTTGTGCGCAAGTCCGATGCTGCAGCGCCGGGCCGATTGTCCTCAAAACCGGCATGACGTGTCGCCGAAAGTCTTGCAAAGCGCCAAACGCCGTTCGTGTGCTTCGCCGGACGGTGCCGGACATCTAGTCTAGAAACGTTAACCTACTGCACATTGTTCTGTAACCTGGTTAGAACATCATCTCCGCCGCGCCTTGGTACGGAATGCCGTTTTCCACACGCGCCTTATACGGCTGAGCGGGATCGGCATACCGCGGGACCAAGGGGTTCAATGTGAAAGGCGGGTCGATTCAAGAACGCGGAAAGGGCCTGGCTTCTAACGCCTCCACCGCCATCGACGCGAAGCGTCGTGTTCGACCTCCGTTCTCAGTACGTTCAATCAAGCTTAATTCAGGAGGAATATTTTCATGCGTTTATCGAAACCATTGATACTGGCCCTGGCGGCACTGCCGATTCTCGCGATCGGCGGAATCCGAAGTGCAGCTGCGTACACGGTCCCTGCGAATCTCGGCGGCGGTTATACCGGAGTGCCGTCTGTCGGTTACCCGGACTTCTATACCGATGCCCGCGTAACCTTCTCCAAGCTTTCGTCCGGTGCTTACAAACTGACCGCAAGCGATAGCGGCCGAACCTTCACGTTCAACACCGATCCGAGCCATTCCTGGAATGTAAAGGATGGGGATTTCCAGCTGACGGCAAACTTCAATAGATACCTCGCGTTTCAGAACGGTACTGTGGACATCGAGGGCTATATCCCCGGATATGACGGCCGTGGTTCTCTCGATTACGGCTATTCGGGTCCCTACGATGTTACCAACAAGGCTGGTAACCTGTACCACGCCGACCTGGTGAAATTCGGAATCGATCTTTCTCCCTTGGGCATCGGGTTTATGACGGACGCTGCCACTGACACCGGTTGGGCGACTCAGTTCATGACATCTAACGAGAGTGTGTGGCTGTACAGCACTAACATCTGGAACACGATACTTCGGAATGTTGCCCTGCGCTTGGGCGAAGACACCTGGTCGATCAACATCACAGGCATGAAAGCAGTGACCACCGTGCCCATTCCGGCCGCGGCGTGGCTCTTCGCTTCGGGCCTGATGGGGTTGTTCGCGGCAAGACGCAGGGCGGTGCCGGCAACAGCCTGACGGGCCGATTTCCGCTTCCTGACCCGCACTCGGATTACTAATGGTCGATAAAGTAAAGCCAGAAGACCCCCCTCTTCCTCTGGGAGAGGGTTGGGGTGAGGGCGATTCGGATAGGACGTTACTTTCTTCACGCAAAGTACTATCAGCGTCTGGCGCGGCGGGTAGACGGAGCCGGATTTTTGGAGTTTGATTTGCATTAAGAATCTCAACGAAGCGTCAACGGGGCAGCGTCTTAAGCCATCTTATACCTACGACTTCCTCCATCAATGGTCCCTTTCAGCGGCTTTAAGTTGCGTTGTTCCACATATTACAGCGCTTCGGTAAGCGGGTGCCGGCGGTGGAACCCCGATGGCTGTAACTGCGATTCTAAGGCTTAGGCACGTTGTCTAAGCCTTTTCTTTCAGTATCGGATCAAGCAGCAAGCCGGCCGCTGGTTATCCGTTCGGGGCCAATGCCGGGAGTGTCCCGACGGAGCGGTGCTTACCGTTCCGGCGTCTTTGACCCGATGCGTCTCATTTATAAATCGTAAGCCATGGTCCGTACTGGGGAACGACTACGCCGTTCGAAGGCTCAATATTGATGTGGACACCGTTTCCCGCGAGCGTGTGTTAAAGGACGCGGCGACCGAAGTCCGACCGATGCAGGACGCTCAGAAATCTTCCAGTTCTCTGCGGATGACAAGGACACTTCCATGGACAAAAAGCCCAACATAATTGTCTCCTCGACGGATTTGGAACGGTTGGAAGAACTGCTCGATTCGCTTCCGGCCGAGGCTTTCCCCGGCAAGGCCGAGCTACAAGCAGAACTCGAACGGGCCGAGGTGGTCGATCCCCAGCAAGTGCCACCGTCTGTAGTGACCATGAATTCGACCGTTCGCTTCACGATTGAGTCGACCGGGCAGGAATTTTCGCGGACCCTGGTCTATCCGAAGGATGTCGATAGCAAAGGCGACAAGATTTCCATTCTTGCCCCGGTAGGGAGTGCGCTCCTGGGGCTTTCGGCCGGCGATCTGATTGAATGGCCCAGCCCCGGAGGCGGCGTTCTCAAAGTGCGGCTCATGGACGTTTCCCATTGACCGGGGCGAAATAGAATATCGGCGCCATTGAAGTCCGGGGCCTCATAGCTTCCTACTTGCAAAGTGCCCTTCGAGTTTCCGACGGGCGGCGATGATACGGCGGTCATTACAGTCCCCTTACGAGCGAAACGTTTTTTCGCTGCCCGCGGCCCGGTGAATCACTAAGGAGAGGATTAGATAAGCGATGCCCAAGACCAGAAGCGTCGTGCTTCCCGCCAACAGCCAGGGCAGGTGCCATGATTCGAACGGATACAGTGGCGCGTGCCAGGCAACCGCTAGCAGCACCGCCGGAACCAGCAGTTTCAGAGCTGTGACCGATCCTTTGTTCACCGTGATGCCGAGCAGAGCTTCCGCGATCAATGCGAAAGCCAGCAGCGCGGAGAATACTGCAAGGACAAGGCCGATGAGGGTTATCGGACCGATGTCGCCTTCGCCGCTCTTCACCAAGCTGAAAAGGCGTTCCGAAACGGCAAACAGTTGCCAGATCAGAACAAGCCCCACCAGACCGGCCAGTCCCGCAGCCGCTCGGTCGAATACCGGTGCCGGGCGGATCTCCGGCGCGGCCGGCCGAAGCCGCTTGCCCGGCACCGGTTTCGCGAGCAGACGCACGACCGCTTTTTCCAGTTCGACCAGCAAAAAGATCGCCATGGCGGCACCGGCGATCCGGAGCCATGCGTGGCCGTTCAAGTCGCGCGCGCCGAAAGCGCTCTGCATGAAAGGCGCATAGGTAAAAATCAACTGCACCGCGATCAGCACGATGATGGCCAGCACGGCATATCGGTTTCCCAACCAGGCGCGCAACGACAGGCTTGGTGCGAGGAAAAACCGGCTGTTGATAAGGTAGACCAGCTCGCCCGCTACCAGAGCATTGACCGCAACGGTGCGCGCCATCTCCACCGAAGCGCCCTGGTCGATTTCCCACCGGTACAAGCCCAGTGTCGCTACGATCAGGAGCAGCGAGACATAAGCGATCCGCCACAGCATATAGCGCGTCACCAATGGCTCGTACGGCGGTCTGGGCGGACGTCGCATGAGATCGCCTTCGGGCAGCTCGAAGGCCAGGGTCAGTGCCAGCGTCACTGCCGTCACGAGATTAATCCAAAGGATTTGCAGGGGCGTGACGGGAAGCTCCGTACCGAGAAGAATGGCCGCTATGATCACTCCGCCCTCACCGCCGTTCGTCGGCATGGTAAACAGGATGGTCTTGCGCAGGTTATCGTAAACCGTGCGTCCTTCCTCCACGGCCGTGGCAATGGTCGCAAAATTGTCGTCGGCCAGCACCATTTCCGCGGCTTCCTTAGCGGCTTCGGTGCCGCGTTGCCCCATAGCCACGCCGATATCGGCGGCCTTGAGCGCGGGTGCGTCGTTCACGCCATCGCCGGTCATTGAGACGACGTGCCCCTCTTCGCGTAAAGCCCTTACCAGCCGCAGCTTGTGTTCCGGACTGGCCCTGGCGAACACCTCGACATCCTGCGCCTGGCTCCGCAGTGCGTCATCGTCCAGGTTTTCGATTTCGGTTCCGGTCAATGCGCGCCGGCCGTCGCCGATCCCGAGCTGCGTTCCCACCGCGCTGGCAGTCGCGGCATGGTCGCCGGTAATCATCTTCACGCGAATCCCGGCGCTTTGACAGCGGGCAACGGCATCCACCGCTTCCGGCCGGGGCGGGTCGATCATTCCGACCACACCGAGCAAAGCAAAGCCTCCGTCGGTGTCATCGAAAGTCAGGGTGTCCTGAGGCTCGGCCAGCGGCTTGACGGCTATCGCCAGGAGGCGTTGCCCAAAGGCTGCTATCTCGGTGGTTCGGCGGTGCCAAAGGGATGGATCCATCGGCTCGTCCTGTCCGCGGCAACGCTGTCGATTACAGCGCTCCAGCACGACCTCCGGCGCTCCCTTAAGATAGATCAGTCCATGACCGGAATGGTCCCGGTGCAAAGTGGCCATGAAACGGTGCTGCGATTCGAAGGGAATGGCTTCAACACGCGGCAAGGCTTCCTGCTCGAACGCAGGATCCAAACCCGCCTTGTAAGCCAGCGTAACCAGGGCGCCTTCGGTGGGATCACCCTCCAGGCGCCAGACCCCGTTGTCCTCGTGGAGGGCAGCGTCATTGCAAAGCATCGCGCCACGGGCCAACTCCAGGAGATGTGGCAGGTCGGCCGCGAATACCTCGTCATCGCCCCGGCTGAATCCGCCCTGCGGACTGTAGCCGGCGCCGCTTACCCGGATCTCGTCTTCCGCGGTTGCTACCGTCTGCACCGTCATTTCGTTGCGGGTCAGAGTTCCCGTTTTGTCCGAACAGATTACGGTGACCGATCCCAAGGTTTCCACCGCCGGAAGCTTGCGCAGGATGGCGTTGCGCTGGGCCATGCGCTGCACGCCCACCGCTAGAGTGATGGTGACGATTGCGGGCAATCCCTCCGGGATTGCCGCGACCGCCAGACTCACCGCGGCCATGAACATCTCTTCCAGCCCAAGACCCCGATTCAGCCAGCCGAACGCGAATGTCGCCGCGGCCGCGCCCAGAATGATGGCAGTCAGCCACCGGGCGAACTGTTCGATTTTTCGCAGCAAGGGCGTGGCTAGAGTCCCGACTTCCGCCAGCATGGTACTGATGCGGCCGATTTCCGTCCCTGTGCCGGTGGCGGCCACCAGCCCGATGCCCTGTCCGTAAGTCACCAGGGTTCCGGAATGGGCCATGCACGACCGATCGCCGACCGGCGCCTCGTAAGCCACTGCCGCAACGGATTTTTCAACCGGCACCGACTCTCCGGTGAGCACCGCTTCATCGATACGCAGACTTCGAACCTCGACGAGCCGCAGATCCGCCGGCACTTTATCGCCGGACTGCAACAGTACCAGATCGCCCGGCACCAGCTGTTCCGCCGGAACCGTCATCCTGCGCCCCCCCCGGAGCACGACGGCGGACGGCGACAACAGATTGCGCACCGCTTCGATGGCCGCTTCGGCCTTGCCCTCCTGAACGAAACCGATGAACGCATTGAGCACTACCACGGCCACGATTACCGCCGTATCGACGTAGTCTTCGAGCAGAAAGGTGACCACCGATGCCGCAAGAAGAACGTAGATCAAGAGGTTATTGAACTGCGATAAAAAGCGCACCAAAGCGCTGCGTTTCCGTGTCGGCGGCAGGCGATTCGGGCCGAAGCGCACCAGTCGTTCTTCGGCTTCGGTCGCGGAAAGTCCGTGCCGGGCGTCGGTGTCGAGCCTATGGATCGACTGCTCCGCCGGGATGGCGTGCCAAGCCGTGGCTTCGCCCGTCCTGTCCGCCGTATCGCGGGTTTTATCGTTCATTACGTTCTCCTTATCGGAATTCTTGACTCAATGCTGTTCTGTCGCTGTTAAACGCCGATGCGCCAGCGGCTTTACGAAGAAGGAACGGGGTTCGAATCACCCGGACAGACCGCATTGCCGCGCCAAAATTTCCCCTGGTCAAAGGTCAAACCGGAATACGGAAATCTTTGCATCGGACATGAGGAAAGTTTATGACTATCGAGACATCTGCGTACGCAATCACTCGAAGAGACTACGATGCCGTCATTTTCGACTTAGACGGCGTGATCACGCAAACGGCAACGCTCCATAAAATCGCCTGGAAGGCCCTGTTCGACGAGTTCCTTGCGCGTTATTCCGCTCGCATCGGCGAATCCCAACAGCCCTTCGACGCCGATTCGGACTATAGACTCTACATCGACGGCAAAGCCCGCTACGAGGGTGTTGCGAGTTTTCTCGCCTCGCGCGGCATCGATCTTCCCTATGGCAATTCCGACGACGGACCGGAGCGGGAAACGGTCTGCGGGCTCGGCAACAAGAAGAACGCGATCTATCGCAATTCGCTGAAGAAGCAGGGCGTCGAGGTGTATTCCTCGAGCGTCGATCTGATTCATGGGCTGAGAAAGAAGCGGTTCGCAACGGCCGTCGTGTCGGCCAGCCGAAACTGTGCCGAAGTCCTGGAGGCTGCGCATTTGACCAATCTTTTCGATACCCGTGTCGACGGGATAGACCTGGAGCGGATGCATCTACGCGGGAAACCCGAGCCGGATTCGTTTCTTGAAGCAGCGCGGCGAATCGGCGTCGAGCCTATCCGTGCCGTGGTCGTGGAAGATGCCATCGCCGGAGTCGAGGCCGGACGCAAGGGCGGCTTCGGGTGCGTCATAGGCGTTGATCGCACCGGTCATGCCGACGCCTTGAAATCTGCAGGAGCGGACATCGTGGTAGCGGACCTCGCTGAACTGGACACCGGCTAAATCGCTTTCTCGCCGGAATGATCCTCAACCGCCAAACCGGATTGACCATGATTTTCAGGCAGGACCAAAACCGGACATGATGCATATTGCAGCACATAGCGGAGTGTCAGAGCGCAGCGGGGCGCCAATTCGCCGTGCCAGGAAAGAACGATCAGGTCGGCACCGTGGCTGTGAGTAAAGCGCACGATCTCGGGACCGGGCTCGCCACGCGCCATGAACATCCGGATTCCGCCTTTCACGGGCTCTCCGGATAAGCTTCTCAGCCGTTCTAAAAACTCCTGCGCCCAGGCGGGCCATTCGTGCTGGGGCTGATCGACATATCGGGGTGCGGTCAGGGTTCCCGGCTCGCGGGGCGGAGCGGCATGTGCGCCGGATACATGCAGGACCAGGAGACTGGCGCCGGTGCGTCCGGCCAGAGTGATCGCGGGCGCCACGGCACGGGCGGTCCCCGGTGTGCCGTCCTGAGGCAATACCACCCGCTGAATCTGCCAAGGAGTCGGCGCGCGTTCGGGCGGCACCAGCACCATCGGGCAGGGCATCTCGCGAAGAACACCCTCGGCGACCGAATCGAGGCCGGTATCGGTCATCTTCTTGCCTTCTCGCATCGCCATGACGATGCACAGGCTGCTCCACTTCTTGGCCGCACGCACAATGCCTTCGGCCGGACTGCCTTGCAAAGGCGCGATGATCGCGTGCTTGAGCAGAGTGTTCAGCAAAGGAAATTTCTTTTTCAAGTCCGGAATCGGAGTTATCGGCATTTCGGTTTGCACGATACAGGGCGTCGCCTCGGCCAGTTGAATGACGGTTTTCGCAACCGGTAAAACGGCAGCCGACCTGGGCGTCGTATCGATCGGCACTACGACTGTGTTCCGTTCCTGGCGCCCATCGCTCATGATGAAACCTCCTTCCAGTGTCCGGCGACCAGTTTCCAGCACATACGCTGGCCGGATCCGAGCCACGCGGGGACAGCGTCGCCCATTCGAATCGCGACGCCCATGCCCGACTCGGCGGCGATTTCGACGATTTCGGGCTGAATGTCTACGTGAAGATGAGTACCCCGCCAAACCAAGCGGAAACGGAGGGCCTTCCATGCCGGCGGGCAATGCGGCGTGAAGCTCAGGCCATCCGCGCCGAGCCTCAGGCCGCCGAAGCCCAACACCGCGGCTTGCCACAGCCCGCCGAGCGCCGCGGCATGAACCCCGCCGGCCGCATTGCCCATGTTGTTGGCGAGATCGATTTGGGAAGCTTGATGAAAATAGCGTGTTCCGGTTTCGAGATCGCCCAGCCGAGCAGCCACGGCAGCATGAATGGACGGGCTAAGCGAGCTGCCATGGGCGGTGCGCGGCTCGTAATAACGGAAATTGATCTCCCGCACCTCGGGCGAAAATCGGTCCCAGAGCAAATAGATCAGCATCACGACATCCGCCTGTTTGACGACGTTACTCAGCTGTGTCCTTTCCCGTCCTAGAATCATGTCTATCGGCAGAGCGTGGCTGCCATACTCGGAGAGATTGATATCGTCCAGCTCGAAGTACCCCTTGAAGTGTTCCAACAGCCCTGTCCGCGTATCGAGCCCGGTATACATTCGCCGCGCCAGATCGTGCCACCTATCGGCCTCGTCTTCCCGCAAATCCAGGCGATGCGCAAGCCCGGACCAGCGATCCGGCCACCGCTCGATCAGCATGCGCGCCGCCTCCGCCGCACATTCCAGGTTCCATTGCGCCATGACATTGGTAAAGGCATTGTCGTCCACGCCTTCGTGATACTCGTCGGGGCCTATGACTTCGCGGATGTGATAGCTGCCGTCTTCGTCCAACAGGCCCCGGCTCGCCCAGAAGCGTGCGGTTTCGAACAAAATTTCGGCTCCGGCATCCAGAAGAAACGTCTCGTCCGCCGTCGCTTGCCAGTATTGCCAGACGGCATACGCGACGTCCGCGCTGATGTGATGTTCCAGCACGCCGTTCAGAATGGGCTTAATCTCGCCATCCGGGCTCAGGCTGTAGCCGGGCGTCATTTCTTCGCCGGTGTTGGTTGATTCCCACGCATACAAAGCCCCTTGATAACCCAGCCGGCGTGCCTTTTCACGTGCGGCGGACAAGGAGTGATACCGGAACATCAGGAGTGCCCGTGCCGAAGGAGGATCGGTGAGAACATAAAAAGGCAGCATGAAAATTTCCGTATCCCAGAAGACATGGCCTTTGTAAGCTTCTCCGGTCAGCGCCCGGGCACCGATCGACACCCTTTCGTCTGCCGGGTTGACGGCCCCGATCAGGTGATAACCCGCGAACCGGACCGCCCGCTGCAGCGCCGCGTCTCCGGCAATTTCGACGTCGCTTTCCCGCCAGCGCTTTTCCCAGGCACGCGCGTGGGCGGCGATCACATTGTTGGGTTCCGCGTTCAACAGGCTCCGCAAATGCTCGGCCGCCATGGCGGAAGGCCGATCCACTTCACGCGAAGTATAAATTACGACCAGTCGATCGAATCGGTAGGGTTTACCCGCTTCGATGTCCAGTTCCCAAGATTCGACGCGCCGATCCGGCGACGGGTCGATCCTCGGCGGGACGGCCTCGCCTCCGATCCGCAGGCGGCCCGCACTGGCGACCGCGACCTTGATTTGCGTGGTATGAGTGCATAGCTCAAGTAGAGAAGCGGAGTCTCCGTCTTCCGAGGGCGGACACGGTTCCGGTGTCAGACGCACGCGGCCGGGACGTTCCACCACCGGTGCGGTCAAGGCCCGCAGATGAATGTCCGGGAACCGGTTTTCCGCGTCAAGTTGTATGCTCTGAAAAAGGACGTGCCTATCGGCAAGCGAAGCGAGGCGGCAGGCGCGAACGTGAATCAATCCGCCGGCTTCCGTCCGATAGTCGAATTCCCGCCAGAGTATGCCGTGATACATATCGATCATGCGGCGGTGCCAGACAAAATTGCCCTCTTCGAGCCGGAACTCACGTCCGCTGGTCAGCAAACTGAGCTGCATCCAATCGGGTGCTGCCGCCAATTCCGGAACGGGATCACCCTGGGCGGCGGTATTGGTGTCGAACACGCCGGCGATAAAGGTAGCCGGATTCGACAAAGCGCTGCCTTCGGCAAGAGAGGCCCGGGACCCCACATAGCCGTTGGATACGGCGAACAAGGATTCGATTTCGTGCTCCCGGGCCAAATTGAACCCTACTTCTTCGATTCGCCACAGCGGGTCGTCGGTGGGATGAAAATGGAAAGCGCCTGCTTCCGCAAGGCTAACGGGAATTTCTGTCATGGCGGCAACAACTCGGTATATCCGGCAAGACTGTGCATGGGCCGAACCATCTTATTCCGTTCGGAGGCGGACAGGCTCGTAGATGCGGCCTTATCGGCCGCGCATCCTGTGTCCCCACGGTATGGAACCTAGCCCAGGGCCGAGGAACGCGCCGACGCCCCTTGTCGTCGGCGCTTCGAAGAACGGACGGAACCGAGATCGGACCGCGAAAGCCCGTCGTGCGAAAAATCCGATTCTCGCTGCCGCACCGCCCGGTCTCCTCGGATCATCAAGGCGTCTCCTTTCCCCCCACCCGAATATCGTTCTTGACATCCTTAACCCCTTCGACGCCACGGGCTATATCTGCGGCCTTCTCCTTTTCCATCGCGCTGTCGACGAAGCCGCTCAACTGCACCACACCCTTTTCGGTTTCCACTTGGATGGCCAGACCACTGGTGCTCTGATCCGCGAGCAGCGCCGATTTGACCTTGGCGGTGATGGCCGTGTCGCTCATGTATCCCTCGGCGGTCTGGGTAAGAATCAGCCTTGCCGGCTCTCCGGGTGCAGCAGCGGCAAAGGCGCCGGAGTAACCGGCAACGCCAAGGGCTACGAGAGACGCCAGAACGCATTGACGTGTAATCATTGTCCCCTCCTTGCAATCTGAAAAAATCAGCTTCCGATGTGCTGAAACTTGCCTGCCGAGCTCGACAAAGGGTAACGGCGGCCGCCAAGCCCTTTTGCGCCCGAACAGGATCGAGCTTCATCATGAATTACGACAGAAAATCCGTCGTAAAAATCATGGATTAACCGACTTTTTTGCAGTGCCGGCCGAAAAGGAACCTATTCAAATCGCCTGCTTTAAGGAATTCATCTTTGTCGGATGGATTAGAGGCAAAGCCGTAAACCCCACGAGCGACCTCGAATCGGTGGCTTGCTCGTTCAGAAGCGTGTTCGACCGGATCGTCGCCAGCGCAATCGAGCGGATACCTTTTTGCCGAGGCCCTCGTAATGATCCGGTCAGAACTCTCTGGGGCATCCGGTTCGGCGGCGCGTTCCAGGCGCTACGGTTTCGACCTCAGAACGCGAAAATCATCCGCCAGGCCGCCATCCATTTCGTGCGCTTTCCCGCCAGCCGAGTAGGGCCCGCTCCGAATTGCAGGGTGACGTGGTTCGTGAAGTCCAGATGTAACTGGGGCATTAACAGATATCCCCAGCGCGAACCGATCTCGTTGTCCAGTTCGACGCCCAGCGTCCACCGGTCGGAAAGATTGACGAACCAGTTCGTATTGAAAATACCGGAGAATTTATCGCAGTGTTTGAAGTCGCACCATCGGAGCCCGACCATGTTGAAGGTACTGATCGCGTGATTCCAGCGATAGCCGGCGAGATAAAGCGCGTCGGCGGAAAAATCGCCATCGTGCCGGTGGTAGCGTCCGATGATCTGCCAACCGTGAATATAGCGCTGCCGGGATAGCGTTCCCAGAGTTCCCTGAACCGCCAGCTTGTACTCGGCTACCGACAAGTTTTCGAACGGAAGCTCGAACTCCACGGCCAAGCCGTCCCGTACCGCGTACTCCAGTTCGGGCGCCCATTCGGTTTCTCCGCTTCTCAAGCCGTGACCGGCCAAAACATTGGTTTCGAACTCTCCTTGCTGTACACCCAAGGGCCTTACCAGGTCGAATACCATGGGTTCCGGAATGTGCGGCATCTCGCTGCTCAGCGCCGCATCCCCGTCGTCTGCGTCTGAGGGAGTATGGCCTCGCGCCCCGGGTGCCATCAGCAACAGACATACTACCGAAGGCGCGCCGATAGAAACCTGAAATTTCCATCGCCCCAGCGCATTCGGGGAAAAGATCGGTCTCGCCGCGTAATAACGTGTTGAGGAACCCCCTCCGACCGGCGAGTCGCCGGTCGGCCGTTCCACGCCTTCCCCTCCCGGTTTCATAAAACGCCGACCGGGACAGCTTGCTTGGGAGGTATCAATTCCGAATTGCCGTTTAGGTTCTTCAGTTCGACGGTGATATTGTCGTCCGAAGCCGCGGCCACGAAGTCGTGGATGGTTTCCAGGATGTCCTGGTCGATGAATTGGGCCCGAGTCGCATCGATGATGACATAGCCGTTCTCGTCGATACTGTCGAGATAACGCCGCAACAGGGCCTTGTTCAGAAAAGACACGTCCTTGTGCAGCCGCAAGAGATAATTGTTGCCGTGCCGGGTCAGCGTGATCGCCGCCTGGAAATTGGTCCGAATCACGTAATACAGGCCGATCACCATCCCGACGGCAATGCCCTTCAGCAGATCGGTCATCAGAATCGCCACGATGGTGATCACGAACGGGACGATCTGGCTCGCGCCCTTGGTGTACATCTCCTTGAACAGCTTGGGCTTGGCCAGCTTGTAGCCGGTCAGGAGCAGGATCGCCGCCAGGCAGGCCAGCGGAATCAGGTTCAAATACTCGGTGATGAACATCACGCTCAACAGCAGCAGGACGCCGTGAATGAAACACGCCATCTTGGTGCGTCCGCCCGCGTTCACGTTGGCGGAACTGCGCACGATCACCGCCGTCATCGGCACTCCGCCGATGGAGCCGGCGATCAGATTGCCGAGACCCTGCGCCTTCAACTCGCGATTGGTCGGGGCGACCCGCTTCAAGGGGTCGATCTTGTCCGCCGCCTCGAGGCTCAAGAGCGTTTCCAGGCTCGCGATGATGGCAATGGTGACGGCAACCGTGTACACCTCGGGATTCGTCCACTGCGTGAAGTCCGGAAAGGTGAACTGCTGAAAGAAGCCCTCGACGCCCTGAATCTCCGGAAGCCTCACCAGATGCTCCTGCGCAATCGCGTAGGCCGGCGCGAACTTCGCCGAGAGCAGGTTGTACGCCACCCCCCAGAGCACCGCCACCAAAGGCCCCGGAATCAGACCCAGCACGGCATTGCGCTTGAACAGCGAGGTCTCCCACATCAGCATGATCCCGATGGCGACCAGGCTTACGATCACGGCTCCGGGCGAAATCGCTTGGAGCGAATAGGCGATCTCGGAAAAAGTCGTGTGGCCGTCCGGTTGAACGTAGGCTTCGTCGCCCTCGAAATCGGCATCATAGCCGACTGCATGCGGGATTTGTTTCAGGATCAGGATCAGGCCGATGGCCGCCAGCATGCCTTTGATCACGGCCGCCGGGAAGTAGGCGCCGATCACCCCGGCCTGGAGAAAGCCCAGGACCAGTTGCAGTCCGCCGGCGATGACGACGCTCAGCAGCAAGGCCTGGAAGCTGCCGAGCTTGTCGATGGCATTGAGCACGATCACGGTGAGGCCTGCCGCCGGGCCGCTCACGCTCAGCTGTGAACCGCTGGCCCAGGCGACCACCAGGCCGCCAACGATGCCGGTGATGATGCCGGAAAACAGCGGAGCGCCCGAGGCGAGCGCGATCCCCAGGCACAACGGCAGGGCTACCAGGAACACGACGACGCCCGCGGGAATATCGTTCCGCAGATGGCTCAAATAATAACGAAAATGTTTATGAATCATATAGCCAGCACCTCTTGGTTCGGATTTAAAAAGCTCGCAGTCCCCAATCGGGTGCTGTATCCCTTTCCGTAGAAGCGGCCCGTCCGCGCCGGCCCGGGTTCAGAGCGCTACTGCGCCTAATAGGGCCGGTCAAATGTGCTCGGGAGGCAATCACCCGCCGATGCATCCCATCAAGGAAGCTCTGATTAAGTCCTTCGCCAGGCCTGTCCTGAGCTCAGTCGAAGGGCATGAACGGAATCAACTTGATCAGAGCTTCCTTAAAGCCTGCCTCAGTCGTCGGATTCGAACAGAATGGGGAACGACGGACGCCCCGAAACCGAATCGCGCCTATCACGGCAACAGTCATAGCCACCAGCACCGTTTGGCGGAGTACTCCACGCTGGTGCGAGCAAACTTGGCCTCCATTCTATAGACCAAAGCTTTCATTAACCTTTCAACCTGGAAACGGCTGGGGGAGGATGCGATGCATTACGGTGAACTTGCCGAGGCACATCGGTTAATCACCGCATTTCTGCCGGCTCTTCCGTGTACGCCGCGCGCAATGGGGTCGTCGCCGCTAGCCGGCCTCATGCTCGCGACTGCGACGGTTCCCCGGAACTAAAGTATGTCTACGGTTTTCATCGCGATTCGACGCCGTAGGATGCATTAGGCGGGTAAAAGTGCCGCGAGGGGATCGATATGAAGGTGTTCTCTGTGTCGCGGTTGTACCGAGTACCGGTCGACCGTGATGAGAGCAGGCCGAAGGCGCCGCAATCCGCACTCTTGGCGCCCTTCACATACCCACTCAAGGCCGCAATTCGATCAGCTCGAAGGTGTTATTGTCCGGATCTCGGCAAAACAGCGCCGGACGGCCGGACTTACTCACGCTGTAGGGCACCCCCGCTTGTTCGAGGTCGCGCTTGATCGCCGCCAGATCCGCAACGTTCAACGCAACGTGGCGGTCGAGCCCCCCGTGTTCCGGCCGCTCCGCCCCTATATCGGGGTTCGGTACCTGAAGCAAATGGATCTGCTGCTCGCCGATCTCGTACCAAACGCCGTCGAACGGCATACGGGGGCGCTTGTCGCTGGGGGTCAATCCGAGAATACCCTCGTAAAAACGCCGCGAGGCGTCCAGATCGCTGACGATCAGTGAGGCGTGATTAAAACCGACAATCTTCATGGGTCCTCTCTAACACGTTAAGGGAAACGAAAAGATTCTATTTTGTCGCCGTGGCGCTGACGGCACAATCGATTCCGGCAATAATCGGCCCGATTGCCATTTCGGGATATAATCGACAACTTTGATCAACCATCCGAAACCGTTGTGGCCAGTCAACCCATAGCAAAACGCGACGTTTCCACTTTTCAGGGACTGATTCTGGCGCTGCAGGAATACTGGGCGGCACAAGGCTGCGTCATCGTGCAGCCTCTGGACATGGAGGTCGGAGCGGGCACTTTCCATCCCGCGACATTCCTCAGATCCATCGGCCCGGAGCCCTGGAACACCGCCTACGTACAACCCTCCCGCCGGCCCACCGACGGCCGCTACGGCGAGAATCCCAACCGGCTCCAGCATTATTACCAGTTTCAGGTCATACTCAAGCCAAGTCCGCTCGATATCCAGAACTTGTATCTGGGTTCCCTGCGCTTCCTCGGATTCGACCTGCTGGAACACGACGTCCGCTTCGTCGAGGACAATTGGGAATCGCCAACCCTTGGCGCCTGGGGCTTGGGCTGGGAAGTCTGGCTAAACGGCATGGAAGTCACGCAGTTCACTTATTTCCAGCAGGTCGGGGGGCTCGACTGCCGTCCGGTCACAGGCGAGATCACTTACGGGCTGGAGCGCATCGCAATGTACCTGCAAGGCGTCGAAAGCGTGTTCGACCTGGTGTGGACCCATCGCCCCAACGGACCCGTGACCTACGGCGACGTTTATCACCAGAACGAAGTGGAAATGTCGTCTTTTAATTTCGAACATGCCGATACAGAATTCCTCTTCGGCTGCTTCGATACTTACGAGCGCGAATGCCGGAAACTGATCGCGCAGGATTTACCCCTACCCGCCTACGAAATGGTGTTGAAAGCTTCGCACTCCTTCAACCTTCTGGACGCGCGCCGCGCCATATCCGTCACCGAGCGCCAGCGCTACATCCTCCGTGTCCGCGATTTGGCCAAGTCGGTCGCGGAGGCCTATTACCAGCGCCGTGAAAAGCTCGGTTTTCCGCTGTTGAACTCGAGGAACCCCGACGATGAGTGAGACGCGCGATCTGCTGTTCGAACTGGGCACCGAGGAATTGCCGCCGAAATCCCTGCTCGCGCTGAGCCGGGCGCTGAAAAACAACGTCGAGAGCGGACTCGCCAAGGCGTCCTTGGGATTCGATGAAATCGTACCGTATGCGGCCCCGCGGCGGCTGGCCGTGTGGGTGAAAGGACTCGCGACCGCCCAGCCCGGCCAGACCGTCGAAAGGCGCGGCCCCGCGCTCAATGCCGCCTATCAGCCCGACGGCTCGCCTTCCAAGGCCCTCGAAGGCTTCATGAGGAGCTGCGGCGCCACCCTCGAGCAGCTTACGACCATCGAAACCGATAAAGGCGCTTGGATCGGCTTTCGCCAGGAGGTCAAGGGCGGCCGGACCGAGGATTTGATCCCGGACATTCTGCACCATTCGCTCGCCGCCCTGCCCATCGCCAAACGCATGCGCTGGGGAGCCGGCACCGCCGAGTTCGTGCGTCCGGTGCACTGGATCGTGCTGCTGTTCGGCAGTGACGTGATCGATGCCGAAATCCTCGGCGTACGCTCAGGACACATAACATACGGCCACCGCTTCCACCATCCGGACGGCCTGGACTTGAATGCGCCCTGCGAATACGCCGAGAAACTCCTGAACGAAGGCTTCGTCGTCGCCGACTTCGAGACGCGCAAGACTAAAATCCGCGAGTCGGCCGAAGCTGCTGCCGCGGAGGTCAACGGTTGCGCCCATGTCGAGGCTGATCTCCTGGACGAAGTCGCGTCCCTGGTTGAATGGCCGGTGCCGGTTCTCGGCGGATTCGACGCCCGCTTCCTGTCCCTTCCGCCGGAAGTGCTGGTCACCACCATGCAGGCGAATCAGAAATATTTTCCGGTGAAGGACAAAGAAGGCGCCCTGCTGCCCTATTTCATCACCTTCAGCAATCTGGACAGCCGCTCCCCGGACACCGTACGCGCCGGAAACGAAAGAGTCGTGCGCCCTCGCCTATCGGATGCCGAGTTCTTCTGGGATCAGGACCGCAAGCAAACCCTCGAAAGCCGGGTGCCCGAGCTGTCCCAGATCACCTTTCAGAAAACCCTTGGATCGCTGCTCGACAAAACCGAAAGAGTCAAGAACCTGGCCGTCATCATCGCCGAGCGGCTCAATACGGAAAGCGCCTGGGTCGAACGCGCCGCCCTTCTGGCCAAGGCCGACTTGCTGAGCCTGATGGTCGGCGAGTTTCCCGAGCTGCAGGGCACCATGGGCCGCTACTACGCCCTCGCCGAGGGCGAACCGGAGGACATCGCAGCCGCTATCGAGGAACAGTATCTGCCCAAGGTGTCGGGCGGCCCCCTGCCGCAAACGGCTACCGGCCTGATGCTTGCCCTGGCGGAAAAGATCGACACCCTGACCGGCATCTTTAGCGCAGGTCTGATACCGACCGGCGACAAAGACCCCTACGCTTTGCGCCGCGCCGCCTTGGGCGCCATCCGCATCCTGCTCGAGGCGGAATTGGATCTGGATCTTCCGGAGCTCCTGGATTCAGCCCTGGCGCAGTTCACCCACCCGTTCGACGCCGAGACGGTACATGCGAACGTTTACGACTTCATCCTCGAAAGACTCCGCGGTAACTGCCTCGAGCGCGGCATCCGCCACGACGAGTTCGAGGCCGTTCTGGCGGTCAGGCCCGGCCGCTTGCCCGATTTCGATAGCCGCCTGAAAGCCGTGGGCGAGTTCCGCCGGCTGGCCGAGGCCGAGAGCCTATCCGCGGCCAACAAGCGGATACGCAATATCCTGCGCAAGGCGGAAGAGGAAGTCGTCGCCAATGTCGACGATCAGGTTTTGACGGAAGCGGAAGAAAAACATCTGTTGGAGGCCGCGCGGCAAGCCAAGGAAGACATTCTTCCGCTGCTGCACGAACGCGACTATACGGCCGCCTTGTGCCGTCTAGCGCAGCTCAGGGAAACGGTGGACGCCTTTTTTGACCGCGTCATGGTGATGACCGAGGATGCCGAACTTCGCCGCAACCGGCTGGGTCTCCTGGCCATCGTGGAGGGGTTGTTCCTCAATATCGCCGACATCTCCAAGCTTCAGGGATAAGCGGCCCCACGGCATGTCGAAATTCGTCATTTTGGACCGGGACGGCGTCATTAACGAGGATTCCGACGCCTATATCAAATCGCCCGACGAATGGGTCCCCATCCCGGGCAGCCTGGAAGGGATCGCGCTCTTAACCCGCGGCGGGTTCCGTGTCGTAGTCCTCACGAACCAGTCCGGCATCGCTCGCGGGTTGTTCGATCTGCCGACGCTGGGAGCCATCCATCAAAAAATGCGCAGCGCGGTCGAGTCCTCGGGGGGCCGAGTCGAAGACATTTTCTTTTGCCCGCACGGCCCGGAAGACGGTTGCGACTGTCGCAAGCCCGAACCGGGTCTATTTCGCGCATTTGCCGATAAATACAAGGTCGATTTGAAGTCCGTGCCGGCAGTGGGCGACTCTTTCCGGGACATTCAGGCCGCCCGCTCAGCGGGCGCCAACGCCATCCTGGTTGAAACCGGCAAAGGCCTGCGGACTTTGGCCCGCCATCCGGATCTCGATGTTCCAATTTTCCCAAACCTTTATGCAGCGTCCCAATCCATCCTTTTCAATGTCGATTTGCGTTAGCTTGCGTTCCACCATCTACTTTCTCGGCCAAGTGATCTCAACCCTCCTGCTTGGGCCCGTGCTAATCGCCGCGTATCCGCTCGGATTCGAAACCCGCTATGCCATTGCCAATCGGTGGGTGCGCTTCAACCTTTGGCTGCTGGAAACCGTATGCGGATTGAAGTACGAGGTGCACGGACTCGAAAACATTCCGGCGCAAAAAAGCGGCGTCATCCTCTGCAAACATCAATCCGCCTGGGAAACACTGGCTTTGCAAGCCCTATTCCCGCCCCTGGTATTCATCTTGAAGCGCGAGTTGCTGCGCATTCCGGTATGGGGTTGGGCGATGGCGACTCTGGAACCCATCGCCATCAACCGGCAAGCGAAAGCCGCTGCCATGAAACAGATTCTGAGGGACGGCGAAAAACGGCTGAAAGACGGGCGCTGGGTGGTTATTTTCCCGGAAGGGACCCGAGTCGCGCCAGGGCAGAAAGGACGCTACGGAACTAGCGGTGGAATACTCGCCCATCGCACCGGCTGCCCGGTAGTGCCGGTGGCTCATAATGCCGGCGAATACTGGGCCAGGCAGGCCTTCCTCAAATTTCCGGGCGTCATTCAGGTGCGCATCGGACCGCCGATCGACGCCACGGCGCTGAGTTCCGCCGAAATCAACCAACGCGCCGAGCAATGGATCGAAGATCAGATGTCCACAATCAGCGGGTGTGGACCCTACGCGGGACCTCTGCCGCCGAACGATGTACCGAACTTGATGTAGGATAGGTAGAGCGAAGCGAAACCCATCGGTGGCGGGTTAGCCCTTCGACAGGCTCAGGACAGGTCCGAGGTTGCTCGATGGGTTACGGCCTCGCGACCTATAGCTCTACCCCACACAAATGAACGCCTTATTGAGAGCGATTTGGAATTAGCCATTGCCGGCTGAAGGGGACCGAGAACTCCCGGCATTGTAGCGTTGCAAGCAGGCCTCGGCTTCGTCCAGGTCGCTATGGCAGCGGTGCACCCACTCCTCCCCCCAATAAAAGTTACAGCTGGTTTCGGCTCGCAATAAGCGCCACAAGGCTTCGTTCAAATCTCCCTGCTCCGGTCCCGTCAGCTCGTTCGCTGCGGCGGGATCACGGGCTTCGTGTACCGCCTTGCTGATGACCTTAAGCCGCGCCAGGGAGTCCTTCTGCGCCTGCGAGCCGGTCCATTGCAGGAAATCCCGACCATGGTGCCATCCGGTATTCCACGCCCCCGTCCTCACCGTGACTTCACCAAAAGTACCGAACCGGTCCAGGTAATCCTTGATAAAGATCGGCTGAATCAAACCATTCCTACGCGCCTCTTCCAGCATTTCCCGATAGAATGCGCCCCAGAAATTCACCTCGTTGGTCGTATTGCGGAACCAGCCTCCGTTCTCACCATCCGTGCAGGTCGTGATCAACGGCTCGAAGTCGCACCACTGGGTCCGTTGGGCCAGTTCTTTCACAAACCAGACATAGTCCATGCCGGATTCCTGGGCGTCCGAAAGCTCCCGGTCGCGCACGATAACGATGATTTCTTCTCCGTTGTAGCGCGCGACATGAGGACGGTAGCGAAGCTCGTGCCACTGCATGGGCGTCACGGGTTCCACGTGCTCGCTGTCGACGATCACAAAGCGGTAGCCGAATTTCTTGAGCAACGGAATCAATTCCATGGAAAACCCCATTTCCGGGGGCCAAAAGCCCTGGAAAGTGTCCCGCCAGAACAGGTGACCGGCGATGCTGCGCCAGCGAGCCAGATGCTCGTCGCGATCGGCTGCGGGTATCAGCGGCAAGACCGGATGGTAATAACCCGTGCCCAGAATATCGATGATCTTCTCGTTCTGCAGGTGCCAGATCAGCGATCCGCAATCGACAATGCCGTAAACGCGGCTTTGGAACTCAGGATTCGATAAAGTTTCGAGGAGCGTCCCCGAAAGCGAAAGATGGACCCTTGCAATGTCCTCGTAATCCCAAAGAAAGCGAGGAATCCGGTCATAGGCAAATAGAATCTCGTGCGCCTCCCACGGCTGTTCCGAAAACAGATGTTCCAGATTGCCGGGTGGCTGATGCAGGTTCAATACCAAGGCGTGGTGGATGGCAGACATAATCCCTCGATGTGTTCAACTCGATAACGAACGCGCATGGCTTATTATGCCCTTTGCAAAGTCCGTTTGGCATATGCCCGAAAAGAAAGGCTTTCATCCCGGGCTAGCCGGAAAACCGGACCCTAAAGCATCCGGGCAGCTCGATTACGGATCAGGCAACCGCTCGACCCCATCCACGAAAAGCCTCTTCACCGAGCCATCGACGACATACGTCACGATAGACTTCTTCCCGACTGCGCCGTAGGACACGCCGTTCCATGTCACTCTGCCGTCCCTGACCTCAACCCGGTCGCCATTAAGCGAAATTTTCCCCTGCTGACCGCTTATGACGGCCTGCCCGTTCGCGTGCCCGAGCGAAACGGAGGACACTGAACTGGATATGGTCGAATTAGAGATACTGGCGGCATTAACGGATGCGTATTGTGTCGTCGAGCTCATAAATACCAGCGATGAAACGAAAGTCGTGAACTGTTCCTTGTTCATGGTGCCTCCAGGGTGACTCAAAGGTCACTCCAATCCTAACGCTGTTACCATCGGCAGGCCAGTGACTTTAGATTCCCCCTCACCTGACAGCTTGACCGCCTCAGGCGCCGGGCTGCCAAGGACGAACCTGACTGTTCTACCGACCCGAAACCTCCGGCCGCCCTGCCTTGCGCAACAACCGCTCCGCCACCATCAAGGCGTCCACCGGCTCGCGGTGCAGATAGACCTTTACAGGGCACGCTTTCCTTGCTTCTGCTGTTCTGTCGCAGAACCGCCACCATCATGTCACGTATTCGTAAACCGAATGAAACGTTGTACGCCTATGATCCGGCGCGAACATCACGGTGCGCCACACGGTTCTTGTGCTCGACCCGACCGAGAGTAGATATGAATTGCCCATGGCACGAACGGAACGGGTTTACGCGTGAATCGCGCGGCGCTACTAAGGGAGCATCTCGCTTCGATTGATCGGCATTGCGCGACTATGCCGCTCGCTTTGAATCGCTAGACATTAGCCGCAGGTCCGACGCACTGTGACGGCAGGGGCAATCCCCTGTCATCGTTGCGCTGATTCGCCGACCGGTGACGAGCGCCCATGAGGCAATGTTCGTCCGACGGAGAGGGCGGCCTCCGCACCCATCATGACGTTATTGGAGATTCGCATGCAGCCCAGAGTAATGATCATCGCCGGCCTATTGAGCGGCATTATGTCCGTCGGCCTTCCCGGTATCGGCAATACCGTTCACGCGGCGTCCCCCGACCTGTCGACCCGCCCCGCGGGCCCCAGCCCCGACGGTCTGACGGGCATCACCCCTAACAACTGGCAAGTTACCCCCGTTGGAGAGAAGATCCGGCTCGGCCACGTGCCCCTCGGCATGATCCTCAGTCCGGACGGCAACGACCTACTGATCAGCAATAACGGTTACGGTCCGCACTCCCTCATGCGCATCGATCGAGCAAATCTTACCATTCGCGATCACCTTCCCTACGACGCGCCGGAAGGCCTGTTCATCGGACTAGCCTACAGCAGGGACGGCAGGCGTATTTATGCCTCGGGTGGCCATACCAACCTGGTGCGCGTTTATGAGGTGACGGAGAGTGGCATCGCTGAAACCGGGCAAATTCAGGTGGATCCCCGCCGCACGGGCGGCTTCATTACCAGCATCGCCCTGTCGGCCGACGAGAGCCGGCTGTTCGCGGCCAACCACCAAGGCGGGGATGTGGCGGTTCTAGACCCCGTCGCTGGCACCGTCACCCACCGAATCCCGATGGGTGAAAGCGCCGACCCCTATAACGCCAGCATGTTTCCGTACGGTGTACTGCTCAGTGCCGGCGGCAAAAAGCTCTATGTGTCCAACTGGAAGGAAGGCAATGTCGCCGTTGTGGATGTGAGTAACCCGGATTCCGCTGCGGTGACCAAACGCATCGCGGTGGGCCAGCACCCTAACGTCATGGTCTTCAGCCCCTCCGGCGACCGGCTGTACGTGGCCAACGCCAACAGCGACAACGTTTCCGTGATCGACACCGACACGGATGCCAGGCTGTTCGACATCGACGTGCGGCCTTACAAGAACGCTCCCTCGGGCAGCACACCCAATGCCCTGGCAGTCTCCCCCGGCGGCGAAACCCTCTACGTGTTGAACGCCGGTGAGAACGCCGTGGTCGTGGTCGATCTGAAAGGTGAGAAAAAGAATCCGAAAAGCCGCTATAAGGTAAGGGGCCGCATCCCCACCGGCTGGTACCCGACGGCGCTCAGCATCAGCCCGGCCGGCGACAAGCTCTACGTCGCCAACTCCAAGGACGTGGGCTTGGGCCAGAACGCCTATCCTCAGAGCTATGTCGGCGATCAGATGATCGGCTCGCTATCCGTGATCGACGTCCCAGATCAGGGCACGCTGAAACGCTACACTCGCCAGGTCAACGAGAACAACATGGTGGCCCGCGGCAAGGCCGTAACAGCAGGCGGCAAACATGGGGAACCCCATGCCCACTCCGGCATCCTCAAGCAGCTACCCATCCGGCATGTGGTTTATATCGTCAAGGAAAACCGCACCTATGACCAAATCTTCGGAGACCTTCCGAAGGGCAATGGAGACTCCAGCCTGCTCATGTTCGATGATCGGAGTGCCCCCAACCATCGCCGTCTGGCCCGCGAATTCGTGCTTCTGGACAACACCTACTGCGATGCGGAGATCAGCAAGGACGGCCATGAACGCTCCATGGGCGGCAACGCTACGGACTATACGATGAAGGTCTGGCCGAGTGACTACTCCGGCCGCGGCACCCTGACCAACCGGGCACTGATCGCCATCACCAATGTGCCCGGCGGCTACTTGTGGGACGCTGCCCGGGCGGCCGGCATCAGCTACCGCTCCTACGGCGAGTACGTGATCAACGGCAAAACATACGCCGACGGCAGTTACGAGCCCGCCACCACCCGCATGCCCGCTCTGGTGGACCACTTTTCGCCGATGTACCGCACCTACGACCTGAAGCATATGGACATCAAGCGAGCCGAGGTGTGGCTCGAGGAGTTCGAATCCTATAAGAAGAACGGCGGCTTCCCCAACCTCTCCATCATCAGCCTTCCCAACGACCATCTCGCCGGCACCCGCCCCGGTTATCCCACTCCCCAGGCCATGATGGCGGACAACGATCTGGCCTTGGGACGCATCGTCGACGCCATCTCCCATTCCCGATTCTGGCCCAACACATTGATCATGGTCATCGAGGACGATACCCAGAACGGTTTCGACCATGTCGATTCCCACCGCACGCCGGCCTTGCTCATCGGCCCCTACGTCAAACGCCGAGCCGTCGACAGCACTCACTACAGTACTGTATCCATGATCCATACAGCCGAGGTATTGCTGGGTCTCAAGCCCATGAGCCAGTTCGACGCCGCCGCCAACACCATGAATCGAAGTTTTACGACCCGTCCCGATTTCACGCCTTACGAGCATATCGTACCCGCCCAGGATCTCTATGAAATGAACCCCGCGTTGGCTTCCCTGCAGGGGGAAAAGCGCGGGCTCGCGGAGCGTTCGATGAAACTCGATCTTGCCGAAGTGGACGCCGCAGACACGCACGAGTACAACGCGATTCTTTGGAAGGCGATCAAGGGTAGCCAGCCTATTCGGCCGCTGAGCCGCCAGCCGCGCGAACCCGGTATTAAGGAAGTATTGCTGGTCTCCCGGACCGACTAATAACGTCTACGAGCCCCGGGAGCGGCGCTTCGGTTACCTCGAATGCCGGGCGAACCGGCTCGGCATCTTCGGCGGCGTGCGCCTCAACATCTCCTACAAAGACCAGCGGGAAGGAGAAGAAATCGTCGGGCAACGGACACTCGGCATCGAGGCGCGCGAGCTCACCGGCTTCGATACGATTGGCTTCACGCTGCGTATGAGAGCTGGGCCGTGTATCTTCAGGACGAGGCCCATCTTCTGGGGCGCGTTCGGCATCCGCGACAACCACTACGAAGCGGTCGGCGAGGTGGCCGACCAAACCCTCGGCTTCGAGACGGACGCCGTCGCCGGCAACCTCAACCTGGCTTACCGGCTCACGCCGAATCTCAATCTGGTGGGAGGCCTGGCGTTCGGATTCCGCGCACCCAACATGGAGGATTTTTTCGGCCGCGTGGACTTCTTCAACGAAATTCCCAATACGTCTCTTCAGCCCGAGGAATCCTTCAGCAAGGAAATCGGCCTCAAGTATCGCAGCCAGGCGCTGAGCGCCGAGGTGTTTTACTTCCACACCGACTACGAGGGATTCATCGACCGGGCCACCGTGGGCCGGCAACCCGACGGCACGCCGATCAAGCAGCGCCGGAACATCAACGATGCCGAAATTCAGGGGGTGGAAGCCGGCACCGAGTTCTGGCTGAACCCGCAATGGCGATTCGGGGCGAGCCTGACCTGGACCGAAGGCCGCGATGCGCAGACCAAGGCTCACGCAATAC
Source organism: Methylocaldum marinum (assembly GCF_003584645.1). Lineage (GTDB taxonomy): Bacteria > Pseudomonadota > Gammaproteobacteria > Methylococcales > Methylococcaceae > Methylocaldum > Methylocaldum marinum. The sequence continues at coordinate 1,464,068 of NZ_AP017928.1, forward strand.
GAGGAAAGCTTAGGAGAAGCGCGCCAGGGTGAATACCGCTCCGACTCCGACCACCCACCAGTAGGCCGCGGGCAGTCGGCACAGGTTCTCCCGCCGAATAGGATTGACAGCGGGCCGTTCCGATTTCTTTTCCGGCTCCTTTACGGCGAAGAACAGCAACGCTACCGCGAGGAACCCGGGGATGATCGCCACCCAGAACACGGCGCGTAAGTCGTTCGCCCAGAGCAGCATCAGTCCCATGGCGAGGAGCGGGCCGAGGAAGGCGCCCACCGTGTCGAGCGACTGGCGCAGGCCAAAGGCCGCGCCGCGTACCTCGGGTGGCGCGATGTCCGCTACCAGCGCGTCGCGCGGCGCACCCCGGATACCCTTGCCAACCCGGTCCATCAGCCGCGCGGCCAGCACCAGGCCGGAACTCGTCGCCAGCGCGAACAGCGGTTTGGATACCGCGCCCAGCCCGTAGCCGAGAAAGGCCAAGGGCTTGCGCTTGCCCCAGTAATCGGATAGAGCACCGGAGAAGACCTTGACGATGAGCGCGGTGGCCTCGGCAGTTCCCTCAATCAGTCCGACCACGAGTGCGCTCGCGCCCAGGGAGGTGACGAGGAAGACCGGCAGCAGACTATGGATGAGCTCGGACGAGATATCCATGAGCAGGCTGACGAAACCGAGTGCCCAGATGGCAATCGGGATGCGGACGCCCGAAGGAGAGGCAATTGCAGATTGATTGAATCGATTCATTGACTGATACGTCCAAAATTGGGATCACGACATCGAATAAAAACGATCGGCGGCGTACCGTAATTCGTGAATACTGCGGTGCTTGATGCCGGTTTGGGCGAAGGCGATTTTGAGGCGGTCCTTTGTCCCTGGGATCGCTTAGCGCCTGCGCCACGGCTTTGGATAATCCAATGCCTCGATCCAACTGCCGCAACAGCATCACGCCACCATCGGAACTGATCGCTCCGCCTTGGAAATTGGCTTCGATCACCCGCTGTCCCAGGCGTCCAAAAGTCATCTCATCAACGGAACAATTTGGCATCGGCACAGTCCCCCCAAAAAATCTTCTTCGTAAACTGATTTTATGCGGGTTTCACGGCTGTGCCGACCCGCCCTGTAAAGAAATACCCGGGCTAGCTCATGAAACACGCAACCTCGCAGGAAGACGCATACCGAGAAAAATGGCCAGGACGTATCGGGCAGCTTTTCAAAATCGGAAATTAATCGCGAATCGTTTTACCCAGTACACGGAGGGTGCTCTATGACGAAAACCATTGAGATTTCATCGATTCACGAGAGGCCTGTAACCGAAGACGGCAAAAGCAAGCGAGTCGACATCGTTTACTTCAATGGTGGGGGCGCCCACAAAGGCATAGCCATGGCTCTAAAGGCCGAACTGCAACGCTCTCTTCCTGAAGCCGATGTTCGGGCGGTCAACACCGACCAGATTTTTTCTCACGTTTCGTTGTTGGATTGGCTCACCCGAGCGGGCATTAAGCTTTACAACACGGGTCTGCAATGGGAAACGATGATCGGTTTGCGGCAATACATCGCGCTTGGAAGGGGATTGATGACCTTGATGCAGCCGGCGGCCTCGCGCCTTGCCGCGTTTTGGAAACACGCAACGCCGCATGTCGTGATCTCGACGATTCCTCTTTGCAATGGAATCATTTTCGCCGCCGCCCGCGAAAGTAACCCGGAAGCGCGCTGTGTGACGATTCCGGTCGATTTCGAAGAGTTCTACCGCCGGTACTGGTTCGACCCGGCCTTGATGTCCTACTACTTGTGCGGCACCGAGCGACTCGTTCAGCAGGCCTTGCAAAGGGGGGTGCCGGAGTCTCATGTCTTTCCGCTCCGGGGTATGCCGGTTCACCCGTCTTTTCTCGCACCCGCCGATACCAATCCGGCGGAGGCTCTCGAAGAATTGGGATTGCGAAGGGATCTTCCGACAGTCCTCATTTTCTTTGGCGGCCAGGGCTCAAGGTACATGGTCGACATCGCACGGCGGCTGGATGCTGCAGCGACTCCCTGGAATCTGATTGCCATCTGTGGTTGTCACAAAGTGGCCTACGAGTCGCTGTGCCAGTGGCGATCGCGCAAGCCCAAGCTGATCGTGGGATACACCGCCAAGGTCGCGGAATACATGAGGCTTGCAGATGTCATGGTAGGCAAGCCGGGCCCGATCTCCATCCATGAAGCCATAGCCTGCCGCGTCCCGCTCGTGCTCATGGACAACCCGTCCATGCGCATACTTTTCGAATACAACATCCGTTGGGCAGAGGAAAACGGTATCGCTAAACGGATCCGGTCCCTGGCGGAAACTCCCGAGGCAGTAAATAAAATCCTGGCATCGGGCCACTGGCGTCGGAACGTGGCTCGCATAAACGTCGATGCCAATGCGTGCGTTGCTGCTTGTCTACGGCAATTGATGTAAGAGCGTTCGCGGTAGGATGGCTAGAGCGCCGGCGAAACCCATCGCTTTCTGGCCTGAGCGTGAAGGCTACATGAACAAGCGCGCACTCATCATCGCAATAGTTCTGCTACTGTTTGCCCCCGTGGCGTATTCACAGCCGCCGCACAATTTCAAACCCGCGCAGGGTTATGTTCCTGATGCGGGGACTGCGATAAAAATTGCAATCGCAGTTTGGGAGCCAATTTATGGCCAAGAGCAGATCTCACAGCAAAAGCCATACAAGGCTGCCTTGGTCAACGGCATCTGGATTGTTGAAGGTTCTTTGCAAACAAATACTCTTGGTGGCGTAGCAGTCGCTGAAATTGCAAAAGACGATGGAAGGATTTTGAGAGTAAGTCATGGTCAATGAACCTTCTAACCCTGCGGTCAAGTTTGCTCCGCTTCGCTGCGCTGGGACTGCGCTAACGCGCAGCCCCTTACCTCCACGTTAGGCATCGACTATGCCCACACGCGACTTCTCCGATGATGAATACCGCGCCGAGTTCACGAAAGACACTTCGGTCTCGGACAAGAGCATTAACGTAAAAGCGCTGGAGCTTGCGCTCGACATCCGAAAGTTCGAGGTAGACCTGTATTGGAAACGTGCCACTTACTTTTGGACGTTCATTGCCGCTACCCTCGCCGGCTTCGTAGCCATCCAAGCATCATCGTCGTCGAACAAAGCTGATCTTTCGGTACTGCTCTGCAATCTCGGTATTGTGTTTTCCTTCGGCTGGCTCTGCGTCAATCGCGGCAGCAAGTACTGGCAAGAGAACTGGGAGAACCATGTAGACATGCTGGAAGACCCAGTAAACGGGCCGCTCTATAAAGTTAAATCACCCCCGGCAAAGCCGGGGGCTTATTGGGTGAGCGCCTCGAAGGCGCCGTAAAATCATGAGCCGCCCAAGGCGGCTGTTTACAGGCCCAGCTTCATCTGGTCAATACGCTCATCCTCCTGTTCCTGATGGCGGATATACGCCCGAACCATAGCCTCATCCAAACCCACCGTGGACACAAAATATCCCCTCGCCCAGAAATTCTCCCCGGTGAAGTTCCTCTGCCGCCCCCCAAACTGCCGGGCGATTTGAATCGCACTCTTACCCTTGATGTAGCCCACCACGTTCGAAACCGCATACTTCGGCGGAATGCTGATACACATATGAACGTGGTCGCCCATCAGGTGACCTTCTACTATTTTCGATTCCTTGTGCCCGGCAAGCTCATGAAATATCTCTCCAAGATGCCGCTTGAGCGCACCAAAAATCTGTTTCTTCCGCCGCTTCGGGATGAACACCACATGATACTTACAATCCCACCGGGTGTGGGAAAGACTCTGGTACTCTTTCATTGTGAACCTCCTTCTCTTGGTCGAGATTTCAGGTTCACGATGACCGTTGTACAGGTCAAACCTCGGTGAGTCCCCCGGCAAAGCCGGGGGCTTACCTCAATGAGTTATTGATAGCCGGCCATTTCCTCTGTTCCGGTTATGAAAGGTGGTTTCCGATAATGTCTAATGTTTGACGCGGATTTTGTCCCGCACTTGATCCAATAGTTTCGGCTTGCTCGGCATAATGAGCAGGTGTATAAAACCAACGGCGACCGACCCCGCTAAAGATAGCAAGGCCTTGAAATTTGGTCGGTTCCTGAAAGCGAAATCAGTTTATACCCCACAAATGGCGTAATATAAGGCGCCGTTTAGGGGGTCTACTTTATGTTAGCACCTAAGGATACTCCGGAGACGATCCGATGAGCATGGAACAAGAATGCAAGCGGTTATCGCAGGAAACGATGCTTGAGTCGTTGACTCGCAATCTGCAACTCACCGATATGCTGCCGGTGTATTACTCGAACACGACCGGTCCGCACAGCCACGGTATCTATTGTGCGCTGGTGCCAAGTGACCGAGTTGACGAAGTCCTGTCGACATTAACATGGGACCTCTCGCATGGCGGTGGTGTTCCTGGATCGGCTGTATACCATGACGACGGAGATGAACGCATTGAGTATCTTCGTTTCGGCGACGACGATGGGATTGAGCCGCTTGTCATTGATCGTGTCTTTCACGGCATGCGCGAGGACTACAAGGAGATATCGGAAGAGTTTCGCCTCTTTCACAGGCTATATCACGATAGAAAGACGGATCGATACCTGAAGTTTGATGATGACGGAAGCGAAACAGTTGTGGCCGTCGTCGAAGACGATCGCGTCCTGATCCGGGTAAAGGAGATCCGACAATTCTTGGCGATACGTGACATGCATCTGTCAATCCAGTTCGACTGTCGCGAGCACTCGAACCATACATTGAAAGAACTCGAATTGGACGAGGGCGGCCAAGAGCGGAGGGATGGCTTAGCCGCCTGGGGTCTTTTCTACGGCGACCTGCATGGTATTGGTGAGCATTGCGCATTCAGTCGGCTGCTGGGGAAGCGGTTGGTGGAGCCCTTGCCAAAATCGAAGAGCGGCTTATGGGGGTTCGAAGAAAAGGCAGATAAGAAATACGTAGAGTTCATAATAGGTCTGGATGAATACGGCGATGAGGAGACCTACACCTCAAATCCTGGTGCCCTGGCGAACTTTTTCGGCGCAAATCCAGAGGCGCCAAATTACCTGACTCCGGTGCACTTTCGGAAGCAAGTTCTCGATAAGTACTTTCAGCAGCCATCGAAATATACGGTTGAGGACTCGATGCTATGGTGCGGAAGTCTTTGGAGCATGCAGATTGACAATCATCACGAGGATAAGGTTTGCGCATGGCTAGGTGATCTGGGAAGAGATCTGCCGTTCCAAGAGCAACTTCACTGGCGCAGCTTCAATATTCACCCGCAAGGGGGCGTCAGCGAAACATACTTCCGGCGTCAGATACTGGCGCAGTTTGCGAATTCCGAACGCCCGGAGCACTTGTTTGTTAACCGGTACGCGCAATTGCAGAGAGATTGTAGCGAGCACCTTGGTTGGCAAATCCTTCTGCCACTGGATGCCGGAGACGCGTATTTCATTAAAAGCGTGCGAATCCCTGCATCTGACGAGCAGCGAGATTTTGATGAGCTGGTCTTGGGGCTAACTAAATTGCTCATTGACTCCTTGAATGAAAAGGAACTTAACAAGCTAATTCCGGAAGCCGACGGGCCTAATCTCAAGGGCAGCATTTCGCGGCTTGAGGCGGCTCTGCAAGCAAGTAATGAGGAAGGCTACGAATCCCAAATTGCTTTCCTGCGCAAGCTTCAGAATCTACGTTCGAGCAGTTCGGCTCATCGAAAGGGAACCAACTACAGGAAAATCGCCAATGATTTTGGGGTTGATGATCAGAGCCTGAGTGCAGTGTTTGCGGGAATATTGGGTCAAGCATTGGGCTTTGTTGAGTTTCTGACGACAACAGTCCGTGAGGGTTGCCTAAGAAGGTGCTAACAATGCCATTCACTCGGACGAAAATTCCGCTGCGCTCCATCTTCGCCGGTGATGGCAAACGTTAGACCTATGAACGAGCCTATATTCAAGCTGATGGCGTTCTATCTCCTCCACAGGAATTGGCGCGCCCGCATCTCAGCGAATAATGCAGCGAGCTGGATATGGACGCTCTGGTTGCTTAGTGCACTGCAAGGAGCGTTTGCGGCGTTTTCCGCCGCTACAGGAAAGGGAGAAGCCGCTGCTATTTTGGCCGCAGGTGCGTTCCTCGGATTCGGAATCTCGGGCCTCTTTGTGCCTGCCGCGAAACGACAGCACGTAGCGTTACAGCGCATGGGGAATCCAGTTCTTTTTGGCAATTGCAGTGAAAAGGTCTAACCACCGGCTCCAGGCGACCCGCAAAAGCGGCGCGGCATTTGTGCTCCTATCGGCGCTCGGTTGGCCGCTTTTGCGGGCGCCTGAGCCGGAACGTTATGTTCTCGGGGGCATGGTTTGACGCATTACTACGCATCAGACACATACGTTGAGGCGTATCGAAAGCTAGGCGAAGCGTGCGCTTGGCTGGATGCGCTTGGCATTGAGTATTCGAGAACCCGTGTTGGTCGGTACGAAAAGATATTCGGCGCGCTTGCTAGGCACCAGCTTGCCGGCACTCTTGACGCTTTTTACGACGAGCACTCATTCGAGTCGTGGGTAAACGCCGCCCATGAAGTTGCGGAGCTAGTGCGAATGTATGAGGGGTTGAGCGGGCAGTTCGATCCGTCGCTGATTGGTCGTCTAAAGGATTCCCTCAAAGGGCAAGAGCTATACGTGCTTGATTCCGAAAACCGTTCTGGACGTGACTTTAGTTTTGAATTGGCTACCGCAGCGAAGTTTGTGAACGTGGGGTTTGCTGTCGATTTTGGGCACGACGCGGATCTCAAGGTCCAGATGAATGGATTCACGTTCTTCGTCGAATGCAAAAGGCTCAAATCAGCACAGAAGATTCAGAGGCGAATAAAGGATGGCCTCGATCAACTTCACAAACGATACGTGAAATCTGAAAACCCGAGTATGGCACGTGGGATGCTGGCTTTGTCTATCGGTAAGACGGTCAACGAAAAGTTAGGGCTGCTCGAAGGGAACGACCACAAGGCGTTAGGAGCAAAAGCCTTTGCGCATAACCGATCATTCGTGGAGAAATACAAGGGGTATTGGCAGGGCAAGCCAGACCGCAGGACTCTAGGAGTCGCGATCATCCTGGATACACCCGGCATAATAACCTCCAGTAGGCAACTCGTGACCTGCCACGAGGTTACTGTAAACAACAGCGTTCCAGTCAATACACCAGACCATACCCTCTTGCTTCGAATAGCGAGTCATGTATTTCCAAAGCGAACATAACAATCGGTTGCAGTCCGACCCGCAAAAGCGGCGCGGCATTTCCGGTCTTCTTCACGTGATGCAGGCCGCTTTTGCGGGCGGCTGAACCAATCGTTAGCTACTACATTGGGGGTTCAAGTGAAGTTGGTATTTCTATCCGCGGCTGCCGCGCTGAGCCTATCCGCATGTGCGTCTTCGGGCCGTGTGATGCAGCTCAATGACACAAAGATTGTTGGGCCTCGAGTTATCGCTCTCGACGCTCCAAGCGCACCTTGGGTCATTGAAATTCAGAACCGCCTAAATCAGAAGGGTTTCCGCGTCCACCGTTGGAGCAGTCGCACGCGCGTCACCGAGCAGACTTCGGCTACTCGTTCTAAGTCGTACAACGAAGCGGAAGCGAGATATGTACTCGTAGTGGAAGGCTTCGCGCCCTATGACTGGGCCAACCGTTGCTTTGGTGGGGGCTTCAAGTTTGACCACATCAGCACGGATCTCGTTGACACTTCTACCAATGAAACCGTACTCAACATCAATGGATCAGGCTACTCAGAAAATTGTCCGCCCATGAGCGGCACAATCTTCGGCGACATCGCGAACGCGGTGGATGCCGCATGGAGTCGGTAGTAGCTAACTACTCGTTCAAGCCGACGCCGCTTCGCGGCGCGGCTTAACTCAGGTGTTAGAACTCTCGATCAAGCGCAATCAGATTGCGAAAGGAAGACTCTATGAACTCAGCACCTTTGTCTCACGCGATCCACCTTGGCATAACCGAACTCAACCGCCGGGGAACTAATTTTAGGCCGAACACATCAAGCCTAATCGCGGAATTCAGCATGTCCTCGGGTAGTAGTGGGGTCATAGCGTTCGCCCCCGAAAATGCGGGGGATGGAAACCGTCAGGGATACGACTTGGTAAGGCTATCGACCCCGGACGTGCCGAACCTTGACACTACGGTCAGTGACATTTGGGAATGTGCGAAAGAGCACTACGGACTCACTGCGGCAGCAGCAATAACTGGCGCTGGCGGAATTCCAATTAGCAAGCTGCGTCTGGGTCATAAGGTCTACCCGGGCTCCAGTAAGTACACCAATCTGGTCAGTCATTTTGGCCTGAAGTTCTTCCCCATGACAACGCTTCCGCACGGCTCCGTTGCTGCCCGAGTGGCAAAGAGCACGTTCGGCACAATTCGAGTCTTTGGAATTGTGGGGCGTGCGCTGCCATTCGTTGCAGTGGGTTTGGCGGTATTCGACGCTGTCAGCATCGGCATGTGCGCATACGAGGCGCGCAATGGAAAATGATAATGGCGGCCTTGCTCAAAAGGATCAGGTAATCGAAACCGTTATCGACATTTTCGTCCGTGTAATCGGGTTCATCGAACGGGAGAACGTTTCTAGATCCACTAACCCGGCGAAGGATTTCCACATCGATACAGATGACCTATCGCTCTTTATTGAAGAGGTCGAAAAGCACTTCCACATTGGCGCATCCCAGAGTGAATGGTTCAGCATTGATGGAACGATTGAAAGTGTCGCGAGCCTCGTTTTGCGCCATTTGTCGAAGTAGGCTTCGTGATTCCTTTCCCAAGTTCTAACGGCCACGTCAACCGGACCGCCCACAAGCTGCGCTTGTGGGTTCCCTCCGCGCTACGCGCTTCGGCGGCCGGTTACGTGGAACGTTAGGCTTGGGTTAGGGCTTCGCCATGACGGAACGCACAGAGTATTTCGAGGACGCAGACGCAATCGTTACGGCCGTTTTGCTCGGGGATTTTGACGCCGCAGAACTGTTGGTGAAACGTGGAGTAGACATCAACGCTCAGGACGAAATTGGCCGAACCGCAATAATGATGGCTATCGAGGAAGACTGGGCTGGTACTGCGTGGGTTGAGTTTCTGATTGAGAACGGAGCCGACGTAAATGCCTTGGACAAAGACGGTGACTCAGCTCTGGATATTGCAAAGTACCGTCGGCGTAATGACATTGTCGAGCTTTTGCTCGCAAACGGAGCAAAAGGGAAAGATGGCGCGTCGGCTAAGGAACTGCGCGACGACTCGATCTACGCCGCATTTGAGCAGGCAGACGTTGTAAAGCGCTTGGTCGCAGAAATTGAAAAGAAGAAGCCCTAACCCGGCGGTCGACCTCGCTCCCTTCGGTCGCTGGACGCTGCGCGATGAAGCCGCGCAGCGCCGGTCACCTCTACGATAGACCCCTCACCCTTCACCCCTTCCGTTTCACCCTCTCTTGTCTCTTGGATTGCAGTTATCAATAGCTGTGTTACTGGGTACCGCTGCCGGTGTCTGAACCAGTGCATGTAATTACAGGGTACTGTGTTACTAAGCGACGTACCCCTTTGTCTTACCGATTTCCGTACTTAAGTGTCCCTTATATCAGCCCTTTTAAGGTGTCCGCTATTGATCCCGGAGCAACTTGTACGTGGAGACATGGGGCTGTTTGGGATCATACGGTTTTTTCTGGGGAGGCTTTTTGGGGCCGCGTCCATGTTTTTTGAGGCTGTCCAAGCGGACGTTCCGCGCCACGTCGCGAAGCCAATGAGCGAACTGGACCGGAGGACAGGTCGCCAGGAATTGCCAGTCGAGGGCCTCGCCCAGCAGGAGCAGTGCGCGGAAAGTCGCGCTGATCTCATGCGCGATGTAATAGGAGGACACGCCCTTAGAGACGGGTTCCGAGTGGGCACTGTCGAGCGCTGCACGCATGACCGAGAAGACGTTGTAAGCGACCAGGGCCAGGCAAAATCCGAACAGAGCCGCTCGCGGATAGGCCAGCGTATTGAGTTCCGAGGCGAAGTGCTGCTCGAGGTGTTGGAACGCGGTTTCCAGGGTCCAGCGCTTCCGGTACAGGCGGGCCACGGTGGCGGCGTCAACCGTGTCTGGCAGGTCGGTGAGCACGTCGAGATGAGTGTCGCCGTCGCGGGTCGGTGCGGGGAGTTCGATGCGGACGCACCGGTAGGTGCGGCCTTCCACTTCGATCCGTTGCTCGAAGAGGCGCTGGCCCGCCTCCCCCCCGACAGCCGGGGCGAAGGGGGTTTGTTCCCCGAAGGGGAGGCTCCTGTGCCGGCGCACCACCACCGCAGCCTGACGTTCCCGGAGGCCCCGCAGGAAGCCGAGGGTGCAGAAGTTGCGGTCGGCGATCCACACCTCTCCGGCCTGGACGGTCGGCAGCACGGCTTCCAGCAACGACCGTTCCTGGGCGTGGCCGTCCTCGCAAGGGACGACCTCGACCAGCAGGCGGCGCTCCGGGTCCAGCACGACCAGGGACTTGCCCGGCAACGCGGCCGCGGCAAGCCCCTGGTGGACGCCCAGCCGCTTCTCGCTGGCTTCCAGGCAATTCCCGTCCAGGATGCGCACGGCATAGCCGGGCAACCAGGGTTTCGGCGGGCAGTCCAGGGCGTCGAGGAGGGCCGATAAATCCCGTGCGGTCTCCCGGACCAGCGCCGCCGAGACGGCGACTTCGATCCCTTTGAGCTTGTCATACAGGGCGACGACCGAGACGTTCAGTTCCTGCTGGCGGTCTTGGTACGCGGCGTGGGTCGAGGGATACACGCGCAGAACGACGGAGAGCAGCAGATCGCAGACCGTGGAGAACAACAAGTCACGGGTGTATTGCTCGCGCGCGTGCGCTTCGAACAAAGCCTCCAGCCGTTCCGCGGCAAAGCAGCGCTCCAATAACCCGCGCAGCAAGCTCGAGAGGGGCATTTTCCGGCAGAGCAGTTCAATCATAACGAGTGGGGTATTTGAGGTTATAGGCGGGGTGAAATCAAATCAGGAATCAGGGCAGACATACTCGCGTTTTTGATTCCACCTTTAAAGGGCTGGTGTCCCTTATATCTAGTCTAGGGACGGCGGCTCCGTCCGTCCGCGCGCGCTGGGCGCGTGCTGCGGGCGGGCGGATCGCCTCTCTTAAAACCCCTTTGGTCTACATGAAGGCCGTGCTTGATTGGAGGACGCAGGTGAGTGATTCGCTTCGCTCAGGGACAGCATGCTGACGCATGTCCCCGTGTCAGGACGGCTGACACGTCTTGGAAGCTTTGATGACACGAGGCCAGGCCGCTAGCCTAACCTTGACGTTCAAGGGGACGTAAGATGCATTGCAGCAGTTCGCAAGGCCGTTTACGATGACGTTATCGGGGCTAGCCGCCCCTTAACTCAGCGTTGGGAGTACCGCACATGAGGAAAGAATACGGAGTCGCGCTTCGTGAGTTGTTTACTGAAGGGCTTACGCATGCTTGCCCTCAATTCACTCTTGTCAAGAAGCATTCTGCGCTGGCTGGCTTTCCTGGTGAACGAACATACTGCTGGCGGTTCTCGGAGACCATCTTCCTTTGGGTAGTGCTGATCCCGGATGGGAAGCGGGAAGCCTTTTTCGTCGAGGTGGGTTGGTCGAGGAAGGGACGGTTCCCCCAGCTCACGATACGGCCGTCATTGGCACGCCCCCCTGATGCTGGGTCCGAGGATGAGTACCTCTGCCGCCTCGGAGAGCTATCACGTGGCAACGACTTCGGATGGGTTGTTGAGGAGCTACGTTTAGGCGCGACACAAAAGGAAATGATGGCCTACATCACCGCGCAGACCCAGCCGATTTCTCCGGAAGTGGCTCGCGCTCGCGTCCTTCCACTCGTGGAGGAGGCCCTCCGGGAGCTGGTCCAGCATGGGCTGTCGTTTCTTAACAGGCACGCCCAACCATGCCCTCCAGGGAACGCGCTGCAAGCGGCGCGTCCCTGAGCTACGACGTTAGGCTGTTGAACAAGGGGACGTGCTAAATGACTGTATTCCGTGGTGGCTGTCTTTGTGGTGCCGTGCGTTATGAAACTACCTCTGACCCGTTGAACCAGAGGGTATGTCACTGTAGGGGGTGTCAAAAAGTTATCGGCGCTGCTTTCAATGCTCGTGTACTCATGCGCATCGAACATGTTGCCATCTCTGGCCCAGTCAGCATATTTCACTCTTCAGAAACTCTTGAGCGCGGTTTTTGTTCACATTGCGGTTCAAGCATTTTCTCACGGCGTGTTTCTGCTGGAGTCATCGGCTTAACAGTCGGCAGCCTCGACGAGCCGTCATTGTTCAAACCTGACATGCACTTTTGGGTATCTTCAAAGCAACAGTGGCTAAAAATTACAGATAGCCTGCCGCAATATTCAGAAAGCCCGCCATCTTTGGGTTATGAGCCATGAGTATTTTCGGTTGTTGGCCTAACATTGCATTCGAGGTGGTCTGGGCAAAAAGCCGCACAGGCACCACAACCCTATGTTACTGTGAAAGTCATCGTGGGAGCGACGCCTACGTCGCGATTAGAGCCGCGCAAGTCGCGACGAAGGCGTCGCTCCCACGATGACTTTCATTTCCCGGGGTGATGCGGCGCTTTCATGATCGTTAGGCGAATAAAATCATGGGAACTGCGTCATACAAAGAAATCTTGAGCGCCATTGCCATTGCGCTCACTTTTGCGGCATTTATTCCCTATATCCGTGCAATCGTTAGCGGCACCATCAAACCCCATGTGTTCTCTTGGGTCATTTGGGGCGTAACCACTTTCGTGGTATTTCTTGCGCAGCTCGAAGCTAAAGGTGGGGTGGGTGCTTGGCCTATCGGGGTTTCTGGTAGTATCACAATATTTATTGCGCTCTTGGCTTTCGTGAAGCGATCAGATATTACAATCACAACAACAGACTGGCTATTTTTTGTCTCCGCCTTGTCTTCTTTGCCGCTCTGGTTCCTCACGTCTGACCCATTGTGGGCTGTTGTCATTCTTACAACCGTGGATGTACTTGGGTTCGGGCCAACGGTCAGGAAGATCTATAGTTTTCCGCATTCTGAGTCTTTGCTGTTCTTCGCTCTGTTCGCCGCCCGCAATCTCATCGTCATTGTGGCGCTTGAAACTCACTCGGTAACAACAGTTTTGTTTCCTTCGGTTATTGCGGCGGCGTGTATGCTGCTAATGGCAATGGCAACGTATCGAAGGAGAGTGTTAGCAACGTGAGAGAACAAAACAAATCGCCTAACAACGCCATCAACTCGGACAGTGAAAAGCGGGGCGACTTCGTCGCCCCGCTTTTCACTGCCGGTTATGGCGAACGTTATGCATTTAAGAGGAACGAGCGTTGAAGAAGATTTTGTATGTAGACATGGACAATGTGTTAGTCGACTTCCCATCTGGTATTGAACAGCTGGACGCTTCGGTAACACAGGAGTTCGCCGGAAGGCTCGACGAAGTTCCTGGCATCTTCTCCTTAATGTCTCCAATACCAGGCGCCGTTGAGGCATTTCATGAATTGTCGGAGTTATTCGATACATACATATTGTCAACAGCACCATGGGAAAATCCATCCGCATGGAGCGACAAACTTCTGTGGGTGAAAAACCATATCGGCAAGAGCGCACATAAGAGGCTGATTCTTACCCACCATAAAAATCTAAATGATGGGCACTTCCTTGTAGATGATCGCACAAAAAACGGTGCCGATCGGTTCTCTGGAGAGCACATTCACTTTGGCACAGAGCGTTTCCCAGATTGGAAAATTGTTCTGGCGTATTTAAGGCAAAATGCATAACACGTCGCTCAACCTGACTCGCTACGTCGGCGCTTCGCGCCTCGTAGCTCGCAGGTTAGCTTGGCGTTAGGGCGCTATGAAAGTCACCACTCTGCACGGTAGTTTCGTCCGGAGGTACTCTGGTGCAAAACACAATAGAGTGTTACTGGCGCTCATATTCGCTGTACTTGGCTTGGCTGTTGTTGGCTTCTTCGTGAGTCGTGTCATATCCAGCAGGTTGGCGGTTGGGTTGGGATTGTTGGCTGGCATTTCGATAGGGTTAGCGTGGAGCAGTGCGCTGGAAACCAATCTAAGGAAGGTCCGCCCCGCCGACATGCGCCAAGCAATGGCTCTCGCCGAGGCGAAGCGCAATCGCATCCTTCGCCATGCGTGGTTGAGAGTCCCCTTTTGTTTGCTTATTGGTACCGCGTTTGGCTACTTTGCCATCGCATGGGGTTGCGCCTGGCTTGTAAACATGGGTTTCGGTACACGGGCGGAGCAAGTGGTGGTCGTAACAGGATGGTTCAGTGGCTCGCGCAGGAACTGCTCGCAGCCCGAGGTTGATCTCGCCCCGTTTGTCAGAAGCTGGAAAGCATTGTGCGTGAGCCGCTTCGCCACGGAACTCGCTCCCGGGGCTCGGCTCCGTTTGACAGGTTCAGCGACACCTCTCGGAATGAACGTTGAAAACATTTATGTCATTGATGCGAAGGCGCCCTAACAAATTGCTCCACGCGACGTGCGAAGCGCACGCGCGTGAGCAATGGCGTTAGGCGACTCGTTTGAATACGGTGCCACCGGCCGAAGACGACCTCGATCATCGGCGTCCGGTATGGGACGCGCTGTCGAGTCTGTTCTTGGACACCGATACATCCCTGTCGCGCGAATGGCGCGTCAAGCTGCTTGCTAGCTCGCCCTATTCTGTCGAACAGCTGGAGCACATTCTCGTAGATGAGGTTTATCCTATCTGTCGCTGGAATCTCTTCAGCATTGCGGGCGAATGGGCCGGTTTCGACGTAAGCGTCCGGCTGTCCGCATAATTCCCACCGATTAGCGCCTGAGTCACAGTATCGCCATATTCCCGAAGAGGAGGAGATGGCGATGACGAAACAAGAACGAGAGATGCATTGGCGGGTCCTGCTGGAGCAACAGGCAGGGAGTGGGTTGTCGGTGCGCGCTTGGTGTGCGCGCGAGGCGGTCAGCTATGCGGCGTTCATCTACTGGCGTCGACGCGTAGCGCAGCCAGCGGTGGTGGCGCCACTGACGTTGATGCGGGTAGATGGCGGTGAGACAGCAGTCGGTGGTCTGTGGTTGTCGGTGGGCGGGGTTCGCATCGAGGTGAAACCGGGGTTCGATGCCGGGTTGTTGAAGCAGGTGGTGGCCGCATTGGTCTCGTGATGCTGGCGACGATTCTGAGTGCGGCGGCGGTGTATGTGGTGGCCGAGCCGGTCGATTTGCGCAAGTCCATCGATGGTTTGGCGCTGGCGGTGGAGAGCAGTCTGGGGCATTCGCCGTTATCGGGTGCGGTGTTCGTGTTTTTCAACCGGGGCCGGGACAAGGTGAAGCTGTTGTGGTGGGATCGTCACGGTTTCTGGCTGGCCTACAAGCGGCTGGAGAAAGGCCGCTTCCGCAAGCCGGTTCAGGGGACGATTTCGCGCTCGGACCTGCTGCTGTTGCTGGAAGGCGTGGACCTGACGGTGGCCCGTTTCCGCGCGGTTCGCGCGGGTCGGGTCGGCTGAGTCGAAAGTGCCTGAAACCCGCATCAGAGCTGGGCTTTCGGGTGGTCCACCGGGTATAATGGCAGCCATGAATGCCGCCGCTCTCGCCGAAGAAAATCGTACTCTAAAGGCCACCCTGGCCCAGCGCGAGGCGCGCATCGAACGGCTGGAATTCGACCTGGCGCAGCTGAAGAAGCTGCTGTTCGGCGCCCGTTCCGAGCGACTGGCGACCCTCCCCGACATCGACCAACTGCCGCTGTGGGATGAGGTGCCCGAGGACGCCCCCGTCGCCAGTCCGGTGGCGTTCAAGACGGTGGTGGTGCAATCGCCCGCCAAGAATCAACCGAAGCGCACCGCACTGCCGGCGCATCTGCCGCGAGAGATCGTGGTATTGCCGTTGTCGGCACAAGACCGGCAGTGTCCTGCCTGCGGTGAGGAACGGCCGGTGATCGGTAAGCGTCCGCTGGAGGACAGTCTTTTCCTGATGCCGCCGAACAGTTAACCGTCAGGACCTTATACGTTGGCTGGTTTCCAGTTGTGGGGTAGCAGGCTGTCGATCTCCCTCTGCTTGGTGGTGGGTAAACGGGTCAGGACGTCTTTCAGGTAGGCCTCTGGGTTGAGGTCGAGTTCCTTGCAGGTTTGGATGAGGCTGAACACCGTGGCGGCGACCTGGCCGCCCTTGGGCGAGCCGAGGAACAGCCAGTTCTTGCGGCCGATGGTGAGGGGGCGGATCGCCCGCTCACTGCGGTTGTTGTCGATCTCCAGGCGACCGTCTTCGGTATAGCGCTCCAGCGCCGGCCAGTTCTTGAGGGCATAGCCGATGGCCTGGGCAGTGGGGGTCTTGGGCGCCAGCTGGCGCAGCCGGTCTTCGAGCCAGGCCTTGAACTCGGCCAGGATCGGCCGCGCCTGTTCCTGCCGTAGCTTTCGGGTGCCTTCGGCGTCGAGTTGCTGTTCCTTGGCCTCCCGTTCGATGGCGTAGAGCCGGCCGATGTACTCCAAGGCCTCATGGGCGCTGATGCGCTTGCCGTTCTCGGTCTGTCGGGCAATCTCGAAGAACTTGCGGCGCGCATGCGCCCAGCACGCCACTTCCAGGACCTTGCCTGCGGCGAAGATCTGGTCGTAACCGGCATAGGCGTCCGCCTGCAGGTAGCCGCTGTAGCCTTCCAGTTTGGCCTTGGGATGCTTGCCCGCCCGGGTTTCGGTGTGGTCATAGACGACGATGGGCGGCGAGTGGCCGGCGTATACCCAAAACCGGGTTTCCCGCGTCTTGCCGCGGTCCTGCACCGCCACAGTGGTGTCGTCCGAGAAGATCACCGGCTGTTGCTTGAGCAACGCCAGCATCCGCTCGACCAAGGGCTGCAGCTGCCAGCCGCTCTGGATGACCCAGTCGCACAACGTGGTGCGGGCAATGGGGACACCCTGGTGGGCAAAGATTTGCTCGATGCGGTACAGCGGCAGGTGATAGCCGTATTTGGCCATCAGCAGATGTGCCAGAAGACCCGGCAGAGGGATGCCCTGCTCGATGATTTGCGGCGGGGCCGGTACCGTGGTCAACTGCCCTTGGCACTTCGCGCAGGCGCACTTTTCCCGCCGCGTTTCCACGACCTTCAGTTGCGCCGGGACGTAATCCAAGCGTTCGGAGCTTTCGTAGCCGATCACCGGCCGTTCCTCACCGCAGGCAGGACACTGCCGGTCTTGTGCCGACAACGGCAATACCACGATCTCTCGCGGCAGATGCGCCGGCAGTGCGGTGCGCTTCGGTTGATTCTTGGCGGGCGATTGCACCACCACCGTCTTGAACGCCACCGGACTGGCGACGGGGGCGTCCTCGGGCACCTCATCCCACAGCGGCAGTTGGTCGATGTCGGGGAGGGTCGCCAGTCGCTCGGAACGGGCGCCGAACAGCAGCTTCTTCAGCTGCGCCAGGTCGAATTCCAGCCGTTCGATGCGCGCCTCGCGCTGGGCCAGGGTGGCCTTTAGAGTACGATTTTCTTCGGCGAGAGCGGCGGCATTCATGGCTGCCATTATACCCGGTGGACCACCCGAAAGCCCAGCTCTGATGCGGGTTTCAGGCACTTTCGACTCAGCCGACCCGACCCGCGCGAACCGCGCGGAAACGGGCCACCGTCAGGTCCACGCCTTCCAGCAACAGCAGCAGGTCCGAGCGCGAAATCGTCCCCTGAACCGGCTTGCGGAAGCGGCCTTTCTCCAGCCGCTTGTAGGCCAGCCAGAAACCGTGACGATCCCACCACAACAGCTTCACCTTGTCCCGGCCCCGGTTGAAAAACACGAACACCGCACCCGATAACGGCGAATACCCCAGACTGCTCTCCACCGCCAGCGCCAAACCATCGATGGACTTGCGCAAATCGACCGGCTCGGCCACCACATACACCGCCGCCGCACTCAGAATCGTCGCCAGCATCACGAGACCAATGCGGCCACCACCTGCTTCAACAACCCGGCATCGAACCCCGGTTTCACCTCGATGCGAACCCCGCCCACCGACAACCACAGACCACCGACTGCTGTCTCACCGCCATCTACCCGCATCAACGTCAGTGGCGCCACCACCGCTGGCTGCGCTACGCGTCGACGCCAGTAGATGAACGCCGCATAGCTGACCGCCTCGCGCGCACACCAAGCGCGCACCGACAACCCACTCCCTGCCTGTTGCTCCAGCAGGACCCGCCAATGCATCTCTCGTTCTTGTTTCGTCATCGCCATCTCCTCCTCTTCGGGAATATGGCGATACTGTGACTCAGGCGCTAATCGGTGGGAATTATGCGGACAGCCGGACGCTTACGAAGAAACCCAAGACTTCAGAGGAGGCGCTCAGGATTGCATTCAACGCGGCAAACGATTTCACCATGATTAACGTTGCTGTAGAAAGGGATGGAAAGCCGTTGGATGGGATTCCCATGGACGTTTGGATGATGTCGAACGATGCTAAGTTAATTAATTACTTGGCCCTGTTGTTTGGGTATTGTGTTCTGGTACCAGGCCAAACTGGAATGTTTGCCGAAATCTCAATCCCGAAAGGTTTTGATGTTGCTCTGTTGCCCTACGATGCAAAGGTGTTTTCGCATAGAGTTCACCGGGGAAGTGACAGGAGCTTCGCAAGGCTAGATAGTGATTTATGGATTACCAGAGTCAAAGAAATGATTCAGTTGGTAAACAGGGTCTTTCCAAGAAGTGCCTAACCAACCGATCAAGCCGACGCCTGAAAGCGCTTCGATCCTTGCAGGCTGCCTCAGGGGCGCGGCTTATCGGCGGCGTTAGGTGCTGTCATGGCGAAGTTCGCTGTCTATGCGAGAGAAATTCTGGTTGGACATTCCATGCTGGAGTTCGGTGACGCGCCCATGGGAGTTGCCTTTGGCGCGTTCGTGCCGAGTGAGGCGTATTCGCAGATCCAGGGCGAATGCAGAGTCAACCACGAGGATCAGTCAGCTCTCTGTTTATCCATCAAAACAGAAACTGGAATGACCGTACCATGCGCCGGGGTGGGCATCCTCGACTACTCGGAGGAAATCGAGCCACCGAATATGGAGGTCAACGTCCTTGGGGTTCCGTATCCGCTCTACAGTGAGTTGTTCCCTGAACACGTTGCGAGCTATGAACAGCAATTCAAGTGAGCTTCTCAGGCCGAAAGTAACAATGGCACCTAACACAACGCTCAAGCCGACCCGCTTCCGCTACGCTCCAGCGGTCGGCTTAGCTTTGCGTTAGAGATAGCAAGAAGGAAGAAATATGGAGTATTTGGCATTAGCGCAGTTTTTTGCTTCCGCGAGAGGCGTTGACGTCTTTTGGAGTCCACTGGCTATAACTGTGATCGGTGGTTTAATTGTCGCCCTTGTTCTGAAGAAAGAGGGTAGCAAAGATACCTCTAGAAGCGGCGGTTTATCCCTGTCGGACATCAGGGCGTTGATTGAGGCTGAGCTTGCGAAGCAAAAATATGCCAATCAACCTGTTGCGCCGCAGCAAATACCCCGATCGCAAAGAAGAAATGGTGATGAAGAGGGGGTGGTTTGGGGTGGCGTTATAACGCTGGTATTTCTCGCAGTATTTTATGCCAGAAACCAAGCTGCTGTGCTCGATTATTCAGTTAAATCACCCCCGGCAAAGCCGGGGGCTTATTGGGTGAGCGCCTCGAAGGCGCCGTAAAATCATGAGCCGCCCAAGGCGGCTGTTTACAGGCCCAGCTTCATCTGGTCAATACGCTCATCCTCCTGTTCCTGATGGCGGATATACGCCCGAACCATAGCCTCATCCAAACCCACCGTGGACACAAAATATCCCCTCGCCCAGAAATTCTCCCCGGTGAAGTTCCTCTGCCGCCCCCCAAACTGCCGGGCGATTTGGATCGCACTCTTACCCTTGATGTAACCCACCACGTTCGAAACCGCATACTTCGGCGGAATGCTGATACACCTATGAACGTGGTCGCCCATCAGGTGACCTTCTACTATTTTCGATTCCTTGTGCCCGGCAAGCTCATGAAAGATCTCTCCAGGATGCCGCTTGAGCGCACCAAAAATCTGTTTCTTCCGCCGCTTCGGGATGAACACCACTTGATACTTACAATCCCACCGGGTGTGGGAAAGACTCTGGTACTCTTTCATGGTGAACCTCCTTCTCTTGGTCGAGATTTCAGGTTCGCAATGACCGTTGTACAGGTCAAACCTCGGTGAGTCCCCCGGCAAAGCCGGGGGCTTACCTCAATGAGTTATGGCTGCCACGTCCATTTTTGGATTCTGGTTTGCGGGGGTCGTGTTTTCCATCATGTCCGGTACCCTTTCGGGGCGAGGCTGGGCTGTTTACGCTGCGACGGTGCTTATTCTTACTATTTTGGCTCTTCCGATGCTGTACCTCGGAATGACTCCGATTTATGCGCCTGTTGGGATTGAGAACTTGCAATAAGTAGCCGCCACTTTAGGACTCGCTGGTCTTGTAAAGAGTTACGGCGCCGAAGGGGTTGTCTTTCTAGTCTTTCAGGTGCTTGGATTTCTTATCCTCTATGGGTCATGGCTAGTGATTCTGTTCTCCCTCGTGTTTTTATCTGCTTCTTCGTTTGTCGCCAGTGGTGCTCGCGGTAGGGCGTTCTGGATTTGGCTAAGCGCAAAGACAGCCAAGTTCGGAAATCCTGTTAAAGCAGCGGCAATTGTCATCTCTCTTTATGTGATGTCGTTCGTTATGATCAGCGGTTTTGCGTATGAATGGTGGCGTCCAGCAAGTAACCTCTAACAACTGCTTCGAGCCCGACGCCTTACCCTTCCGCTACGCTCCAGGGTAAGGCGCGGCTCAAGCAGAACGTTAGGCGCACATAGAACTATGGATATTTTAATTGCTATTGGTCATATTGCTGGAGCAGTGATTGTCTCAATAATTCTGGGGCTGATCATCTTGTTCATATCTTCGTGGGAATTGGAAAGGAACAAGAAAAGAGCCACTGGGGAGCTTGCGTTAAAATTGGGTATTCCAGTTGCCGATCTGGAAGATGAAGAGAAAATCGAGCAGCTTGCGCCAAAAATCATCGAAATATCAATGGAAAAATTCAGTGACGAGCTATTTAAAAATAGAATATCTGATTTCCTAGGCATAATTCGCACAGCATGGAATTGTCTGAGCAATATCCTCCAGGTAATTTTAATTATTGCAGTCTGTTGGTACACCTTCACAGATGATCTAGGCAATGCTGTATATGCTTGGCTAATAAATGCCATCGTAATATTCTTTTTTGTAGTAGGTGTTGTCTTTGCCTTAATCTGTAAAATTCTTACGTGGCGTTATCCCGGCCAAGCTAAAGAAGCGCGGAAATCGCTTGTAAATTACCACAATGAAACCAGCGCCTAACAAGTTGCTCAAGTTCACTCCGGCCGCAAAAAGCGCGGTCTCCGCGGGACAGCCTACACTGCGTTTCGGCTGCCCCTTAGCAAGGCGTTGGGCGCCTTCATCCATGACCCACGGAGCGCAATGAAGAACTACGCAATCTTTCTGCGCGGTGTTACTCCTACCGGCAAAAACCGAGTGCCGATGGCTGAGCTACGCGCCGCCCTCAGCAACTCTGGATTGCTGGATGTGCAAACGTACATTCAGAGCGGCAACGTCATTGCAAAGTCAACCCTGGATCAATTGTCTCTACAATCTCTCGTTCATGAAGTCATTAGACATTATCGGAAACCACCTTTCATAACCGGAACAGAGGAAAAGGCCGGCTATCAATAACTCTGGTTTCGGCAGTAGCTCCTGTAATTGTGCAGGCCGCAGGCCAATTCAATGACGACATCGTCGTAGCCTTCCTTGGTGTTCCTGAACACGTCTTTGACGACGCGGCACCGCTTGATTCCCGAGATGATGTGTTCGATGATCACGCGGATGCTTGAGTGGAGCCGGTTGGCCTCCTGGTCGTCGGCCGAAAGCCGGCCGTTGCGCGGCCTCTTCTTCGGCTGGTGGACTGTGACATTCGCCAGTTCGTGTCCCTGGAAGCCGCTGTCGCGATACAGCTCGACGCCGTCGGGGAACCGGGTCCCTTCTTCGTCGCAGATCTTCTTGTCGTGCTTCTTGCCCTCATGGGTCGAACCCAAGTACTTGACCTGCCTGTCCTCCAGGCCGCCGACAAGGTTGTTCTTCACAGTGTGGCATTTTTTTTACCGCTGTAGTGGATGCGTTGCCCCAGGTCGTTGACGGGGCGGTTGATGCGCCTTTCCGTCCCGTCTATGCCCAAGTCCTGCCGCGCCTCCTGCTCCAGCCTGGACAGCATCTCCTCGGTGAGCCGGGCGGGCTTGTGCCCGCGGGCGTCAAGTGTCTTGTTGAGCACCCTGCTCAACAGGTGGATCGTGAAGTTGGCCCGGGGTTGGCTCATGCCGAACAGATGCGCGATGACCTCTTGCAGAGGGTAGGTCTTCAGATAGAACAGGATGAACAGCAGCCGGTCGGCCATGCTCGCGATAATCGGCGGACGCCCTCCTTTAGTCAGATTCCTGCCGGTTTCTTCGGCCCATGTCGCCGCAAAAGAAACCAAGAGTTCCTCAAACTCGGAGGCCTTCAGACTGGTCATGGCCATCAATGTCTTCGGCTTTTGCTTCACGTCTTCGTAGGAAAGCATACTCTTGCCCTTAGTTCTCTTAGTTCTCTTCGTTATTCAATGACAGACTGTCATGCTAGTTTCCGATAATGTCTATTATCCGTGAAATCGGAGCCGACATAGCCGTAATCGCCCGGACACACAACCAACTCAAACGCGTCATGGAAGGCAATCCGTTCCCCTTGAGTGCAGTATCTCGCACGTACTTTTCGCTGCTAGCGGTGCCGCCAGCAGCGTATCTTGCCGATGGCCTGTCCCAACTTGATTTCTCACCCGATACGGTAAGAGTCGGCAACGATGCGATCTACACGTTGTACGCGACTAAACATAGCGATTCGAAGTTCAACAACAATTTCTTCGAGCGAAAGCTGAAGGTTGCAGCGACAACTCGGAACTTCAACACTATGTCTCGTTGCGTCGAGCTCAGCGCGTAGGCCATGTGCGCCGAAGACGCCCAAGCCGCGCAGCGCCGGTTAGCTCTACGATGGGCCGCACACTCGCTTCACGACCGACATCAATCTCCAATGGAAATAGCACCATGGCCAAGTACCTGATCTCCGTAAGCGTCCGGCTGTCCGCATAATTCCCACCGATTAGCGCCTGAGTCACAGTATCGCCATATTCCCGAAGAGGAGGAGATGGCGATGACGAAACAAGAACGAGAGATGCATTGGCGGGTCCTGCTGGAGCAACAGGCAGGGAGTGGGTTGTCGGTGCGCGCTTGGTGTGCGCGCGAGGCGGTCAGCTATGCGGCGTTCATCTACTGGCGTCGACGCGTAGCGCAGCCAGCGGTGGTGGCGCCACTGACGTTGATGCGGGTAGATGGCGGTGAGACAGCAGTCGGTGGTCTGTGGTTGTCGGTGGGCGGGGTTCGCATCGAGGTGAAACCGGGGTTCGATGCCGGGTTGTTGAAGCAGGTGGTGGCCGCATTGGTCTCGTGATGCTGGCGACGATTCTGAGTGCGGCGGCGGTGTATGTGGTGGCCGAGCCGGTCGATTTGCGCAAGTCCATCGATGGTTTGGCGCTGGCGGTGGAGAGCAGTCTGGGGTATTCGCCGTTATCGGGTGCGGTGTTCGTGTTTTTCAACCGGGGCCGGGACAAGGTGAAGCTGTTGTGGTGGGATCGTCACGGTTTCTGGCTGGCCTACAAGCGGCTGGAGAAAGGCCGCTTCCGCAAGCCGGTTCAGGGGACGATTTCGCGCTCGGACCTGCTGCTGTTGCTGGAAGGCGTGGACCTGACGGTGGCCCGTTTCCGCGCGGTTCGCGCGGGTCGGGTCGGCTGAGTCGAAAGTGCCTGAAACCCGCATCAGAGCTGGGCTTTCGGGTGGTCCACCGGGTATAATGGCAGCCATGAATGCCGCCGCTCTCGCCGAAGAAAATCGTACTCTAAAGGCCACCCTGGCCCAGCGCGAGGCGCGCATCGAACGGCTGGAATTCGACCTGGCGCAGCTGAAGAAGCTGCTGTTCGGCGCCCGTTCCGAGCGACTGGCGACCCTCCCCGACATCGACCAACTGCCGCTGTGGGATGAGGTGCCCGAGGACGCCCCCGTCGCCAGTCCGGTGGCGTTCAAGACGGTGGTGGTGCAATCGCCCGCCAAGAATCAACCGAAGCGCACCGCACTGCCGGCGCATCTGCCGCGAGAGATCGTGGTATTGCCGTTGTCGGCACAAGACCGGCAGTGTCCTGCCTGCGGTGAGGAACGGCCGGTGATCGGCTACGAAAGCTCCGAACGCTTGGATTACGTCCCGGCGCAACTGAAGGTCGTGGAAACGCGGCGGGAAAAGTGCGCCTGCGCGAAGTGCCAAGGGCAGTTGACCACGGTACCGGCCCCGCCGCAAATCATCGAGCAGGGCATCCCTCTGCCGGGTCTTCTGGCACATCTGCTGATGGCCAAATACGGCTATCACCTGCCGCTGTACCGCATCGAGCAAATCTTTGCCCACCAGGGTGTCCCCATTGCCCGCACCACGTTGTGCGACTGGGTCATCCAGAGCGGCTGGCAGCTGCAGCCCTTGGTCGAGCGGATGCTGGCGTTGCTCAAGCAACAGCCGGTGATCTTCTCGGACGACACCACTGTGGCGGTGCAGGACCGCGGCAAGACGCGGGAAACCCGGTTTTGGGTATACGCCGGCCACTCGCCGCCCATCGTCGTCTATGACCACACCGAAACCCGGGCGGGCAAGCATCCCAAGGCCAAACTGGAAGGCTACAGCGGCTACCTGCAGGCGGACGCCTATGCCGGTTACGACCAGATCTTCGCCGCAGGCAAGGTCCTGGAAGTGGCGTGCTGGGCGCATGCGCGCCGCAAGTTCTTCGAGATTGCCCGACAGACCGAGAACGGCAAGCGCATCAGCGCCCATGAGGCCTTGGAGTACATCGGCCGGCTCTACGCCATCGAACGGGAGGCCAAGGAACAGCAACTCGACGCCGAAGGCACCCGAAAGCTACGGCAGGAACAGGCGCGGCCGATCCTGGCCGAGTTCAAGGCCTGGCTCGAAGACCGGCTGCGCCAGCTGGCGCCCAAGACCCCCACTGCCCAGGCCATCGGCTATGCCCTCAAGAACTGGCCGGCGCTGGAGCGCTATACCGAAGACGGTCGCCTGGAGATCGACAACAACCGCAGTGAGCGGGCGATCCGCCCCCTCACCATCGGCCGCAAGAACTGGCTGTTCCTCGGCTCGCCCAAGGGCGGCCAGGTCGCCGCCACGGTGTTCAGCCTCATCCAAACCTGCAAGGAACTCGACCTCAACCCAGAGGCCTACCTGAAAGACGTCCTGACCCGTTTACCCACCACCAAGCAGAGGGAGATCGACAGCCTGCTACCCCACAACTGGAAACCAGCCAACGTATAAGGTCCTGACGGTTAACTGTTCGGCGGCATCAGGAAAAGACTGTCCTCCAGCGGACGCTTACTGATCTCCTTTCCCAGCGCTGCGATGGTCGTGCCAGATGACGCATGGGAGGCGATAGGCCGCGACGCGCACGCCGTGATCGAGGAGGCAAAAGCTGCTGGCGTCTACGTCTTCGGCGGCGGCATCGACGAAGACGTTCCGCCGGTGCTCGTAGCGGCCGACGGCGCAGTCGCCGAGGGCGGCTATCCATGGGCGCCCCCGATTGACGGCGGCTTCACTGTGCTTGAACTTCCCTCGCGTGAAGACGCCGTCGCGTGGGCCGCGCGCATCGCGAAGGCCTGTCGCTGTAGTCAAGAACTTCGTGTCTTTCAGTTCGACCCGCAGTCCTGAGGCCAGCATAGAAATGGCGCAGAAAGTGCGGCCCAACCCATCATTCCACCGGACCTTGCGCATAAAGCCGCGCAAGGCCGGTGAAATCAAACGTTGGGCGTCTAACGAGTGATGAGATACACGTATACAGCAGCTTGGGCAGTGGTCGGAGGAATAACTCTCCGGGAAGATTCTCTACCAATTGATCTGGCAAGTTCAGAGGGCGCTCGGTTCACGTTGACGCGAGATCCCGACACTCTTCTCGCAAAAGTGGACGAAGCCTCCGCAGTGGGCCGCTTGATGCTGAAGGGTTTAATGAGCCAACGGGGAGCAGCGGACTTTCAAACGGCACTCGCTTCAGAGGTTGAGGAAATCAAAGCAGAGCGTAAAAAGGAGGTTGGTGCGCAGGCAGTACTTCTCTTTCAGACATACCTTTCGCTCACTACTTTTATATCCGGCGTCGTTCTGGGATTGCTCAAGAACAAGCACCGAAGCAATTTCTAACGAATAAGGTTAGATCGCGCGAGGGACGAGCCGCGATCTGAGCCGACTGTTGGACGAACCCGGCCCCGGCGTGGGGAATGGTCTATGAAAATAGCTTCTTGAGTTTCAGGGGCGGCAAAGCCCAGCAGGAGGAGGGAGCCTCACCGAAAGGCGATCATCGAGAGGGTTGGGGAGCAAAAAGGGCTTGAACCGGCGTCTTTCCGGCTGTGCCGGGCCTTTTTCGGACGAGCGCCAGCCTCAGCGGTCAGGGACGCTGATTTCGGGGTTGCCGTTTCTGGGTGCGGTTACATCGCCAAGGCTTCCTCCGGAGCGCCGGGCGGGGCCTGTGTCGGTAATGGCAGAAGCCGCGTTCGGATAAGTTCGAACTGCTCGATGACGGTGGACAGGCGGATCATTTCACGCGCCCCCAGCCGATGGCAAAGCCATCCATCGGCGAGTTGATCAGCGTGGCGGCGTTGTGTCCGGTATGAGCCGTCAGGTGGGCACGGCCGTCGATGGCCGTACGCCGCGGGGCAAAGGCTACGCCATCAGTCTCAAGCGTCGGAACGGTTGAACTTGTTGGCCGTTGCCCCGATGGCGGCGCAGGCCGTGTCTGCTTGAGGCAGGGTGCGCCCGGAATCCGTCCGAAAGCGGATTACGGGAACGGCAAAACCCCAAAACGGCCGTAAAAAAGCCCCGTCCAAGCCGTCAAAAACCCGGGTTTCCGCCCGAAAAAAACATTCGGGGAGGAGTAAGGGGAAATAGGGACGAGTTTTTCACCATCGTGTTAGGCAGCCACCCGCCTCCGCCCGGCCACCGATGGGAATGCCGCTACCTACTCTGCGTAGCGCTCGTAAAGCCTCATCAACATCGCGAGTTCACCTTCCTGCGGCACGCACCAGCCGTCGAACTGGATGTCCTTCAGGATGCTCTTGCCTTGCTCGTCGTCACCCATCCCGGCGAAGACTTTCGCCACGGACTCCTTGAGATCGGCGATCTGAGGAGCGGCGCACAGCAGGTGGAAGGCGAACTGGGTGTCGCTTTCGTCGACCACCCGGGTATTGTTTCGGGTGAGATTCGACAATCCGTAATAAGTCTTTTTCAGCATGAACAAGGCGTCCGACTGTTCCTTTAGAAGCAGTTGCAGCGCTTTGATTTCGTTGCCGGCGAAATGATATTGGAACCTGGATGAGTCCAGCCCGTTCTCGTCGCAGAGAAAACGCCCCAGGAGATAAACGAAACTGCCTTGCGAAGCCGTGACGGCGCGAACGGTATCCATGTCCACGAGTTGCCGCTGATCGTTGGCGCGCATCACGATCACCACTTCGTCGGCCTCGCCCAGCGGCCGCAGCAATGGCATGAATTGCTGCTTCCGGATCATGGCGCAGGCTTCGAAAGGCTTGGCGAACAGAATATCCACCGTTTCCTGGCTGAGTTCGTGGCCCGCCGGCAACTGCTCGAAATGAATCGCCCGCTGCAGGTTCCGCTGCAAATAGGTATTCAGCAAATACCAGCCGCTCAGTTGAGCACCGACCTGGAGGCTGGCCATGAAATTCAGCTTGCCCCTGGAACTCGGCGAAACCGATTCGACGGGGCGCTCGGCTGCGCTCTGTACGGTGCTGACCACCGCCGGCTGGGCCCGCTCGGAAGGCAGAGTAACCTCGGTCGTCAGAAAACGGCCCAACCCGGTAATCTTGAACAGCATCGCCACCATGCGATTGGGGTTGTTGACCGCGATCTTGATCCCCCGGCTTTCCCAGTGTTCGAACAGCTTGAGCAACAAAGATAGTCCCATGGAATTGACCCGCTCGACTTGCTTGAAATCCAGGCTGACTCGGGCATTGGCCGGAACCCCGTTCAACTGGCCGAGGGCCTGCGCGGAATGGGCGTCCACCGAACCGGCGAATGCGTAGCACAGAACGCCATCCTCTCCGGAGGGCAGGCTGTTAATGGAAAGTGAATCTGCCAGAGTCATGGCTTACAACCTCGTCGTGCTCGCTGTGGTAGAGGAATTGAAACCCGGTTTTCAAGCCGACCTGCAAGGGCCGGCTCAGATCCCATAGGGTGGTGATCTGGGTAGAGCGATGCGGGGTGACGCGCACTTGCAGATAATCCGACATACGCCACATCAGGTATAAGCCAGCCCCGCCGACACCGGCTTCGACGCCTTTCGCGAGAGTATGGGTCAGATGGTTCAGGAAGATCGCCGGGGTCAAGGTGCCCCAGTTATCGGTAACCGACAGGCCGATGGTGTCCGAGCCCACCGCCAGATGGATGCGCACATGCTCATTCTGGGACAGATCCCGTGCCGTTCCCTTCGCGTAGAAGGGCCGGCTCTGGCCGTCGCGGGGCGCGCCGTACAGGGAATTCTCCACCATTTCGTCGAGCACCAACAGGATGGACTCGAGTTGGTCCGGCGCTACCATGCCGAGTTCTTCCAGCCAGGCACGCCCCTCCTCCATGAAAAACAGCTTGTCGTCGCTGTGGGTGAGCTGGAATTGCCGCTCCGCGATGCGGCCGGGAACCAGACAGAAAATGTCGTCGTCCGGCGACGCTTGATGCTGGCCCAGCAGATGTTCCCAGCCGAGCCGGTGGTAAAAGGCGTCGTCGCGGGGCAGCACCCTGCGGATACCGTCCACGCTGAGGCGCGGCAACAGATCGTGGAACTCGCCTTCCGATAGGAAAACCACCAACTGGCGCGTAGTCGGCGAGGTAAAGTGATCGCTTTGCCCGCGGTAAAAACCTTCGGTAATGCGGATGAGCTGAGCTGAATCCTCATCGCGCGCGGTCCGGACTTCCACGCGGTCGGTGTGCTCCAGCACGGCCACGGTCACGTCGTCTTCGAAATGGGCGCGCCCGCTGTGGGCCTTGAGCGCGGCGATAACTTTTTCTTCCAGTACTCGCGGTTCGGCCTCGGCGTTTTCGTTCAGGACGGCTTCGAGCCGGTCGTAGCCGAAGGGCTCGCCGCGCAGCGATTCCTGCTCTACCACGCCATCGGTGTAAAGGAAGATCCGGTCTCCGATATCGAGTTGCAGTTCCCGCTCTACCGAGAGGTAGTCCGAATCGCGGCTCTTGCCCAGGGGCGGGCCGCCGCCTTCGATCATGGTCCAGTGCCGATCCCCGCGCCGCTTGAGATAAGGCAGCACGTGCCCGGCGTTGGCGAAACGCAGGTGGCCGGTACGACTGTCCAGGCTCAGACAGCCCATGGTCATCAGCAGCGACTGATGCGCCGTGGCCAAAATGGTTTCGTTGAGGGATCGAAGAATTTCCGCGGGGCGAGTCACGCCTTCGGTCGCCAGCGGATAAAGGCCGGCCTTGGCGGCGCTCACCATGGTACCCGCGGCGACGCCATGGCCGCTGACATCACCGATCACCAGAACGGCGTAACAACCGCCGGCCTTGTAGTAGTCGTAATAGTCGCCGCCCACTTCGCTGGACGTGTTCAGTGAGGCGGTACCCCGCACCCCCGGCAGCACGATGTCCGGCGCGGGCAGAATCGAGTGTTGCAAAGCCGCGGCCAGGTTGACCTCTTCCTGCAATCGACCACTCAGCTTTTCCAGTTCCGCCAGGGTGGCTTGCAGGCGATCTTCCGCCCGCTTGCGTTCGGTGATGTCGTCGCCGGTGATCAGGCACAGGACCGGCTGCTTGCTGGTCTGATCTCGGACTACGGTTGCATGCCAGATGACGTCCACCAGTTCCTCGCTGCGGATGCGCATGGGAATTTCCGTTCCGGTCTCGCCTGACAGTCCCCCCTGCATGACATCCTCGTACAAGGCGCGCATCGTTGCCTGCTGATCGGGCGCGAAGAAATTGGTAAAAAACTCGCTCCCGCGCACTTCATCCTCGAGCCAGCCGGAGATTTCCTGGGCATGCCGGTTGAACAGGGTAATCTTTCCGCTGGGGTCCAGACCGATGATCAGGGCCTGCGCCGTATTGATGATGTTGTCGTTGAAGTCTCTTTGGGCCTGTAAGTTGGCCATGCTGTCCTTGAGACGCTTGACTAGCGGATTCAACAAGCCCATCCCGCCGAAAGCCAGGGCGAACAGGAAGAACGCCAGCATCACGCCTTGTAGGTCCTGGGTATTCTGCAAACGGAAGTCGGCGTTCTGCTGATAATGCGCCACGACCTTGTCGAGACCGGAAAGGATTTGTTCCGGAGCGTTCGAAACCAGATATCGGTAGTTCGGATCATCGGGATCGACGGCGCCCACCGGCTGCGACAATAGCTTGCGTATGGCCTGGATGTACCGGTTGATGTGCTGATCGAGTTTTATCGGGTCCTCGAAATAGATGAGGTGGAGCTCCGGCGCCAGTTCACCCGGCTCGGCCAATAGGCGCGGTCCCTGTCGGATCAGGCGATCGCCGTTCTTGAGATAACCGTGCATATTCTCGAACTGGGTGATGGTATCGACCATCTGCTGCCGGATCGCCTGGCGTTCGGCACGGTCTTCGGAGTTGACCATCTTCATCGCCAGGACTAGGCCGCGTTCCACCAGCATGCGCTCGTGGCCGGCCAAGTTAAGCGCTGCGGCACTACCCTCCTGGCTGCGAAGGTCGGCGATCAGAACGGCATAGCTCACGACGGCCGTCATCGCCAGGAGGCCCAGCACGGTACCGTACTGGTCCAGCGCCCAGGTAAGAGACTCCCGAAAAAAACCCTGGACTTTGGTGGGGGTCTTCGGGGACGAGGGAAGCTTTTGGGGCTCCATACGTTCTCCTTCCTCTTCCGTTCTATTTATTGGTCAAAACCCACAAGGGAACTTTTAGGATACTCACCAATTCTAGATCGGTTTACAAACTTCGCCGTAAAAGTTGATCCAGATCAAAAACGGTAAATCCATTTTTGATATTTTTAAAGGTTTTTTTCGCACCATGACCTTATCCCCACGATCGCCGGTCTTCTGCTGCAACAGGGGGAACTCGAGCGGACACCCGGCAGACGAGCTTTGCTATCCGCGGAATGAGCGGAAACGTGGTACCCCAGGAACTTTCAGCGGATCGTGCGGTTATCCGTGCGCAAGTCGGCCAGCCGAACCGGTTTGCGTGCAGGCGGGACGCGAGGCGGCCTGAATGGGAACGGAAGAGATGGCGTCGGATCCGAGGTCGCTCGGTGGATTACGGCCGCGCGCGCCAGCGATCTGTGATAATTAATAGAGTACGGTCACGAAAATCGTATCGAGGTAAACGCCGGGAGATACATTCTGATCAGCCGGAATGCGACCGTAAACCGGATAATGACGGGTCACGGTAAGCAAGCCGAGCAGATAACCGTCGCTCACGGTCTGTGTTCCTGCACTACCGTCGCCCCAGATGCTGCTGCGCGCCGAGTCCGTATACAAATCAGCTACCACCCGCAGAGCGGGTGGTTTGATGAAGGCCCGCTGAGGGGGCCGAAAAACGGATGAAAGGGCCTAAAGACCCTGGATGTGCAGTTGCTCGATGCGCCTCTCCTCAGCTTCCTGATGACGGATATAGGCTCGAATCACTTGCTCATCCAATCCCACAGTGCTGACGCAATACCCCTTGGCCCAGAAATGTAGCCCCGTGAAGTTTCGCTTCTGTCCCAAGAATTCCCGATGGATACGGACCGCGGATTTCCCTTTCAGAAAGCCCACCGTATAGGCCACGCTGAACTTCGGCGGAATACTCAAGCACAGATGAATGTGATCCGGCATCGCGTGCCCTTCCACCAACTCGATGCCCACTTGGCGGCACAACTCGCGGAAAATCCCCCCGACCCGTCGCCGCAACGTTCCATAGATTGCCCGGCGCCGGTATTTGGGCACAAACACAACATGGTACTTGCAGTACCATTTGACGTGAGATTGGCTCTGCCATTCTCGCATGATGACCTCCTTCCAATTGCAGTTGTAGGAGGGAGGTCATCTACCATCCAAGGGCGCTCGCCGGAACGGCAGAGCCTTGCGGAGTCCACCGCCGGAGGCGGTGGCTTACCTAATCGAGTTATAGGCCAGGCTATCGCCTCCGCCGGCCATCGTTCTCGCGGAATAAGCACCGCTGCTTCCGGCACTTAGCCGTATCTCGTAGGACACGAGCAAACTGACGAGCCCCAATAGCGAGCAACTTACGGACACATCGCCGGTAGCGTCAGTCGGCGAGGATGTGAAGACATCGTAAACCCCGAAACCGACACCGCTTGCGCCGACATTGCACTCCGCGAGAGCGAAGACCGGCCGGGGCACGGCTGTCAGCACGCTCAAGAGTATGAAAGCCCGTATTCCGAACCTGAACATCGCTCGTCGGTGCCGAAGCGCGGTCATGGCGCTACTTCGCGGCACGTAACCACGCCCAGATCGGGCAAGGGCTCGCGGGTATCGGGAAACTCCACGTCCATCTCGCAGTTCTGTTCGCTCCAGGCGGCATCGATTGACCATTTTCCAGCCGGATTTCAAACACTGCGCCATCGGAACGCCTGACCGGAAAGTCGAGCCAGACCCCGCTACGGAGATAAGGCACCGCATCGAGTTGCAAGGGCCGACCTCTGCGTCCAAGGGCAAATCCGCCTGTTCCACGCGAATCGGGTTTTTTTGGTACGCCAGCAAGCGGGTATCAAAGCCACGCCATCCGCGTCCGTTTCGACGACGGCTTGGTTGAACGCCTAGAGTCGAACGTTGGGATACTGCCCGACTTGCACGATGCCGAAACTATCCGTGATTTCGCGCGAAAAAATGCGTCCCCCGCCTCTTTTTCCTCGGCCAGAATCCCGTCTCCGGCGGTGACGAGCGACGCCACCCACAACAACGGTAGGGCGAAACACTGCCTCGGGAAGCGCTGGTCAAGTCTCCAATTCGGAGAAGAGGCCTGCGCAATTTTTTGATCTAAGGGGCCCTCACCCAACCCTCTCCCAGAGGGACAGGGATTATTCAGAACTTCCCTAGGGTTCCAAGACGATCTTCTCACGGAGCGCGCCCCGATCACTTTGGATTGACGGCTCCAAGGATGAATCCAAAGACACCGGAATACGCATTTTCATCGGCCAGACTCGCTGGCTGCCGGGCAGCACATAGGCCGCGATGCGCCGCGAGGCCAGAACATCCTTGCCGCCGGACGGAAATACCGCCACCTCGCCGATCTGTGCATGGCCGTTCCCGACGTTGTCAAGCGTTAGCAGCCATTCGTCCCCCGGCGCCCGGCGTGCCCGGACACGAAGTTCGGGCCTGGATCTCGAAGCGGAAATGAAGACCGGGACGCCGATGCGAAGTGCGACGCGCAGCCCTGTGGAGCCGGCGGCGGGACTTCCTGAAGAAACAGGCGATAAGCCAGTTCTCGTCGAGGATCGGGCGGATGGCGCAAGCCAACGCGCACGGTTTGCGTAGCGCCGGGCCCGAGTGTGAATATTGGCGGCGTGGCTGACAACTTGCGGCTGGGCGCGTACTCATCCTGGCCATTTCGTTGCGACCAGTCCGTTGCTTCCAATTGTACGACGCTGCTTTCCGTGCCGGTATTGGTCACGGTAATCGCCCCCGTGAGCTCGGGAGCCGACAGCTCCAGGCGAACCGGAGCGACTGACAGGGCACCGCCGTGAGCCGCCATAACCCAAAGCGCACCCCACCCACGAAGCCACGGCCAGCTTCAGCAACCGCATGACAAGACCCATTGGGCGGTCTCAAAACGTGATCGTGGCCGTGATGGTGTCGGTGTAGAGCAAGGCCGGTACGTTCTGACCCTGAGGAATTCGGCCGTAAGCCGTATGGACGGTCGGTAACAGCTCTCCCGTTCCGGAAACGGTGTCCGTATTGATAGTCTGTCCCCAGTTCTGGGTACGGGCGGCATCGCGGTACAAGGCATCGCTCAAGGTATCGGTGCCGTTGGTCATCTGGCGGGTCGTTACGGTCGCGCCCGATGCGGTTCCCGCGTCCAGGCCGATGTCGTAATCCGTTCCCACGGTACAACTGGCCGTGATAGAACTGGTGGCATCCAGATCCACGACCGAATTAGGATCGTAATCACCGAAAGCCGGCGGGGTAGCGACGATTACGCAGGTGGACAGGACGGTCGCACTCATCTGAAACGTCGTGGTAGAGGATAAAGATCTATCGACTAGCCGCCTCTTTCCGAGATTATAGATCAGGACTTACGCAGAGCCGGTTCCAGTTCCCTCTCCCCGCCGGCTCGCCCTTACTCACACGTCCAAAAACCGTACAAAAGCATTAAGCCTAAGATAGGCCGCTGCACTCGCGTTCCGCACAACGTTGTGAAATGACTCAGACCGCGACGAATTCTTCGTGCGAGTAACGAGCGGCTCCGAATCGATAATCGCTTTGGAGGCAGTGGTCGAGCCAACGGGTGAGGAAGTAGTTGAGAGACCACTTGTAATCGAGAACGCTCCTGGCGCTCGTTTCGCTTCCTCTGAGGGCATCCAGGACGACCGGACGGCAATGGTCGCTGAGCGCTTCGGCGGTTTTGGCGTCCAGGCTGACCCGGATTTTTACCGCCGGTTCCAGTCCCCGCACGAAGTCGTGGGTAAGTTCCAGCGTCAGCGTGTACGGCGATCGTTCCAGCAATCTCAGATGGAGAGACGGCTTCCCGGTGACCTGGGCGACGGCAGTGTCGTCGATGCGGGCCAAATCGGGAATCAGGTTCGCAAGTTTCTCGTAGTTCGATTCACAGACTTTTTGAAGCCAGAAGGATTTTTCTGCAGGCTGAAAAATACTCATTTCCGGTAAAAACGATCTCTCAATATTCACTATAAGTCGCGCAGGCGCTGGATGTCTCCCACAAGGTCACGCTCCTGACCTTGTAACCTCGGCTTGCCACATGTCCGAAAATCAGCTTGGCAAGATATTCGGCCGTCGGATGCTCGTCGAGCGCCAGAAAACGCTCTCCGGCCGAGGCGAGCGCCGGCAGGAGCGGATCGTCCTTGTGCAGAAGCAGGTTGTGATCGAGCTGCCGGTCGATATACTCCGACGCGGCGGCGCCGATATCCGCAAAATCGCATACCATGCCCTGTTCGTTCAGACTCTCGGCAACCACGGTAATTGCAGCTTTGACACTGTGTCCGTGGAGATGACGGCACTTGCCCGTATGCTTCATTAGACGGTGCCCGTAGCAAAAATACACTTCTTTGGTAATCGTAAACATGAAACGCGACAAGGAATTTGATGAGGGATATCACTCGCTCTTGATGCCTTTGATGGCGCCGGCGATACGGTAACGGCCCGCATCTGCCGTACACCGGAGTGTTTCGATATAGGCGGTCAGAGGAGGCGTAATCTTATTTTGGGGAACGAGGCACACTACCAAGGCCTTGCCCACGGCAACGGGGGTGTCGGCCTCGAACAGGATTCCGGAGCCGCTGATATTCACACATACCCCCTCATGGACGATATCGGTATCGGCGAGCCGGAAAGTCAACTTGCAATCGGCCTGCATGCGAATGAAATCGCGCTTTTCGTCATACTCCAGCATGTCTGTGAGTCTCCCCCGTTAGGTCTCCCGCTATTCTAACCGATAGATGATCCTGGAAACGGCAGCCGACCGCTTGGGTGGGATAGGAACGCCGTTTCTAGGATGATAGCCGAAGTCGCCAAGGCCTTTCCGATTTCGGGTTTGGCAATCGGCACCCATTTATGCCATAGTGCCGCGCCTAAATCGACACAACCTGTTGGAACGACTCAGCATCCGACACCTTGAACTTATGAGCACGAAATCCATCGTCCTTACGGGAATCACCACGACCGGCACACCTCACCTCGGCAATTACGTGGGTGCCATTCGGCCGGCGATCGAAGCCAGCCGCGATCATGACGTTCTGCCTTTCTATTTTCTGGCGGACTACCATGCCCTGATCAAATGCCAGGACCCGGAACGCGTCCGTCAATCGACCCTGGAAATCGCCGCGACCTGGCTGGCTTTGGGCCTGGATACCGAAAACGCAGTGTTCTACCGCCAGTCGGACGTCCCCGAGATTACCGAACTGGCCTGGATCCTCAGTTGCGTCACCGCCAAGGGACTGATGAATCGCGCCCACGCCTACAAGGCCGCGGTTCAGGCCAACGAGGAGAGCGGCGAAAGCGATCCCGACAAAGGCGTAACGATGGGCTTGTTCAATTATCCCATCCTGATGGCAGCCGATATTCTGATGTTCAACGCCAACAAGGTTCCGGTGGGCAAGGACCAGGTCCAGCACATCGAAATGGCGCGCGACATCGCCGGACGCTTCAACCATATTTACGGCGAGCATTTCGTGCTCCCCGAAGCGCAGATCAGCGAGGATACCGCGGTTTTGTGCGGGCTGGACGGGCGCAAGATGAGCAAAAGTTACGACAATACCATTCCCCTGTTCGCGCCGGAGAAACAACTGCGCAAGCTGATCATGAAGATCAAGACGAACTCGCTGTTGCCCGGCGAACCCAAAGATCCGGATACCTGCGCCCTATTCGGAATCTATAGGGCTTTCGCAACGAAAGAGGAAACCGCTGCGATACGCCGGCGTTACGCGGAAGGGATCGCATGGGGCGATATGAAGAACATCCTGTTCGAGTATCTGGACGATCATCTGAAAGCCGCGAGGGAACGCTACGACGCGCTATTGCAAGCCCCCGACAAGATCGAGGAAGCCCTGCAGGACGGTGCCCGGAAGGCTCGGAGCTACAGTGCCCCGTTGATTCGGAAGGTCCGTCACAGCATCGGCATCCGCGGCCTGAGCCTCTAATTCTCGGGGAAGCTCCGACACGGCCGCGCTCCTAACGTCTTGCCGGTTTCGAGATGTCGCACGGAAGCATATACCGGGCTGAGGGCGCGCTGAGAAGACTGCTCTGGCCGGTGATGGCGCTGATATTGATCGCCGGTTGTGCGCCCAACCGGCGGGATTCTTTGGTCCTGGAAGAGGTCGGCGCCAAACATGCCATTTTTTTGGTCGATCTGGGCTGGCACACCGGATTGGCCGTGCGGCGCGCCGACATCCCCCCAGGTTTGTGGCCGGAACGCGAGGACTTTCCGAATGCGGAATATCTCGAAGTCGGTTGGGGAGACCACGATTTTTATCAGGCTGAGGGCTTCAACCCCTGGTATGCGCTCAAGGCCGCCGTGGTCCCCACCGCCAGCGTTCTCCACGTTGTAGGCGTGCCCATCCATCCGAGCGCTTATTTTCCGGCCGCCGAAATCGTGGAAATCATCGTATCGGAGCAACAGTTCAGACAGATCATCCTATCCATTCAAAATTCCTACACCCGCGAGAATACCGGCAAAGCGCAAGCCATAGGCCGGGGTTTGTATCCCGACAGCCGCTTTTACGCGGCCGAGGGCAAATTCCACGTATTCAATACCTGCAATGTCTGGGTGGCCCGCGTGCTGCGCGACGCGGGCCTGCCCGTGAACCCGTTCTTCGCCGCTTCCGCGCAGGGACTCTTGTCCCAGGCGCGCGAGTTCGGCAAGATCGTCCGACCGGCGTCGGAAGGTCGCTGAAGGCCGGTTGCGGGCCGTGAAGCGAGGCCCCATCAAGACTTTAAGGCTTGAGAATTTAGAACGAGGTATTTCCATGCATGTCGTCGTCATCGGTTCCGGCGTCGCCGGCATTACCTTCGCGGAAGAACTCCGGAAGCTCGGGCCGCAATGTACGCTTTCGATCATTACCCGCGAAGGCCACGGCTATTATTCGCGTCCCATGCTGTCCCACGGTTTTTCTCGGGAGGACATCGAGACCAAGATCATCCTGAAACCGTTCGATTCCCTGCGCGATGCCGGAATCGCAGTCCATGCGGAAACCGAGGTGCTGTCCCTGGACCGCGCCCGCAAAACCATCACCTGCCGGAACAGCTCCGGCGAATTTACCCTGAACTACGATAAGACCGTGCTCGCGCCTGGCTCGGATGCCTTGATTCCGCCGCCATTCCAGACAAGCCGCGATCTGTTCTTCGTCGTGAACAGCCTCGACGACTTGATCGAACTCAGGCGCCATCGGGAGAGCATCGTCGAAACTTCGGAAACGCCCTCCTGGGCCGTAATCGGCGGCGGACTGATCGGCTGCGAGGTCGCTTCCGATCTGGCCAAGGCGGGCGACCGGGTGGTCTTGTTTCATGCCCTGGCCAGACTCATGGAACGGCAGTTGGCGGAAGAAGATTCGATGACTCTGCTAAAGGTGTTGCAAGACCATGGTATCGAGATTCGCCTGGATGCGGCCGTACAGGGCTTCGAAAAAATCGGCGAGTCCTACGCCGTGAAATTGCAGAACGAAGTGGCGACCGGCTTTCATGGCGTCATCGTCGCCTGCGGCTTCAAGCCTCGTGTCGAACTGGCACGTCGCATCGGCCTGAATGTCAATCGCGGGATACGGGTCGACGCATTCCTGCGCACCAACGATCCCGATATCCACGCCATCGGCGATGCCGCCGAGTTCGCGGACGGCAGGCTATATGCCTATATCATGCCGATAAGACATCAAGCCTTCTGGCTCGCCCGCTTCCTTGCCGGGCAAACAGCCGAGCCGTGGCTGCCGCCCGATTTCAAGCCGCGCGCCAAGGTGCATGGCTTCAATGCCGCACACCCGTATATTTTTTGAATGGTGAAAATTCGGGGAAATCGAAATTACATTCGTCAAATCAGCAGCGTGGTGGCTCGACCGTCCGGGTACGATGAGAGTCCGGTCGGGATCGACGCCCGGCACCTCGAACGTGTTACTGATGAAAATCGCCAGGCATTGGCTCAGAATCGCCATAAACCAGACCGACAGCGTTCCGGCCATGGCAAGCACGCATTAAGAAAGCTCTGATCAAGTTGATTCCATTCATGCCCTTCGACTGAGCTCAGGAGAGCGTTCGACAAGCCTGTCATGAGCCGAGTCGAAGGGCCTGTCCTGAGCCCAGTTGAAGGGCTCACCACGATCGGAATCAATACGTTACCGTTCGTCCTGAGCCTGTCGAAGGACTGACTGTGCGTAGAGAAAGTAAAGCCCTATTCGAATCGCCCTCACCCCAACCCAATCACGCCGCACAGTCCCTGTGCGGAGCCGCAAGCGGCGCTCACGCGTGCACCCGTTCGCCGGGAGCGAACGGGAACGTGCGAAGCACGGCCCGAAGGGCGAGCCTCAGGGATGAGGCGAGTCAATCGGCCTCGCCGCGCGACGCTGTCCCGCTTCGCTCGCGAGTCCGGGGCAGCTCATCCCTAGGCTGCCCGCTCGTCGCGTTGCGCCTCGCCCTGCCGATTTGTCCCAGAGGGAGAGGGGGCCGTTGTGGCTTTACTTTCTTCACTATTATTGACCCGGCCCAAAATAACGTTCGCCCTGAGCTTGTCGAAGGGCACTTGGCTTGGGGCTTCGACAAGCTCAGCCCGAACGGAATCAATAGGGTATTTAAGGGCCGGATTAAGAGTAATCAGAGCTTCCTTAAGGTCCGGACATTGGCTTTCCGATCGGCGGCAAGGAGCCGGGGTTCGTCATCGCCTTTTTGTTCAGCGGTTTTTGCAGGGATGCCTCGATCCCTGCGGCATCGGTAATGATTTCTTCAGCGGCCTGCCGGTTCATGACGATAATGGAAATACGGCGGTTGGTGGCGGCCAAGGGGTCATCCTTCACATAAGGAACGCTCGAAGACAGCCCCACAACCCGCATCATCTTTTCTTCCCTGAGGCCACTCTTGACCAGTTCCTTCCGGGCGGAGTTGGCCCGGTCCGCGGAGAGTTCCCAATTCGTATAGCCTTGCCCGCCGCCGGGGAACGGCCTGGCGTCCGTATGCCCGGCGATGCTGATCTTGTTCGGAAGCTCGTTGATTACCGGCGCAATCTGATGGAGTATTTCCGACGCGTAGCTTTCCATCCTGGCGCTCGCCGAATTGAACATGGGCCGGCCTTCCGAATCGATGATCTGGATGCGCAGCCCCTCCTGGGTGATATCGATCCGCAGCTGATTCTTGAATTGCTGCAGCAGCGGGTTGGTTTCGATCATCCGCCCGATCTTTTTCTTCAGCGCCTCCAGCCGTTCCAGCTCCTTTTCCGACTCGAAGGCTTCTCCGACGATGTCTTCCCTGCCCTGTTCGGTCAGTTTCACCTGTCCTTCGGATTGGGAAATATCCTCGCCTCCCCCGTTGATCACGCTGACCGCGTCGCCCGTGTTCGCGCCGCCGCGGACCGAAGGTTTCCAGGGATCCTTGAAATACTCGGCGATGCCCTGTCGGACGGCGGGTTCGGTGGTGCCCAAAAGCCACATCAATAAAAAAAACGCCATCATCGCCGTGACGAAATCGGCGTAGGCCAGCTTCCAGGCGCCCCCGTGATGACCATGGCCGCTCTTCTTGATTTTCTTGATGACGATTGGGTTCAAGTTATCGGGCATGGCGCTAACGACTGTCTTTAAGGTGCTTTTCCAATACGGAAAACTCCGGACGTTCCGCCGAAAACATCGATTTGCGAGCGAACTCCACGGCCGTGGCGGGCGCGTAACCGTTCATGGAAGCGATCAGCCCGGCCTTGATGCTCTGGTAGTATTTGGTCGACTCGGCCAGGCGCTGCTCAAGAAGCCCGGCAAGCGGGCTGATGAAGCCGTAAGCGACTAAAATACCGAGAAAGGTGCCGACCAGTGCGGCGGCGATGAGCTTGCCGAGCTCCGCCGGCGGCAGGCCTACCGACTCCATGGTGTGCACCACCCCCATGACCGCGGCAACGATACCGAACGCCGGCATTCCGTCCGCCAGGCGCTGCAGCGCCTGTATCGGCAAATGGCCTTCCTCGTGGTGGGTTTCGATATCGATATCCATCAGGTTGTCGATCTGATGGACGTCCAGACTACCGCTGGTCATCAGGCGTAAATAATCGGTGATGAATTCGACCGCATGACGGTCCGCCAGTACCTTGGGCGCGGATTTGAACACTTCACTTTGATCCGGTATCTCGATATCCACTTCTATGGACAACAGGCCGTTCTGACGGACCTTGTTGAAAATCCGATACAAGAGCGTCAAGGTTTCGAGGTAAAACGCCTGGTTGTATTTGGAGCCCTGCAAAGCGCCGATCAATGCGCCGACGACGGCTTTCAAGACCTTGGGATTGCTCGAAACGATGAATGCGCCGAGTGCGCCGCCGAAGATGATGACGGCTTCGTTCGGTTGGATGAGTACGCCGATATGGCCTCCCGCCATCAAAAAACCGCCCAGAATGGCGCCCACGACGATGATATAGCCGATAATGACGAACATGAATCAACTCTTTGGAAATGCCGGACTGAAGGGAGGCATGAAAAACCGGTCGGCGTGTTCGGTAATACAAGCCGAAGAGCACTCGCAAAAAGTCTAGACGAAAATACGAAGGCTCGACCTAGACCACGGAATAGACTTGAAAACGGGATCGATCGCCCCAAATTCTTTTCGTCGTCTCGATATGATCTACTTAAACCTCCGGAGGAAAGTCACTGCCATGACCGTAGCAGAAAGCAAGGTAACCATGGGATTCGAAGCTGAGGTTAAACAGCTTCTGCACCTGATGATTCATTCCTTGTACAGCAACAAGGAAATCTTCTTGCGCGAACTCATCTCGAACGCATCCGACGCCGCCGACAAGCTCCGTTTCACGGCGCTCGGGAACGATGCGCTGTACGAAGGCGACAGCGAGCTGAAGATTCGGATCGAATACGACAAGAACGCCCGCACCCTGGCCATTACCGATAACGGCATCGGCATGACGCGGGACGAGGTCCGGGAAAACATCGGAACCATCGCCCGCTCCGGCACCCGCCGCTTCTTTGAATCTCTCACGGGCGACGAGGCCAAGGACAGCCAGCTCATCGGCCAGTTCGGCGTGGGTTTTTACTCCGCATTCATCGTCGCCGACAAGGTTACCCTGGAAACCCGCAAGGCCGGACTGGAGGCTGCCCAAGGCGTGCGCTGGGAATCTTCCGGCGAAGGCGATTACACGCTGGAAACCATCGAAAAACCGGAGCATGGAACGAAGATCACGCTGAATTTCCGCGAGGGCGAGGACGAGTTCCTGGACGGCTGGAAACTGCGCTCCATCATCCGCAAATTCTCCGATCACATTTCCCTGCCGATCCTGATGAAAAAGGAAGCCTACGGAGAAGAACAGCCGGCGGATGAATGGGAAACCGTCAACAGCGCTTCCGCCTTATGGGCCAAGAGCAAGGACGATATTTCCGAGGAACAGTACAACGAGTTCTACAAACACGTTTCCCACGACTTTCAGGAACCGCTGGCCCGTCTCCACAGCCGCGTCGAAGGCAACAACGAATACACCCTCCTCCTCTATATTCCGTCTCACGCGCCGTTCGACATGTGGGACCGCGACGCGAAACACGGCGTCAAGCTCTACGTGCGCAAGGTATTCATCATGGAAGGATCGGAAAAGCTGATGCCGCGCTATCTGCGCTTCATGCGCGGCGTCATCGACTCCGACTCCCTGCCCTTGAACGTTTCTAGGGAGATTCTTCAGGAAAACGCCCTGCTCGAGAAAATCCGTTCCGGCGCGGTCAAGAAAGTTCTCGGCCAGCTGGAAGACATGGCCAAGAACGAACCGGAAAAATACCAGGCTTTCTGGAAGGAATTCGGCCAGGTCATCAAGGAAGGCCCGATCGAAGACTTCAAGAATCGCGACCGCATCGCGAAACTGCTGCGGTTTTCCTCCACTCACAACGATTCGGAGGTCCAGAACGTTTCCCTGGAGGACTACATCGGCCGTATGAAGGAAGGCCAGGACAAGATTTATTACATTACAGCCGAAAGCTACGCGGCCGCCAAAAACAGCCCGCATCTCGAAATCTTCCGCCGCAAGGGACTGGAAGTCCTGTTGCTGCACGACCGGGTCGACGACTGGCTGGTCAGCTATCTCACTGATTTCGAAGGGAAGCACCTGGAATCGGTGGCGAAAGGGGATCTCGACCTAGGCGAACTGGCCGACGAAGAGGACAAGAAGCATACCGAGGAGGCCGGCAAGGCGTTTCAGCCGGTTATCGACAAAATCAAGCAAACCTTGGGCGATAAGATCAGCGATGTAAAAATCAGCGCGCGCTTGACCGATTCCCCGGCCTGCCTGGTCAGCGAGACTTACGGCATGAGCCGAACCATGGAGCGCATCATGAAATCGGCCGGGCAAAACGTTCCGAGCAGCAAACCGATTTTCGAGATCAACCCCGATCATCCGCTGGTGAACCGGCTCAAGGACGAGGCAGACGAATCGCGCTTCGCCGATCTGACC
The DNA here is from genome assembly GCF_003584645.1 of Methylocaldum marinum. Lineage (GTDB taxonomy): Bacteria > Pseudomonadota > Gammaproteobacteria > Methylococcales > Methylococcaceae > Methylocaldum > Methylocaldum marinum. The sequence continues at coordinate 1,507,475 of NZ_AP017928.1, forward strand.
CATATCCTCTACGACCAAGCGATGCTGAGCGAAGGCGGACAACTGGAGGATGCGGCCGCGTTCGTCCGCCGATTGAACGGATTGCTGCAAAACGTCCTGCATTGATCCAGACGGCGTATCGTTTAGGAAAAACCGTCGGGAAGGGATTCCCGATCCGTTAAGCCCATACCCGAAACCATCATGCATAGACTCTTTCTTATCCTCGGCGCCATCGCCGGATTTCTCGGCGTAGCCATGGACGCGTTCGGCGCGCATGGCTTGCGCGCCGTTCTGGACGAATATCACCTGTCGATTTTTCGAACCGGTGTGTCCTATCAGATGTGGCACGCCTTCGGGCTAGCCCTGGTCGGCGTGATGCTCAGGCTATTTCCGGACATGAGGCTCCTGATAGGGGCCGGGTGGTTCATGTTGGCCGGTATCGTGCTTTTTTCCGGGAGTCTTTATCTCTTGAGCATTACCGGGATGCGAGGGCTCGGCTGGATCACGCCCTTCGGAGGAATGTCATTCTTGGCCGGCTGGCTTCTGTTCGGTCTCTCGGCTTGGCGGCTGGAACGAAACTGATCGAGGCCTTCAGATTTCCTCTTCGGCGGATACGGTCGATTTATTTCTCTCGTCGTACAAGCGGTTGACCAGATCGCGGAACCACGAGGGCCGCTTGATGATCACGTACAATCCGATCGCCCCGACCACCGGTACCGGAAAAATATCCACTATCATCAAGCCGATCAGCGTGATCAAGCATTTCGCTCTTGTGCTCATAAATTCAGATCCGGAAGCCTCGGAAGACCCCAAACCGAGTGCCGGCTAGTGCACCCGCAGCGGCCGGCTTTCCTGCACCAATACCCAGGGTGCGACGACCACGGCCCACAAGGTACATTCGGAATCCGACCAGTGCCGGGCGTGGTCATCGTTGGCCCGAACGACCTGTCCCCCGCGTATCCATTCCTGCACAACGGCTCTATCGTCTTCGGCTATCCTCGCGGCGGCCTCGACAAGGTCCAATTCCGGCCCAACGACAATCAAGACGCCCCTGGCGAAGTGGCGCTGCAGCTCCGGCCATGCGATCCGGCCTGTTTCCGCCGCAAGTTTCCGGCGCAATTCTTCATCATACATGGCTTTCGGACGATTCCAGATTAATTGGGCTGGGAGTTGCGCATATTACCGGATTTATCCGCCCTGAGCACAGGAAACGCCGTTCAAGCGGCCGAACGTGGACGAGTTGGAGAAAGAGAGTTGCGTGGGTATCGGCTTGAATGTGATGTACATACAAAAAAAGAAGGCAGAAACGAGATTGGGGGGGTATTTCTGCCTTCTGGGGAAGCCGAATCGTGGTTCGAAAAATCCGCTTAGTCGAAAGAGCCCGATCTGATTTCCTTTTCGGCCTCTAGCCAGTCTTCAATTTCATACCCAGGCGCAAAGCCCCGCCTTTCGGCTCGATAATACGCGGCCTCGGCAATCTTCTGGTTGATCGTATCTTCAGTGAATGGAGCGGAACTGCGAGGAGAATCCTGTGTCGATTCTTCCGAAATATCTTCTACGGCTTTCAGCGCTTTCCTAGCCATACCGAGGGAACCTCCTTAAATTTCCGTTTGTAATTTCTTCTTCCTTACAGACCGGCAAAAAAACAAGAACGTCCTTGTTCCGACTTGCATCCCGGTTGGACTCTTGGCCGTCCGGTGAAGGACGGAGAGCGTCTCAAATCCATTACGACCATCCTGGTCGGATCAAGAAAATCCCGATCTCCCGCGGAACATCCCGGTTCCGTCAAGAACCTCCTGTCCTTCGGCAAAGTCCTCATGTTCTCAGCCGTTCACGAGTCCCTTGCGGAACGTTCCGGTTCCGAACTCGACGTCATGTTTCAGCGGTTCTGCCAGCCTATGGCCGTCATTCGAGTGGTTGTATTTAACCGCCTCGGTTTTACACGGAGAATACGTAAGAGTCCGTATGCGGCCACTGCACGGTCTCGCGGCATTGATACCGGATTCCTGCAAATTCGGGGGCGGAATGAGCCATCCCCAAAGCCGCCTGGGAAATAGGCTAATCCTCCCATGTGACGATTTCGTTACTTCTGCGTCGAGAAACGCAACTTTTCAAGGTCCCAAACCTTGGTGGCATCCCAGCCATTGGTGATCACCCTGCCCTGCTTCGAGCACGCGATCTGCACGATGGGACCATCGTGCGCGAGAATGCTCCCCAGCTTTTGGTCGTCCGCCAAATTCCAAAGGTAAAGATTGCCGTTGTTCGTACCCACCGCGATCCAGCCTTTGCGTTCGTCGCGGCAAAATCCGGTGATGTCGCCGTCATGGTCGGGCAATGTCGCGACCGGCGTACCCAATCGCGTATCCCAGAGTTCGAGAATAGGTCCTTCGCGGAACCCCACCAACAGACCATCCTGGCTTAAGCCTAAAAGAGCTCGCTCGGTATTGAGTTGCGATTGTTTGACGATCTCCATGGATGCCGCATCCCAAAACCAGACGTCCCTGCCAGAGGCGGTGACCAGCAAGGCCTTGCCGTCGTCCCTGCGAACGAATGCCAGAGAGTTCGCTCCTTCATGCGTCGCCCGCAGGATTTTTCCGGTGGAAGGCTCCCAGATTCCGGTTGGCCCATGGGTGATCCATCCAACGGATCCGCCTGCCGGCGAAAAGGCGACCGCCTTCACGTCGTACCACTCGACCGCATGCTCGGAGAGAACTTCGCCGGTCTTGGAATCCAATAGCACCAGATATCCGCTCTCGGCATCGGACATACCGGCGGCGATCGCGCGGGCGTCCGGTGAATAGGCCACGGCTTCGAAAGACCGCCTGCCCATGGCTTGAAAGTCGCCTTTGGCGCGAACCACCCGCTGCCCGGTGGTCGAATTCCAAAAATAGAGCTGGGTGCCGACCACGCTCAGGATCTCTCGCCCGTCAGGGGAAAAGACCGGAGAGGCGATTCCGGCGCGTACCGGCAAATGCCTCCGTTCCAGCCGGGCCACCAGCCCGTGCTCGCGCTGAAGCCGGTCCAGGGCCTTTTCGGCGTCTTCTTCATGCGGACAAGACTGGCAGTCGCGCAAATAGTTCAAATACCCTTCGATGCTATCTTGCGCCTTGGCCTGCTTCCAGGCGTCTTCACCCCCCCCCTCTTCGCCCTGGCAACGGAACAGGCCGACCAGCACCAGCAGACCGAAACCGAACGCGAACAACCCGATCAGCAATTTTTGGATGAAGGATAAAAGTGCATTCATAATGTGGCGCACGACTCCCAAACGTTTCGATGCAAAAACGAGATTACTGGTTCATTCCTGAAATGTCCCTAGCATGACTAGGGTTCATACCGGGGAATGCTAGCGAACCGCGAGCGCAGCCTGCAAGTTCGGCCGGTTCGCATACCCCGAACGGCACGCCGGCAAATGTCCGGTCTCGTCGAAGATTCCGAAGTCCACGGCTTTCGCTATCTTTCCCATTCAAAAAGAACGTCCGCACCGCTCTCCTCGCCGGTCTCCGATTGGAGCCGCCAATGCTTATTCAGCTTATAACGCAATCTGACGGTATTGCTCGACTGGAACAAGCCGAGACCGTATTGCAGATATAGCCGCGGCGTCAGATATTTTCCCAGAAACAGCGACGTACTTTCAGTCCCTCTAGGCGCTCCAATGCCTATTTCGTCCAAAATGCCGCCCAATCCGAAGCGGCTGGTGATTTCGCGCGCAAGCAAGCTGCCCGCCGCTCCGCCGAGTGCGGACGCGGCATCCCTCAGTTTGTCGCCATCCTCGCTCGGCGTAAAGTCCAGAGGTTTCCCGGCAACCAGGTATGCGAGAACGTCGGCGTCCGGTAACGGCGGTGTCGAGTAGAGCGTGACGTTCGGCGTCTTGAGAGAGCCCAGCACCCGAACACCGGCCACCACGTCGTCCAGCTTGCGTGTAACGAGAACATCCAGTCCGGGGTTGTCCACCGGCGAATTCGTGAAAAGCAGGCGGCCCTCATCTATGGTCAAGTCAGTTCCGTAGAAAGAATAGATGCCATCGTGAACGACGATTTGCCCGGTTCCGCGAGCCTCCTCGCCCGGCTCCTGGACGATGCTCACCTTGCCGTCGACTCTGCCGCGAAAGCCCGCGGCTTTGACTTGAATCTTGTCGCCCAGGCGGATTTCCACGTCGCCATGGACTTTGAAGCCGGTTTCGCCTTCGCCCGCCTGGCCGTCCATCAGCACCACGTCCTCGGACGGGGTAACGGCCTGCTCTTTCTCGGGAACGTTGATCTGAGCTTCGGGGACATCCACTCTTCCCCGCACGTCGATCCGCTCCCGTTCGGCCGTGATATCGAGATTCGGCGATAACAGAACCTTGGCTTCCGGCGTATCGACGCCGAGAAACCGCGTTCCTTCCAGATTCAGAGTCAGCGGCCAGCCCGCCCCGGCGTCGAGTCGCCACAGCCCGCTCAGCCGTACGCTGCCTCCTCCGGACTGCGCGCTCCCTTCGAGCCGAATCTGCTGTTCATCCAGAGAACTCGCCTGCAGCGTCAGGGGTGCGACTTCTATGCCCAGCTGCGGCACGCGAAACCCTGCATCGGGTACGCTCGCCCTGAGATTCAGCCGGGGCGCTCCGGCTGTGCCGTCTATCCCGACTTCGGCCGTGAGCGAGCCTTTCAAGCCTTCGATCTCCTCGAGCCAGGGCTCGAACACCGCCAGCGTTTCCAGATTCGCGGTCAGCTGCCCCGATACCGGCAGATCTTCGAACCCGGCCAGGCGGAAAGGCCCCCGGCTTTCAAAGTTGCCTTGAATCTCCGCGAGGCCGGTCTGGCGTATTCTGAGCCGCATGGCCAGCGTTCCGCCGGCAAGATCGGCATATACCGAGGCCGTCTCCGGTTTGATTCGAACATTCTTCGAGGGCTCGACCCGGATGTCGAACGCGATACCTTCCGCGTCGAGTTCCAGTAGGCCTTTTTCGATCAGCTGGTTTCTGCCGCGGAAAGCGGCGCTTCCGTTCAGCACGCCCGAGATCGGCACAGCCTTCGGCGCTTCCGTCTCCAGGATGCTCAACGGGAAACCGGACACCCGGGTCGAAATCCACCATTCGCCCGCTTTCCGGGTGTTGCCTTGCAGGCACCAGAGGGCGTCGCGGTTGATCAAACAGAGTTCCTCGATCCCGCTTTCCGCACCTGCGAGTTTCAGGCCGGCGGGGTCACGCAGCATCCAGGTACCCGTCCGGGGTTCCTTGAGCTCGAACCGGGTCAGCAGGCCGCTCCAGGCATTTTCGCGAATCCCGCCTTCGGCTTCGAAAGCCAGTGCATGGGGCGGACTTTCGATTCGTCCGGTCAATCCGTGTCTTTCCCGGCTGCCGCGACCGGAAAGACCGATGTCCGCGGTGTAAGCGTCGACGCGGACCCCATTTCCGCGAAGATCGAAAATCAGCGGCGCCTTCGGCTCGGAACCCGCTTTGAGCGTCAGGCTGAGTTCCCGCGCGCCGTAGTTGCGGAATTTTATACCGGAGGCATTCAATTCCGCTTCGACGGCAGGCGCCGATGAAGTTCCTTCCAGCCGCCCCTTACTCCTCACCCAGCCTTCGGCTCCCGGCAGCCAGACGCCCAAATCGCCGGATTCAAGCGTCCAGCGGAGATTGGATCGGGCTCCCCAAGCACCGTCTATCGCCGCGACCGTGGACGCGCTGTTCACCCGGACGTTCCGGAAAACCACACCATCCGCCGGAAAGCCGATATTTCCGCCCGCCTCGACCCGCTGATCCTTTATCCGCCCGCCAAGTTCGACCCGGACGTCATCCCGGGTACCACTCGCCGCCAGGCGCCCTTCCGGGCTGCGCCATTCGGCATCCGGCCGCGGCGGCCAGAGCAGATTCTTCCATCGGGCATCCAGAGCGAATTCCGGCGTTCCCAAAACGTTCCGGACCTGTCCGGACGCGACGGCTTCCGTTCCGGTCTCGGGAAGCGCCAGCGCGAAGGTTTTCAGCTCCAACTCGCCGGGGGCCCGGTAATTCAGGTCCAAGCGTCCCTCCGCGCGGCCCACGTCCGGCAGACGCAGGGCAAAATCACCCGCTACTTTTGCTTCGCGGCGGCTGCCCTCGCCCTTTAAGCGCGCGGAAAACGGCCACGCCTCCCAGCCCGGATCAATCCGGTCCAGGGGAAATTCAGGCAGGTCGACCTCGGCGCTCCAGGCAACGGCATCTGCTCCGATAGCCACATCCGCCGTTACGCTCATCGGGGTCGGAGCGCTGATCCGTTGCACAATCGCAATCCGATCCAGGTCGCCCGTTATCGTTCCGGCGGCTTCGATTTCAGGCCGGTTCGGCAGCGTCAATGTCCATGCCGTGTCGAGTTCAATCGGCGGCTGTTCGGCGGAAGCCAGGGTTCCGCTGATCGTTGCCTCGGCCTCCGGTGTTTTTGCGCTGAGCCTTTCAACCGCAATTCGACCATCCCGGAGATTCAAGGCCGCTTCGATCCGCTCGAAACGGATCGGTTCCGCCGTTTCCGAAGACTGCCAGTTGGCGTCCAGGACCTCTATTTCGTTGATCGCCACCTCGAACGGCAAGCGCAGATCGGGCCATTTTACAGATTCGGACGTTTTGACCGTCGCTTCCGACTGCAGGATACGAACGCCTTCAAAATGCACCACGTCGACTTGCAAGACTCCCGTCGGCAAGGCCTTCGGCTGCCATTCGACCTTGATTTCTTGGAGCTCGACGCGCAGATCCTCCGCCCGATAATCCAGCTTCTGCAGAGAAAAGCCGTGCAACACCGATCCCGCCGCGCGGCCGACTTTCAGCTGATCGAAGCTGCGCTCGGCTACGCGAACCAGCCAGTTCAGGCCGACCTCGGTCGCGAGCAGCAGATAGCCGAATACGGCCAGGATCAGAAACACCGTCAAGAGCGCTGCCGTCAAGCGTTTCATAAATCGGGACCGAGAATCAGGTGCACCTGAAAGGAATCCTTCGAGGACGACAGGGGTACGGCAAAATCGAGTCGGACAGGACCTATGGGCGAGCGCCAGCGGGCTCCCAGGCCGACACCGTGGCTGAACGGTTCGTCGAAATCGTTGGCGGCCCTTCCGATGTCGTAAAACGCGGCCACGCCCCAGGACCCGAACAGAGTCCGCTCGTATTCAAAGCTGCCGAAGGTCAAATAACGCCCGCCAATGCGATCACCGTCCGCGTTCCTCGCGCTGATTTCATTGAGACGATAGCCGCGTACCGATTTGTCGCCGCCGGCATAGAAGCGCTGCGTGAGCGGCAATTTTCCGAATTCATCGGTCGCGATATAGCCGACCTGGGCGCGCGCGATCAGCCGGTTACGCTCGCCCAGGCTATAGATCCCTTTTGCGTTCAGCCTCAGCTTGAAAAACGAAACGTCGGAAAGCAGGTCTTGCCAGGCGCCGTTGCCGATCAGATCGATCCGCGCACCGCGGTCGGGATTCAGCACATCGTCCGATTCCAGCCACGTGTAAGCCACGCCGGGAATCAGCAAAACCGCGGTCTGTGGCCCCTCGCCCACATTGAAGCGCTCGCGCTGCAAGTCCAGCGACAAGACTTCGCGCAACCCCCAGCGCCCGGTCGAACGCACGACGCCGATACGCGCGATGTCCGCCGTTCCGGCCAGGGTGTTCTGGGTACCGATTCGCGCGCCGAAGCCGAGCTGATCCTTTTCCGGACGTTTCAACGGAATGGCGTAGAGCGCATCCAGCTCGGTCTGGATCAGCGACAGCCGAAGATTGGCATAGACGCTGTGGCCGTGCCGATTCAGGTAGCGATTACGGTAGCCCAGAGTGACGCGCGGCCCGGTATCGGTTCCATAGCCCGCGCCGGCCTGGTATCGCGTTTTCGGCTGCATCGTCAAATCGACCGAGACCGGCACCCCTTCAGCGTCGTTCTGCTCGGGATGGGACAACACATCCGCTTTCGAGAAATAACTGCTGTCGAGCAGGTTTTTCTGCAACGTCACCAGGGTTGCCGCGCGAAACGGCTCGTCCGGACTGAAGTTGACGAAACGTTCGAGCAAGCCGGGTTTGAGCGGCGTCTCCGAGAACGAGATAGCGCCGAAGCGGTAACGCTTGCCGGTATCGAAATGCAAATGGATCTCCGATCGGTAATCCGCGAGATACACCAAAATTTCGGCGCGCGTGAAGCGCGCGTCGAAAAAACCGAATTCGGCCGCGACTTCGGAGAAGGTTTCCTTGCCCTTCTCGTAGCGGGTATGCTCGAGCACATCCCCCCGCTTGAGCGGAAATGCCGAAATCAGCCTTTTGAATTCAGGGAGCCCGATTCCTTCGCCCGCCAACCGGATGTCGACTTCGTCCAGCTTGATCGGATCTCCCGGATCGATGCGGTAGAGCCCCCGCCAACGTGCTCCGTCGCGGGTCAGCGACGCATCGATTTTCGGACGGTAAAATCCGAACGGCTCCAGCGCTTTTCGGATCTCGTCCGGTGCCCGCTCATGCGCGATCCGAATCCTGTGAGGATCGTTCACGCTTTCCGTCTGCACGATCGTGAGCAAGGCGCGGACATTTCTCTCCAGCCTCTCGTCGAGCCCCTCGACGGCAACCTCGACCTGTTCGACACTCCGGACCGGTGCGCACCACACCAAGCAAGCGAGCAAAAAAATCCACCGCACTCCTGTTCCCCGTAAAGCTCTCGGGCCGAATAACCTGCGGCCGCGACGGTCTAATTGTTTAGAAACGGCGGTTGACCGCTGAAGTGGCGTAAAACCGCCGTCGGGCGAAGTGCCTGCTGCACACTCAGGCACGGCCGACTGCCGTTTCTAGGATAATCGCAGAGGCCAAAATCACGGAAAACTAAAGGAGTGACGATCATGGGACTTTTCGATTTTGCACGGGACATCGGACACCGGCTTTTTACCGAGGACGGCCAAGCCGCTCGAAAAATAGAAGATCACATCAACGACAATAATCCGGGCATCAAGAACCTGAAGGTGGATTTTCGGGACTCCATCGCCTATCTCTCCGGCGAGGCGGAGTCCGTGGAAGCTCTGCAGAAAGCGACGCTGATGGCCGGCAATATCAAAGGCGTCGAAGTAGTAAAGGCTGAAGGCGTAAAGCTGCCGGCGGGGGTAGCCAGCCCGGAGGATGCGGAGACTTTTGACCAAACCCAGTATTACATTATTCAGCCCGGCGATACCCTGTCCAAGATCGCCCAGCAGTTCTACAAGAATCCCAACAAGTATTCGAAGATTTTCGAGGCCAATCGCGAGGTTATCAAAGATCCGGACCTGATCTTTCCGGGTCAGAAAATCCGAATTCCGACCGAGCATTAGGGCGTTGCCCGCCTATGCCGCCCCATTCTCCTCGCAAAGGACTGTAGGGCGGCTTAGGCGCACACGGCCGCGAACCATACCGTGACCGCAGGCTCTCACCCTCCGGTTCCGCGGCCTTGCCTGGCGGGTTACAGCGCGCGGAAACACCACATTCGACCAGCTCGGGACAGGCGCGTCCTCGGGCCCAGGCTCGTGACGCATTCCCCGCGCCTGTGAAGACTCAGACCAATAGCGTCAATTGCTCCACCCGCTGAAACCCTTTCGGCAGAGGGTTTCCGCGGCGTGCGCGCGAGCCATGGTAATGGACGAGATCCTTGGCCGCAAGGTTCAGGCTCCGCTTGCCGCAATGGACCTTCACGCCCTGGCCCGGAGCAAGGGCGATCACGGCCGTTATGTAATCCTGCCGCGCGGCCAGGTCCGCGGCTTGAATCTGGATCAGCTTGTTTCCCTTGCCCTTGTTCAGGACCGGAATCTCGGCGATCGGGAAAACCAAAAAACGGCCTTGCGCAGTCGCGATCGCAAGCAGGTCGGACTGGGGCTGGCCGACCCGCACCGGGGTCAACACTTTCGCATGTTCCGGCACCGTCAACAGGGCTTTCCCCGCCCGATTCTTGGTGTGAAGCTCCTTGAGCTGGGTAATGAAGCCGTAGCCGCTGTCGGTCGCGAACAAATACCAGTCCTCGTCCGCGCCCGCCAGGACTGCCTTAAACAGAGCGCCCGGCGGCGGGTTGAGCCGTCCCGTCAGGGGTTCGCCCTGGGAGCGGGCGGAGGGAAATTCGTGCGCCGGGACAGCGTAACTTCTCCCGGTGGAATCGAGAAAATAAGCCGGCTGGTTACTGCGCCCGAGCGCGGCGGAAAGGAAACTGTCCCCGGAACGGAAAGCCACCGCGGCAGGATCGATTTCATGCCCTTTGGCAGCGCGAATCCAGCCTTTTTCCGAAAGTATGAGCGTGACCGGCTCGCTGCCGATCACGGCGGTAATATCCAGGGCTTGCGAGGCCTGGCGCGCGACGATGGGCGATCGGCGCGCATCGCCGTGTTTGTCGGCATCCTGTTTCAGTTCCTTCTTGATCAGAGCGTTCAGTTTTTTCTGCGAGCCCAACGTGGCTTCGAGCGTAGCCCTTTCCTTCTCCAGTTCCTCCTGCTCCCCCCGGATCTTGATTTCCTCGAGCTTGGCCAGATGCCGCAGCTTCAGTTCCAGGATGGCCTCGGTCTGGGCGTCACTCAATCCGAAGCGCGCCATCAACACCGGCTTGGGCTCGGCTTCGTTGCGGATGATCGCGATCACTTCGTCAATATTGAGGTACGCGATCAGCAAGCCTTCGAGGATGTGCAGGCGAACGATCACCTTGTCCAGCCTATGCTGAAGCCTCCGGCGCACGGTTTCGGTACGGTAGCTCAGCCATTCCAGCAGGATTTCCGGGAGATTCTTGACCTGCGGCTTGCCGTTCAAGCCGATCATATTGAGGTTGACCCGGTAGGTCTTTTCCAGGTCCGTAGTCGCAAACAGATGCGACATCAGCTGGTCCGAGTCGATGCGCCGGCCACGCGGCATGATGACCAGCCGGGTCGGATTCTCGTGATCGGATTCGTCGCGGAGATCTTCCAGCATGGGTAGCTTTTTCGCCTGCATCTGGGCGGCGATCTGTTCCATGATCGTGTTGCCCGAAACCTGGTGCGGCAAGGCGGTGACCACGATATTCCCTTCCTCCAGCTCCCAGCGCGCCCGCAGGCGGATCGAACCGTTGCCGGTCTGGTACATGCGGACGATATCCTGGCGCGGCGTGACGATCTCGGCCTCGGTGGTGAAATCCGGCCCCTTGATCGAATCGCACAATTCTTCGACACCGAGCCGCGGATCGTCCAGCAGGCGAATGCAGGCCTCGACCACCTCGCGCAGATTGTGCGGGGGAATATCGGTCGCCATGCCCACGGCGATGCCGGTGGAACCGTTCAGCAACACATTCGGCAAACGCGCCGGCAGCAAGGCGGGTTCTTCCAGGGTGCCGTCGAAGTTCGGCACCCAATCGACCGTACCCTGCTCCAGCTCCGACAACAGGGTTTGGGCGTAAGGTGTCAGGCGCGCCTCGGTGTAGCGCATGGCCGCGAAAGACTTGGGATCGTCCGGCGAGCCCCAGTTCCCCTGTCCGTCGATCAAAGGATAGCGATAGGAAAACGGCTGGGCCATCAGCACCATGGCTTCGTAGCAGGCCGAATCGCCGTGGGGATGGTATTTACCCAAAACGTCGCCGACGGTGCGGGCGGATTTCTTGTACTTAGCCTGAGCCGACAAGCCCAACTCGGACATGGCGTAAACGATGCGCCGTTGCACCGGTTTGAGTCCGTCGGCGATGCTGGGCAAGGCACGGTCGAGAATGACGTACATGGAATAGTCCAGGTACGCCTTTTCAGTGAAATCTTTGAGAGGAATGCGCTCGTGGGTAACGGAATTCACGGTTTTTTCGGTCAAAAGTGAACAATTGAAAAATCGGACCGGTCAGGCGGCCGAATCGTCGCCGCAGCGGCGGCGGACAATTTTAAGTCTTTTCGACTGTGCCTGCCTTATTGCCGTTTACGCTCATTCCCAAGCTCCGAGCTTGGAAAGGCTGCCTCGGAGGGTCCGGCTTCGCCGATACAGCGAGCGTGCGTTTGGGGAACACGCCGTCGCCGAATCTTGTAAGATGGCGTCTTTCGAAAGCCACTGCCCGCCCAATGCAAAGACTGACCATAACCTGCCCCGACGACTGGCATTTGCACCTGAGAGACGGTGCCGCGATGCGCGACGTGCTGCCGGACAGCGCGCGGCAATTCGGCCGTGCCGTCATCATGCCCAATCTGAAGCCGCCGGTCGCCACGGTGGCCGACGCTCTCGCCTACCGCCGCCGCATCCTGGATGCCTTGCCAGCCGGGCTCGAATTCGATCCCCTGATGACGCTCTATCTTACCGAGGGAACCTCGCCGGAAGAGATTCGGCGGGTCGCCGACGAGTCCCGAGTCGTGGCGCTGAAACTTTATCCGGCCGGGGCAACGACTCATTCGGAAGCCGGGGTCGTCAGCCTGGAAAAGATCTATCCGGTACTGGAAGCGATGGAACGACACGGCGTGCCGCTGCTGGTTCATGGCGAAGTGACCGCCCCGGAGGTCGATATCTTCGACCGGGAAAAGGCCTTTATCGATAGGCACCTGGCCGCCATCGCGCTTCGGTTCCCCGGCCTCCGCATGGTTCTGGAGCACGTCACGACCGGCGACGGCGTTCAATTCGTAAAGGACAGCGGGCCGAATATCGCGGCGACGATTACCGTCCATCATCTGCTTTATAATCGCAACGCGCTGCTGGCCGGCGCGGTGCGCCCACATTTTTACTGCCTGCCGGTACTGAAACGGGAAACGCATCGGCTTGCCCTGATCGAGGCGGCAACCGGCGGCAGCCCGAAGTTTTTCCTGGGAACCGACAGCGCGCCTCATCCGCGGAGTCAGAAGGAATCGGCCTGCGGCTGTGCCGGCTGCTATACAGCGCGAGCGGCGCTGGAGCTTTATGCGACGGTTTTCGAATCCGGCGGGGCACTGAACAGGCTGGAAGCTTTTGCGAGCTTCAACGGGCCGGACTTTTACGGACTTCCGCGCAATCGGACGAAGGTGGTCCTCGAGCGCGCCGAATGGCAGCTTCCCGATGCCGTTCCATTCGGCGACGAGTCCTTAGTGCCGCTGAAAGCGGGCGAGACGATCGCCTGGCGTTTTGTCGAAAGGCAGCAGCCGGAATAGAAGCATTCGCGCGGTCGATGCTTCCATAATTGGAATCGAGGCAGGCCAGGGACGGCTTCGGAACTCCATCAACAGGTGATTCGTGTCCGGTCGCAAGCCGATCTCCAAAGAGAAGTCTTCAGCGCCTGCCGCGCCGCTTCCCGATTCATCCGTATCGGCGCCGAAAAAAGCGCTCGATTCCGGTTCATCGCAAACGGCCGCTTCGGGAACGCCGAAACGCCCCTTTCAAGCCGAACTCTGGACGGGATCCCCGACCCCGCCCGCCCCCAAGAAACGGCGAAGCGATACCGCGGACCGGCCGAAACAGGGTCCAACGCGCACTAAAAAGAGCACGAAGAAAAAGGCACCGAAACTGAGTCCGTGGCGCTGGGCCGCCATCATCGGCACCGAGATTCTGGCCTTGGCCGCCTCGGCCCTGGTCGGCATTATCGCGGTATTGGGGCGCTCGGCGGATTGGTTTGCGGGGACCGGCTTGTGGTCGAATTTGCTCCCATTCGCCGGCATGGTTTTGGCGATCGGGACCGCCAATGCGGTGTTGTTGCACCTCTGGTTGGGCATGCGTGCCAGGCTGAAACTCAAAGGCATGGTTCTGCCCGCGATCCTGGCGGTTTTCGTCGCCATTGGGGCCGGATGGTTCGTCGCACAGGAGGAGTTCGGCCGCGATCTCCGCAAACTTCGCACCCTGGTCGGGGGTATGCAGGAAGCCGAACGGAACACGATCGCGCATCAGGTATTCGCGGCCTACCGGCGTTCCGATCTGATCCAGATGCAGCGGATCATCGAGCGCGCTCAGATTTATCTGCCGACCATCCACGAGGCCGCCGCAGCCTTCGCTGTCGACCCCGAGGTCATGGTCGGTATCGCGGCAACCGAATCGTCGTTCTATCCCCGGGACAGCAAAGACGGGGGACGCGGGCTATTCCAGATTACCGCTCCCCCGAAATCGGCAGTCAAGGTGGTCAAGGCGCATTTGAAAACCGACACCCTGGACATGCTCAACCAGCGCCACAATACCTTCGTAGCCGCTGCGACCCTGCGCGATTACCTGGCGCAGATGAACGGGGATCTTTTCCTCGGTCTGCTCGCCTACAATATCGGTCCCGCCAACGGCGGCTTGCGTTCGATCATGACGCAGTACGGCGCTCGCGACTTCGTCACTATCCAGCCCTATCTGAAGAATCTTCCGCGAGATTATCCGATTCGGGTTCTGACTGCCGCCCTGGCTTATCGATTATGGCACAGAGAAGGGCGGCTTCCGCGCTACGAGGAGGGAAACAACGCCATGCACATTCAGAGCGTCGGCGTTCCCGGCTTGGACCAAGGGTTTTCACCGGTGAACACCCTCGCGAAGGACAAGGCGACCTGAAACCGTCGCGCCGAATCGACCATCCCGGAAACGGGCGTTGATTGCTTAGCAAGGAGCGGAAAAAGCCGGCTGGATTCTGAACGTTCTATCTTCCTTCTACAATCTCCCACGCGAATCTTCTTTCCGCCTAAAACAGGCGCAAACCCACGATGCCCGAAACGATCAACAGAATGCAGACGACTCGGGTTAAAGTTGCAGGCTCCTGAAACAGGATCATTCCGAGAATCGCCGTTCCCACGGCGCCGATTCCCGTCCAAACGGCATATCCGGTGCCTACCGGAATCGACCTCAATGCCAAAGACAAACAAGCGATACTGATTACCATGCCGACGCCGACCCAGAGGCTAGGCCACCAGCGCGTGAACCCATCGGTGAATTTCAGCCCAACCGCCCAGGCCACCTCAAGCAGTCCGGCAACAAGCAAATATATCCAATCCATGTTCGAAGAAGTTAACTGACCTTTATCGAGCTTATGACGATGCTCAAGGAAGCTCTGAATGGGTGATGGCCTGTTGGATCCCTCAGTTGCTCAGGTCGCGTCTCCCAATTGGAGACTTAATCAGAGCTTCCTTGAGCAGGCGATATTACTCGATCTTTCAAGTAAACGGTGCCGTGCCTATTTTTGAACAAGCCGCTTTCCGGTTCCCGCGATTCCGAATTCCTTCCCCGAAAAGAAGCAGTTGGAGCCTCGGGCCAGCCAATCATCCGTGACCCGGGTGCGCGATTTTTCGAAGCGTAGGGAAATTTACGTATGTTTAACGTGGACATGGTGAGCTTAAATACACCCACCTGAAATCAATTCAGGTGCGGAACAGGGATGCTCCAGCAGGACGGGATTGCGGCGAATGGACTTAGGGATGTCGCCAGGAACAGGATGTTCCGAAACGCAACTCGGATGTTGCGAATGGATTTGGCGTGTTCCGAGGAACTTCGGACACTCCTGATTCTCGGGCCGGGAAGCTCGACATGGAATCGGAATGCTCCGCATGTAACTGGACTGATCCGAATTTGGCTGGGATGTATTTTGGGAACACGGAAGTTCCGCTTTTCTTTCCTCTCATTTAGATATTTTCTCGACGACGGCGGAAGCCGCCGAGTCCTTTCTCATCCAGCCCCTCTCGGCGAACAACTCGCGAGGTTCATTCCTGGCGCCGATCTCGCTTGCCTTGCCGATTCCGGCGTATCCGCCAGAAGGAGTACAGAGTGCGATGAAAAGACGACAATTCCTGGCGATGGCCGCAGCCGTCGCCGCAACTGGATGTTCCGGTACCAGGACCCGCGAAAGTACGGGCGAATATCTCGATGACGCATCCGTAACCACAAAAGTCAAAAGCGCTCTCCTCCAAGACGAGATCGTCAAGGGACTGGACATCCAGGTGGAAACTTTCAAAGGTACTGTCCAGCTCAGCGGTTTCGTCGATACGGCTTCGGAAAAGCAGCGCGCCGAAGCGATTGCGCGAGATGTGGCCGGCGTGCGGTCGGTCAAGAACGATATCCGCGTAAAGCAATAAAAGCCGGCCACCGCCCGAAAATATATTCGGATGCGTGCGGCCGAGACGGAAAGCCTCTGCCCACTTGCCTACCCAATATTGGATCGCCCTTATCGAGTACCGGTCTCGTCACTCACACGCATCCAGCCGTCAGCTCGACGCTCGAAAAAGTCCACAGCAAATCGGGAGAAACTGGCCGTTTCCTCTTGCCACGCGTAGCGTTCCAATTCAAGTTCCGGGTGCCGAATACGGAGCACGTTAAACGCGTTGCTTTCGCTACGCCTCCGCACTGAAAGCGCGGTGCCGGCACTAATGGCCAAGGCCTTGTAACCGGCAATTCGATATCGCTCTCCCGTGTGCCGGGAATGGCTGACGTGCAGATGCCCGGCCAGGAACACATCGACGCCGCAGCGCGCGAGTATGTCCATGGCCATCCGCGCCCGCCCGACCAGACTGCCCTCGCGGTAACCTTCCGGAAGATCGAACGGGTGATGGGTCACCACGATCTTGGTAACAACGTCGGGATAAGCGCACAAATGTTGGCAAATGCCGTTCAGTTGTCTTTGATTGATACGCCCGTTCTTAACGGTCAGCGAACGTGCCGTGTTGACGCCGACCACGGCGATCTCTTCGTCGGCATAGAAGGGCTCAAGGTTTTCGCTGATGTAGTACCGGTATTTCACGAACGGCCCAAGAAAACGCGCCGGCAGGTTATAGAGCGGTACGTCATGGTTGCCCGGCACCACGATCCGCGGCTTGGGCAACCCGTCCAGAAACCGGCGGGCCTCGATAAACTGGGTCGTTCTTGCACGCTGGGTGAGATCGCCCGAGATTACGACCAGATCGGGTTTCAGTTCCCGGACAGCACGGGTCAGCGGGTCGACCAGAGTCGAATCGACGCGTCCGAAATGAAGGTCGGAAAGATGGACGACGGTGCGCATGGGCGGCATGCCGGGTCAGGACGACCGGCCGCGTCGGACGCATCTAGCTCGCACCGGGCGTTACGCCGGCGCCGATCCTCTCTTTCGGCACCATCACCCGTAGCGCGCCCGGCCTGATGCGATACGACAGCGGGGTCTCCATGATGGTCACTTCGCCGTCGGTCGCGACGCGAAGCCGACGCTTGTGCCTGGTCTCGATCACGATTTCCTTGGTCCGCATGATGTCGAAGTCCTTATCGTTGCACAAACTCCGCAAGAACGCGCGGAGCCCGAATCTCACAAGACCGAGCCGGCCGGCTTCGCGCGTGGTATACAGCCACAACCAGCCCGAATCGAGCTTCGTTCGTGAACCGATATTGAATCCTTCTACCAGGTAGCGGTTGTTTCCGACAAAAATGAAAGGCGTATGCCGAACAAGTTCCTTGTCGTCGGCGCGCAACCGGGCCTCGAGGATCGGATATCGGCGCAAGGCGGATAACGATGCCCAAAGAAATGCCGGCCATTTGCCGTATTCGAGCCGTGCCTGCAAGGACTCGCGACCGTGGACGATACCCGGATACAGGCCCAGACTGGAATTGTTGACGAAAATCTTGCCGTTGACCTCTCCGACATCGATCTGCGCTACCGCGCCCTCGACAAGAATCCGTGCGGCTTGGTCCAGATCCAGGGGAATGCCGAGATCCTTGGCGAAATGATTGAGTGTGCCGAGCGGGAGTACGCCCAGCGTCTTTCCGGTCTCGGCGAGCACGGAGGCAACGGCGTTGACCGTACCGTCTCCGCCTCCCGCCGCTATCGGATCCGCATTTTCGCGCAAAGCCTGCCGCGCCAGATCCGGAACCTCGCCGCCGCTGTTTGCGACACAAATGTGAACTTCCCGGTGTTGCGAGTGGAAAAACGCCTTGAGCCGAGTTTCCAGTCCATGCTTTTCGTCGCTACCCGCGGAAGTGCTGACGATAATCGCCAAAGGGCCGGCCATAAACCGATTTCTGTAAGGGACGTTACATAGGGTAGATCACCAAATGCCGGTATGGTTCACGGCCTATGCTTTCCGCGAATAGGCCGTGGCGGGTAACGATGCGATGCTGCATCTGGCGCAAGGCAGCCGAACGCGGCGCGAGTTCCGCCATGATACCTTCGGCCTTGACCTGCTGTACGGCGCGCTCGGTCTCGCGCACCATCTCTCCGACCTCGTCCTGTTTGTCTTCGGGCACGATATGGAACAGGCCGCGCAAAAGCTGGCGAATCTGCGCCGTCGTGTTTTTCTTGACGGTGTGCACGGGCAATTGGGCGGACCGGACGATGCGCTGCAGGCTTGCGTCCTCTTCTCGTGCCCGTAAGGTCACGACGAGATCGGCCTGGTCCGGATAGCGCACGGTACGTGCTTCCAGGTTGAGATCACGAATCACGCGATCCACCGAGTCGCGGCTGAGTGCGTAAGCGTAGATACGAACCGGCCGCTGCTGGTTGTCGGACCGGACGAACAACGGCGGTTTCGCCATTTCCTCCGCCGACTCGGGTTCGCTCGGGGGTTTCGGCCCTTCAGCGGCGACCGCTCCGCACCGGCGCACGCCCTTGGGCTGCACACCGCAGAGAATGGCATCGACCGCCTGCGCCGTGTCCGGATGCACGAATACCTCGTCCCTATCGGTAATTTCCACGACGATATCGAAGGTGGGCGGCGCCTTACGTTCGCTGACGGTTTTTTGCGTTCCCCGAAGCCTAGCCTCGTCATCGCTGAGCGTGACCGTTTGCACGCCGCCGACCAGATCGGACAGCGTGGGATTCAAAACCAGGTTCTCCAAGGTATTACCGTGGGCGGTTCCTATCAGCTGGACACCGCGCTCGGCAATGGTACGGGCGGCCATGGCCTCGGAAGCGGTGCCGATTTCGTCGACGATGATCGCTTCCGGCATATGGTTCTCCACCGCCTCGATCATCACCGCATGCTGCCGATCCGGATGCGCCACCATCATGCGCCGGGCGCTGCCTATGGCCGGGTGAGGGATGTCGCCGTCGCCGGCGATTTCGTTGGAGGTATCGATCACGACCACACGCTTGCCGAAATCGTCGGCCAGAACCCTTGCCACTTCACGAAGCTTGGTCGTCTTTCCGACACCGGGACGCCCGAGCAGCAAAAGACTCTTGCCGCTCTCCACCAGATCCCGGATCAGATCGATGGTTCCGAATACCGCGCGCCCCACGCGCAGCGTCAGGCCGATGATCTGGCCCCGCCGATTGCGTATGGCGGAGATACGATGCAAAGTACCCTCAATGCCGGCCCGGTTGTCCGCGCCGAATTCGCCCACCGCGCCGATCACGGCGTCGAGTTCTTCGCGGGTCACCGGTTGATTCGATAAATTGAGAGCGGCGTGGGGATAACGCGCCTGCGGTACACGCCCCAGATCCAGGATGATTTCGAGCAAGTTTCCCTGCCCTTGCTGCGCGAGCGATTTCTGGAGCTCCTGCGGGAGGAGACTTATCAGCAGGTGGAGATCATCAAGATGGGTCTTGGCGGTCACATTGTTACACGCGGCGTTCTCCGAAGGACTGTCCGCCCCCGTGAAGGCATCCCCAACCAGGTCTTCGGCTTGGGAAAACCGTCTGGTCTAGGATTCGAGAACATCCTCATAGTCCACGGCACACCCTCCATCCGGCCAGGAACAAATCCCGTTCAATCGCATTCGTAAGATTTCTGGATCCGTCCGTTCTCATCCACGGTTTCGAGTCGCGCCTTGAATCCCCACAGCCGCCGTACATGCCGCAGCATCTCGTTGGTGCTCTCGCCCAAGGGACGGCGATAATGCTGGTAATGGCGCAGGGTCAAGGACCGGTCGCCCCGGGTATCTACCCGATAGACCTGAATGCTGGGCTCCAAGGTGCCGAGGTTGTATTGATCCGAGAGTACCTGGCGAACGGCTCGATAGCCGTCCTCATCATGAATATGGGTGATTTCCAGTTCGTCGTTCAAGTCGTCGTCGAGCACGCTAAACAACTTGAAGTCCCGAATGACCTGGGGCGAAAGATATTGGGCGATGAAGCTCTCGTCCTTGAAATTACGCATGGCGAAGTCCATTGCCTTGACCCAGTCGCTGCCGGCGAGATCGGGGAACCATCTGCGATCTTCATCGGTGGGATGCTCGCAGACGCGCCGAATGTCGCTCATCATGGCGAACCCCAAGGCGTATGGATTGATGCCCGAAAAATAATTGCTGTAGTACGGCGGCTGACTGATGACGTTGGTGTGCGATTGCAAAAATTCCAGCATGAAACCGTCGGTCACCAGCCCTTCGTCATACAGCTTATTCAGCAGGGTATAGTGCCAGAAAGTTGCCCAACCCTCGTTCATCACCTTGGTTTGACGCTGCGGATAGAGGTATTGCGCAATCTTGCGGACGATCCGGATGACTTCGCGCTGCCAGGATTCCAGCAGCGGCGCGTTCTTTTCGAAGAAATAGAGCAGATTCTCCTCGGGCTCGGCCGGAAACTGGGGCGTCGGGTCGTGAAAGTATCTTTCCTTCTTGGGAACGGTCCGCAACCATAGATCGTTGATCTGCGACTGAAGATATTCCTCCCGCTCCTTCTGTCTATGCTTCTCCTCGCTCATCGAAAGCGGCGGCGGCCGGCGGTAACGGTCGACGCCGTAGTTCATCAAGGCATGGCAGGAGTCCAGCAGCTCCTCGACGGCCGCGACGCCGTAACGCTCTTCGCATTCGGCGATGTAATTGCGGGCGAACACCAGGTAATCGATGATGGCGTCGGCGTTGGTCCAGGTCTTGAAAAGGTAATTGTTCTTGAAAAAGGAATTATGGCCGTAACAAGCATGGGCGATGACCAGCGCCTGCATGGTCATGCTGTTCTCTTCCATGAGATAGGCGATACACGGGTTGGAGTTGATGACCAGCTCGTAGGCCAGGCCCATGTACCCGCGCCGATAACTTTTCTCGACCGTCAGAAACTGCTTGCCGAAAGACCAGTGTGGGTAGAACACCGGCATGCCGGTGCTCGAATAGCAGTCCATCATCTGTTCCGAGGTGATGACCTCGATTTGGTTCGGGTAAGTATCCAGGCAGAAATCCGCCGCGATTCGGCCGATCTCGATGTCGTAGCTCTGAAGGAGATCGAAAGTCCATTCGGAGCCTTCGGAAATAGGTTTGCGCCTCATGCCTGCTGCTTCTTGAAGAGTTCTCTAAAGACGGGATAAATGTCCGCGGCGCTGTAAATCGGCTGCATGGCGAAATTCGGCCAGTATTCCGCAACCTTTTCGTATTCCATCCACAGGCTGTGGGGCTCGTGGTTATTGATCTCGATATAGGCGTAATACTGCACGCTCGGCATGATATCCTCGATCAGCAAGCGCGAACAATTCGTCGAATCCTCGGGCCAGTTGTCGCCGTCGGACGCTTGCGCGCCGTAGATGTTCCAGTCATCCGAAGGATAGCGGTCGCGAATGATGTCTTTCATCATCTCGAGCGCACTCGAAACCACCGTCCCGCCGGTTTCCCGCGAATAGAAGAAATCCTGCTCGTCCACTTCCAGTGCCACCGTGTGATGGCGAATGAAGACCACGTCCGTCTTTTCGTAATTCCGCGTGAGAAACAGGTATAGCAGCAAGAAGAAGCGTTTAGCGAGATTCTTTTTTACTTCGTCCATGGAGCCGGATACGTCCATCAGGCAAAACATCACGGCCTGGGTGCTCGGCTTCGGAACCTGAATGCGATTCCGGTAACGCAGATCCAGCGTGTCGAGAAACGGCACGGCCCGAATTTTGCGCTCCAGCATGGCGATCTCCTCGCTCAATTCGGCGACATGCTCCTCGTCAGGCTTTTCCTCATCGAGCAGGGCCGCGAGCTGGGCTTCCAGCTCCCGCTTGCGGTCCGCCGATGGCGCGCGCAGGGCCGTTCGTCGCGCCAGGGCCTCCCGCATGGAACGGATGACATGCAGGTTTGAGGGAGATCCGTCACTGGTAAAGCCCGCATGCTGGCTCTTGAAGGCGGCTTCCCTCGCCAATTGCCGCTTCACCATGTTCGGCAGTTCCAAATCTTCGAAAATGAATTCCAGGAACTCTTCGCGAGACAACTCGAATACGAATTCATCCATGCCCTCGCCGCTGTCACTGGCGCGGTTGCCGGAACCGCCCTCGCCGCCTTCCGGCCGAGGGACCTTGTCGCCCGCGATGAATTCCTTGTTGCCGGGTTGCACGATTTCCCGCCGCCCGCCGTAGCCGTGCCGAAACGTCGGTTCCGAAATATCCTTGGTCGGAATCTGAATCTTTTCGCCACGCTCTACGTCGGTCACCGAGCGCTTGGCAACCGCGTCCGCAACGGCTTTGCGGATCTGGCCGCGGAAGCGCTGAAGAAAGCGCTGCCGGTTGACAGCGCTTTTGTTCTTGGGGTTCAAACGGCGGTCAATAAATTGGCTCATGGGCTTGAATACCTATCGCTCGGTTAGGAGGACTTGCGCACCCTGAGATACCATTCGCACAACAGTCGCACCTGTTTGGGCGTGTACCCTTTGTGAACCATGCGGTTCACGAATTCCTCATGCTTCTTCTGATCGTCCAGCGATGCCTTGGCATTGAAGGAGATCACCGGAAGCAGTTCCTCCGTATTGGCGAACATCTTCTTTTCGATGACCGCACGCAACTTTTCATAGCTGGTCCAAGCCGGATTCTTGCCGGCGTTCTTGGCGCGGGCGCGCAGCACGAAGTTCACCACCTCGTTGCGAAAATCCTTGGGATTGCTGATGCCGGCCGGCTTTTCGATCTTCTCGAGCTCCTCGTTGAGCGCCCTGCGGTCGAAACTCTCGCCCGTATCGGGATCGCGATACTCCTGGTCCTGTATCCAGTAGTCGGCATAGGTGACGTAGCGGTCGAAGATGTTCTGTCCGTACTCGGAATACGATTCCAGGTAGGCGGTCTGGATTTCCTTGCCGATGAAATCGACATAGCGCGGTACCAGGAATTCCTTGATGAAGCGCAAATAACGCTCCTGCACCTCCGGCGGGAACTGCTCCTGAGGAATCTGCTGTTCGATCGTGTAAAGCAAGTGAACAGGGTTAGCCGCGACTTCGGAATGGTCGAAGTTGAACACTTTCGACAGGATCTTGAACGCGAAGCGCGTGGAAAGCCCGGTCATTCCTTCGTCCACCCCGGCGAAGTCCCGGTATTCCAGATACGACTTCGCCTTCGGGTCGGTATCCTTCAGATTCTCGCCGTCATAGACCCGCATTTTCGAGTAAATGTTCGAGTTCTCCGGCTCCTTAAGCCTCGACAGCACCGCGAATTGCGCCAGCATTTTCAAGGTGTGCGGCGCACACGGCGAATCGGATAGCGAGCTATGGATAAGCAGCTTCTCGTAAATCTTGATCTCTTCCGAAACCCTAAGGCAATAAGGCACCTTGACCACGTAGACGCGGTCCAGAAACGCCTCGTTATTCTTGTTGTTCTTGAACTGCAGCCACTCGGACTCGTTCGAATGGGCCATGATGATGCCCTCGAAGGGGATGGCCGAAAGCCCCTCCGTGCCTTTGTAATTCCCTTCCTGAGTGGCGGTCAGGAGAGGATGCAGCACCTTGATCGGCGCCTTGAACATCTCCACGAATTCCATGATGCCGCGGTTGCCGAGGCAGAGGCCGCCGGAGAAGCTGTAGGCATCGGGATCATCCTGGCTGAAGCGCTCGAGCTTCCGGATGTCGACCTTGCCGACCAAGGACGAAATGTCCTGGTTGTTCTCGTCGCCCGGCTCGGTCTTCGACACCGCCCGCTGGTCGAGCATGGACGGACGCACCTTGACGACGCGGAACTTGGTGATGTCGCCATTGTACTCGTGCAGGCGCTTCACCGCCCAGGGCGACATGATCGTATTGAAATATCGGCGCGGAATGCCGTATTCGTTTTCGAGAATCGGGCCGTCCTCCTCGGGATCGAACAATCCCAGCGGCGATTCGTTAATGGGCGAACCCTTGATGGCGTAAAACGGCACCTGCTCCATGAGGTGCTTCAACTTCTCGGCCAGCGAAGACTTACCGCCTCCGACCGGGCCCAGCAAGTACAGAATCTGTTTGCGCTCTTCCAGCCCCTGAGCCGCGTGGCGGAAGAAAGCCACGATCTGCTCGATGGTTTCCTCCATGCCGAAGAAATCGGCAAAAGCCGGATAGCGCTTGATGACTTTGTTGGCAAAAATGCGCGAAAGACGCGGATCGAGCCGGGTGTCGACCAGCTCTGGCTCGCCGATGGCGATCAGCATGCGCTCGGCAGGGCTGGCGTAGGCTGTCGGATCCTTACGGCAGATTTCTAAATATTCCTGAAGCGAATACTCTTCTTCGCGCGCTTTCTCGTAGCGGGATTGATAGTGATCGAAGATACCCATAGATGCGAGGTCTCCTCTGCAATCAGCAGATGCTCAAAAAGGTCTTAACGTCTTCGGCGAGATGACCGCAAGCTGCCTCGTTCGATATGTTGCCGGTTGAGACAACGAGCGTATTTACTGTCCCTATCATAGCGAACGTGGCTGACTAATCCATCCGCACAATGGTATGCGGCGCTCGCGGCTCTTACCGCTAAGACGTAGCCTAACATATTTCGGTTCCTCGGCTGCGAGACACCAAAGAAAAACTTTATGCCAAAGAAAACCTCCTCGAGCATGTAACAAAATTGTTTCGCACTGCTTGCCGAGTGATACACAATACTTAAGCGATGGCCCGACTCGAATTTCCTCCGCGGTATTGTCCTCTTCACGAATTAGAAGAATTCGCCGGCAATACGTTCGGCGCAAACGATCAAAAGAGGCCGGAAAGTCACTTGACACGAAACCCGCGGCGATGTTCCACTTCGGGCACCCCTGTTTGAACCCGAACCGGTCTTGACCGCATCGATGGGCTAGACTAGAAATAATTTATGGATCCCGACGACTCTAAACTCAATCGATGTCGCCGCTTGGGTGAATCCTCCGCGCGTCCCATTCCCAGCATGGCGTTATTGCGCCTGGTTTTCCGGGGACGCCCCGACAATGCCATCGTGTCTCGCCGTCCGCTATCGGGGCACGTCCGAATTCCGGCCCTAAGCTGAATTCCGAAGACGAGCGGCTTTCCCTATGGATGTCTGCCGCCTCATTGTGAGGCGCCTCAATCGAGCAGCCCGCCGGCCGGTCCGAATCTCGGCGCGGCACTTCGTCACGTTATGGCGTCTGCTTTTCTTAACCTCTTTGGGTATTCTGACCAGTTCCTGCCGCGATCCGGAACCGGCTGGACCGCTTCGTTTGACCTGGTATGTATTCGACGAACCCTCCGGTGCTTTCCGGGAGGCCGCACGGCGCTGTACCGAGGCGGCGCGGGAGCGATACCGCATCGATGTCGTCTCGCTGCCGGCCGATGCCGATCAGCAGCGGGAACAATTGACGCGCCGCCTCGCCGCCGGCGACGAATCCATTGACATCATCGGCATGGACGTCATCTGGACCGCCGAATTCGCGGAAGCCGGCTGGATCCGCGAATGGCCGACGAGAGCGACACGGCGGGCGTCTGCCGGCCGCTTTCCAATCGCAGTTCAAACCGCCACTTATAAGAACATGCTTTGGGCAACGCCGTTCACGACCAACGTCCAGCTTCTCTGGTACCGGACCGACCGGATCCGGAAACCGCCGAAGACCTGGGACGAGATGATCGAGCTCGCGGAGAAGCTGGACAGGAACAATCGAATCCAGGCCCAGGGTGAACGCTATGAAGGTCTTACCGTCCTTTTCGTGTCCCTGCTCGCCTCGGCGGGCGGCAAGGTTCTGGACGCGGACGGAAGCCAGGTCTCCCTGGAGCCGGAGCCCACCCGGAAAGCTCTAAACGTTATGAAGCGGTTGGCGACTTCTCGCGCAGCCGATCCCGGGCTGTCGACCAACCGGGAAGACCAGGCGCGGCTCGCTTTCGAGACCGGCCGTTCGGCATTCATGCTGAATTACGGCTTCGTCTGGCCCAGCGCGCTCCAAAACGCGCCCGAGGTAGCGGCGAACATGGGCTGGACGCGCTGGCCCGGAGTCGTTCCGGACCGACCCAGCCGGGTGACGGTCGGCGGAATCGATCTCGCCGTCAGCACGTATTCACGCTATCCCGAACTCGCATTCGATGCGGCGGAATGCCTGGCAAGCAAGGACAACCAGCGGATCGCTGCGGAACGGGGCGGGCTTCCGCCGACTTTATACGCCCTCTACGACCATCCCGCGGTACGCCGCCGGCTGCCGTTCGCGGATCTGCTTCGTGCGACATTGAAAGACGCGGTGGAGCGTCCCCGGACACCGCTGTACACCGATATTTCCCTGGCCATCAGCCGCACCCTCCATCCGATGCGCGACATCAAGCCGGCTCGGGATGCGGCTCGTTTAAAGAAGGCCGTGCAGCGCGCACTGCGTTCGGAAGGTTTGCTATGAGGCGTGCCCAGAACCTCAAGGGCTGGCTTTTGTGCGCTCCCGCCCTGAGCGCGATGGCTCTGGTCACGGCCTACCCCGTGTTCTACGCCGTCCGTCTTTCACTTTATCGCTACGACCTGCGTCATACCGCCGACCCCGATTTTGTGGCTCTTCGCAACTATTTCAGCGTGTTAAGTTCCGAGGTCTGGTGGCAGGCACTCTGGAATACACTTCTGATCACGACGGTTTCGGTTTTTTTCGAACTGGTGCTCGGATTCGCTCTCGCGCTGCTCATGCATAGAGCGGTGTTCGGACGCAGTGCGCTCCGTTCGGCGGTCCTAGTACCTTACGCCATCATCACGGTGGTCGCCGCTCTGGCCTGGAAGTTCGCGTTCGATCCAACCACCGGCTTCGTCAACAGCCTGTTCGGTATCGAACGCGCCTGGCTCAACGAACACTGGTCGGCTTTCGCCGTCATCATCTTCAGCGAGGTCTGGAAAACGACGCCTTTCATGGCTCTTTTGCTGCTCGCCGGCTTGAGCTTGATACCCGACGATGTACTGAAAGCGGCTAAAGTCGATGGAGCGTCCGCAGTGCAGCGTTTCCGGCTGATCACCCTGCCCCTGGTCAAGCCATCCATTCTGGTGGCCCTGTTGTTCCGAAGCCTGGATGCGTTTCGCATTTTCGACTCGGTTTATGTTCTGACACGCGGCGCTCACGGCACCGAATCGGTGTCGGTGATCGGATACAACACGCTGATTGTCAGACTAAATCTGGGCTTGGGCTCGGCGGTATCCGTGCTGATCTTCTCGTGCACGCTCGCCATCGCACTGTTGTTCATCAAGGGCTTCGGAACGCCGTTGCTCCGCAAGGATTGATGATATGGCACTGAGATTCGCACGAACGGATCGGCTACTCGAGAGCTTGGGAGGTCTCCTCGCCATTGCTTACGCCCTGCTGCCGGTCATCTGGATCGTATCGCTGTCGCTCAAGCCGGGGTACGAACTCGGAGATGCGCGATTTTTCCCGAACACACTGAGCCTGGAACACTACCGAGCGGTCTTCGCCGACCCGCAATTTCCGGCAGCGCTCCTGAACTCGGTCGGCATCGCTTCGATCGCGACCGGCTTGTCCATACTGATCGCCATCTTCGCGGCCTACGCCATCGTTCGGCTCGAGTTTCGCGGCAAGCGCTGGATTTTTTACTGTACGCTCGCAGTCGCCATGTTTCCGCCGGTCTCGGTGATCGGCCCCCTATTCGAACTCTGGCGCACTCTGGAGCTTTTCGATACCTGGCCGGGCCTGATTCTCCCCTATCTGAGCTTCACCCTACCGCTCGCCATCTGGACCTTGACCGCTTTTTTCCGGGAGATTCCGTGGGACCTGGAGCGAGCAGCCCGAGTCGACGGCGCCACACCGGCGCAAGCCTTTCGGCTGATCATTCTGCCCCTGGTGGTGCCGGGCATCTTCGCCTCGGCGATTCTGGTCTTCATTTTCGCGTGGAACGATTTTTTGTTCGCCGCCTCCCTCACCTCGACCGATCGCGCTCGCACGGTACCGGTCGCCATAGCCTTCTTCACCGGAAGCTCCCAGTTCGAACTGCCCACCGGTTCCATCGCCGCCGCTTCGGTCGTGGTCACGATTCCCGTCACCGCGCTGGTTTTGGTATTCCAGCGCCGCATCATAGCCGGGCTTACCGCCGGAGCCGTCAAGGGCTGATAAATCAGTAGGAGAAGAAATGGCCGAAATTGTCTTCGATCATGTCAGCAAGCGCTACGCCGGTGGAGCGTGGGCGGTCAGAAAGGCGAATTTCACTGTCAAAGACGGGGAGTTCTTCATTCTGGTGGGACCGTCCGGCTGCGGCAAATCGACCCTGCTCAATATGATCGTCGGTCTGGAAGACATCACCGAAGGCGAACTCCGCATCGACGGACGAAGAGTCAACGAACTCGATCCCAAGGACAGAAACATGGCCATGGTGTTCCAGAGCTACGCGCTCTATCCTCACATGACCGTCGGGGATAACATTGCTTTTCCGCTCAAACTGGCCAAACTGGCGCGCAAGGAAATCAGGCAGAGAGTGGACGAGGTTGCGGCCATCCTCCAGCTGGAGCCGCTGCTCAACCGCAGGCCCTCGGACCTCTCCGGCGGACAGCGCCAGCGCGTCGCCATGGGACGGGCGATCGTGCGTAGACCCCAGGTGTTCCTATTGGATGAACCCTTATCGAATCTGGACGCCAGGCTGCGTGTTCAAATGCGCGGCGAAATCGCGGCTCTGCAGAAGCGTCTGGGCATTACGACCGTTTATGTCACCCACGACCAGACCGAAGCCATGGTGCTGGGTGACCGGGTAGCAATACTGCGAAGCGGCGAAGTCCAGCAAATCGGAACGCCCAGGGAACTGTACGATACCCCCCGTAACGAATTCGTCGCAGGTTTCATCGGCTCGCCTTCGATGAATTTTCTGAATGCCGAGATCCGCGATGAGCGCCTGCTGCTCCCCATGGGACCTTGCCCCCTCCCGGCTTCTTTCTCCTTCGAACGGGTCGGTGGCCGTAATGTCGTCGTCGGCATCCGTCCGGAGCATTTTTACCTGCCGAAAAAGGCGCATCGAGCCGAAACCGTCTTTCAGGCCAAAATCACCCTAGCCGAATGGCTGGGCGCCGACCTTTATCTTCATGTCCATCCGCTGCTGTCGCTCCCGGCTGCACCGGACGAATCGTTGCTTGGCGAGCCGGGACCCGATCGGGCCAAAAAACCCAGTCTGATCGTCCGTGCGCCGCCCGACCTCCCGCTTCAACGCGGCGATCAGATTGAATTGGCGTACCACGCCGCCAAGATTCATCTTTTCGACGCGGACACCGGAGAAAGTTTTTTGCGGAACCATTGAACCTGTCACCTGTCGAAGCGCCTTCGGTGATATGGCGCCCGTCGAGGTGCACTGCTTCAAACCTTCAAAACGAAGAGGGAACCGCTATGAGCAATCTCGAACTCGGCATTATCGGCAACTGCATGTACAGCGCTCTGATCGACCGCAAAGGGCGCGTCGTCTGGTGCTGCCTGCCCCGCTTCGACGGCGATCCGATCTTCTGCAGCCTGATCAACGGCGATGAGGATGACGTTCAGGAAGGATTCTTCGATATCGTAATCGACGATTTCTCGCATAGCGAACAGCACTACGAGCACAACACCGCAATCCTGGTTACCACGCTTTACGACCAGCACGGCGCCGCAGTGCAGATTACCGATTTCGCGCCCCGCTTCAGACGATACGGCCATATGCATCGTTCGCAGCGGCTGATCCGAAGGCTTCAGCCGATCAACGGAACGCCGCGGATTTCCATCAGAATGCGTCCGACCTATGATTACGGCGCCAGGCCCATGCAAACCATCCAGGGGTCGAACTATATCCAATATGTTGCGCCCGGGACCTGTTTCCGCATGAGCACGGACATGCCGGTCTCTTACATCCTGGACGAAACACCGTTCTTGCTGGAAGAGCCTTCGGCGCTCACTTTCGGTCCCGACGAACCGCTGCGCTATACGGTCGCCGAAGCCACCCGCGAAAGCTATGAACAAACCTTGCAGTACTGGCGTGAATGGACCCGATCGCTCTCCATACCTTTCGAATGGCAGAAAGCGGTAATCCGCGCCGCCATCACCCTCAAGCTGTGCTGTTTCGAGGAAACCGGCGCCGTCATTGCCGCCATGACCACATCGATCCCCGAAGCGGCCGGCACGGAACGCAACTGGGACTATCGCTATTGCTGGCTGCGCGACGCCTATTTCGTGGTGAGCGCGCTCAACCGGCTGGGAGCGACCGGCACCATGGAAGAATATCTGGACTACATCTCGAATATTGCCGCCGTGGCCGACGATAGACTACTTCAGCCGGTCTACGGCATCGCGCTCGAGAAAAAACTGATCGAGTGCACGATTCGCTCGCTCCGGGGCTATCGCAATCACAGACCGGTACGCGTCGGCAATCAGGCCTACGAGCACATCCAGAACGATATCTACGGCAGCGTGATCATGGCCGCCACCCAGGCCTTCTTCGACCGCCGCCTGGCCCATCCTGGAGACCGGCGTCTGTTCGAACGCCTGGAAAATCTCGGCCGCCAATGCACCAGGCTATACAACGTGCCGGACGCAAGCCTGTGGGAGTTCCGCGGCTTTTCCCGCGTCCACACATTTTCGGCGATCATGTGCTGGGCCGGCTGCGACCGGCTGGCGCGCATCGCCGATCACATGGAGTTGTATGACCGCGGCCAGTATTGGCACGCTCAGGCGGAGCGGATTCGGACCGAAATCGAGGCGAACGCCTACGATCCGGAACGCAATACCTTCGTCGGAAGCTTCGGCGGCTCCGAACTCGATGCCAGCCTCCTGCTCCTGCACGATCTGCAATTTCTGGCGGCGGACGACCCCCGCTTCATCGGCACCGTCGAGGCGGTGGAAAAGGAACTGCGCCGCGGCAATCACATGATGCGCTACATGGACCCGGACGACTTCGGCGCCCCCCGAAATGCGTTCAACATCTGCACCTTCTGGATGATAGGCGCGCTCGCAGCCATCGGCAGAACGGAAGACGCCCGCGGCATGTTCGAGGAAATGCTCAGCTGCCGCAACCACCTGGGCCTATTGTCCGAGGATATCGACCCCCAAACCGGAGAAATGTGGGGCAATTTTCCGCAGACCTATTCCATGGTCGGAATCATTCACTCGGCCATGGTTCTTTCCAAATCCTGGGAAGAAGCGTTTTAGCGTAAGAAACGGCGCCTTGGCGAGCGCGCGCGGATCGTTCCGTCCCGCCCGCGAGAGAAAACGAAGGGCGGAAAATACCGTGCCTCGTCGATATACGTAGCTCGAACGTTCACGTTTCGTTTATATTTCGCAAGGAGCGTTCGTACGCAGCCATCCGGATGAGGTGGCGTCCGGGTTTGAAGGCGTCGCGCTCCATTGGGGAATCAATCGTCAGCTTAATTTACGGACTCGAGCGGAGAACAAGGATGACCGAAAGGAAAAAAACCGTCGAATGGTTGCGCCGAATACTCGAAACCATTGCTCGCGGTTTCTTGATATCGAATACCGGCTCGCCCCTGCCTTATGCCTATCAGCAAACCGTCGGCCCCGAGGAATCATCCCCGAACCTCGGCAATACCCGCGAGACGGATGCCCTATCCTCCCAACGGCTTTTAGCGCAGGTCTTCGACGCCTGTTTACTGGTCGGCGTATATATTGTCCAAAACGGCAAATTCGTCTATGCCAACGATAAACTGGCAAAAATTTTCGGCTATCCGAAGGAGCGGCTGATCGGCATGCCGCCCGCTCGCCTGTTTCACGTCGACCACCGGAACTCGGAGGAAAGCCCTCCCGGCTTCCCGAGGAGACCGTCCGCGCACAAAGCGAGAGGCGTCAGGAACGACGGTGAACTCTTCTGGATCAGGCGGAGCGAGGTCCCAATCGCGCACAACGGATCTCCCGCCATTCTCGGAAACGTCGTCGACCTTACCCCCGAAAAACGGTTGAACGACGTCGTTTTACGATCGAAACACGAGCTCAAACTTCTGTCGGAAAAGCTTCTAAGCGCCCAGGAACAAGAACGCAAGCGCATCGCTTCCGAACTTCACGACACCGTCGGGCAGTATCTTAGCGCCATCAAGTTCAGTCTGGACAACGTCAACGTTCTGCTCGAAGGCGGCCAGGTCGCATCGGGCCTGAGATCCTTGCGGGCACTCCTGCCCGTGATCCAGGAGGCCATCTTCGAGGTGAGGCGAATTTCAATGGATTTGCGGCCGGCGATTCTCGACGATTTGGGGCTTCTCGCAACTTTGAGCTGGCACTGTCGTACGTTTCAGGACATCTACGCCAATATCGCCATCGAAAAACAAATCGAGATACAGGAAGGCGACGTACCCGCCAAATTGAGAACCACGATTTACCGAATCGTTCAGGAAGCCTTGAACAATGTCGCGAAACATGCCAAAGCGGATCGCGTCGTCCTTGGATTAGGAAAGACCGGGGCCGCGATCGAACTCATCGTCACCGACAACGGTTGCGGGTTCGACGTCGGCGAGGTGTTGAAAGGCGATTTAGGGGAACGCGGGCTGGGTCTCGCGGGGATGCGTCAGCGCTGCGAAAGCTCGGGCGGATCCTTGCACATCGATTCTTCGTCCGGAACGGGAACTATCATTCGCGCGGTATGGCCTAGCTAGGGAATTTTCATTACCTCCCGCACGGCCATTCCGGAATAGCGGCTTCGTCGGCAAGGGATCGCCGACCTACAACCGTACACCCTTGTAGATACTGTTATCCGGGTCAAGTGCCATGGAGTGCTGGATCGAAGGGTTTTCCGGACTTGAGGACGCCGAAAGCGACCTGGAGGAGCTTGCGCATCATGGCACCGATGATGAGCTTGGCGGGCTTGCCCGAGAGCGCGAGACGGTTCTTGAAGGGCTGGCCCCAAGCGGTCTTATACAGGATCACCATGGCCGGCATGTAGAGGGCTTTGCGCAAGAAGGCATGGCCGACTTTGGACAGCCGCGGCTTGGTTTTCACGCTCGTTCCGGACTCCTGCCGGCGCGGGTCGAGCCCGGCGAAGGCGACGGCTTGTCGGCTATTGGCGAAGCGGCTGGGCTCGGCATAGAAGGCGAGCAGAATGGCGATGGTGCGTTCCCCGATACCGGGGATGCTCTCGAGTAATTCGCGCTTCCCCTTCAGATCGGGGTTAGAGTCGATGTGCTCATTGATGGTTTTGATCAGGCTCTTGATCTGCTGATCGAGCCAATTCAGGTGTTCTTGAATGTTGGTGCGCACCGCGTCCCGGGCGACCTCCAGGCGGTTACTTTCCTGGGTCCGCAGGGCTTGCAACGCATCCAGACGCAACACGAGCGCGCGTAAGGCGATTTCGGCTTCGCTTCTCGCCTGCCAGGGAGGCGGATGGCGCTCGGCGCAAAATTCGGCGATGAGGCGCGCATCGACGGCATCGGTTTTGGTCCGGGTTAAGCGGGAAGCGGCATAGGCTTTGATTTGGGCGGGGTTGATGACGCTGACAGTGAACCCTTGGGTAGCCAAGCACTGGGCGACGTCTTCCCAATACACCCCAGTGGCTTCCATACACACGTGAACATTCCGTGCCTCTGGGCCGGTGAGCCAAGTGACGAGGGTGGCGAACCCGTCTTGGGAGTTGGCGATGACTTTGGTTCGGAACTTCCCGTTGGGGAGGCGTAACGCGCAGTCCAGTTTGGCTTTGGCGACATCAATTCCGAGATAAAACGTGGGCATCATGAACCTCAAATGATCTACCTTGTGAATGCGGGCTGCCGGCAAGCCGGGCCGAAGATACTGTTCGATCGCTCGATGAGGGTGAGCGACTGCTGCATCGATCTACGCAACGGGCTTGGTGTCCCAAGGGCGGGAACGGCATCCAGTCGCTCAAACCTGGAGCGCCCTCCAGGCCTGTGGTGACCGGTCGGGAGTCTTCTCCAACCCCTTCCGAACCACACGGAATTCATAATACAAGGTCGGGAAGCCTTTCCCGACGTCACGGCCCGTTCGAGCGGCTGCGTCGGCAAGGGATTGCCGACCTACAACCGTGCCACCCTGTAGGTCGGGAAGCCTTTCCCGACGTCACGGCCCGTTCGAGCGGCTGCGTCGGCAAGGGATTGCCGACCTACAACCGTGCCACCCTGTAGGTCGGGAATCCTTTCCCGACGTCACGGCCCGTTCGAGCGGCTGCGTCGGCAAGGGATTGCCGACCTACAACCGTGCCACCCTGTAGATCGGGAAGCCTTTCCCGACGTCACGGCCCGTTCGAGCGGCTTCGTCGGCAAGGGATTGCCGACGAAAGCTCTACGGCCCGGCACACCGGGAAGTCCTGCAGCATCGCCAAGGCATCCATACTATTTCAACACCAGCCCTTGCTCTATCGCATAAGCCGTCAGCGCAGCCGCGCTGTGAAGATCCAGCTTCTTCATCAGGTTGGCGCGATGTGTTTCCACGGTCTTCACGCTGAGATGCAGATATTGCGCGATTTCCTTGTTCTTGTGGCCCTCGCCGATCAATTTCAAAAGCTCCCGTTCCCGGTGAGTCAGGCTGTCCCAGATCGACCGGGGTTCTTCGGCGGTCTTGATTTGCAGATATCCTTTCACGACTTTTGCCGAGACACTCGGACTCAAATAGATTTTCCCCATCAATACGCTGTGAATGGCGATGCGCAACTCCGCCTGGGTGGCGTCCTTCAAGAGATATCCGTCCGCACCTGCTCTTAGGGCCGCATGAATGTACTCTTCGACATCGTGTACCGTGAGGACCAGGATCTTCGATTGCGGCACACGCCTTTTGATTTCCCGGATCGCCTCCAGCCCCCCCACCCTGGGCATGGAGAGGTCTAGCAGGATCAGATCCGCTTCCGGCTCGCGGCACCTGCGGATGAGTTCCAGCCCGTCATGGACTTCGCACACGACCTCGAGTTCCGGGTCTTGCGACAAAAGCATCCGTAAGCCTTCCCGCAAAATCGTGTGATCCTCCGCGAGGCAGATTCGTTTTTTTGCTTCCATGAGAAAACGCTACCTTGTTTCTCCTGATCTTCTACGGCTTCGGGCTCGAGCCAAATAAGCAAAAATGCTTAGTGCCTCAAACAAAACGAGCGTGTAGGGTCGAACAATCGGATAAGCGACGTGCCGTCGTTCGGCAAATCCATCGTCGGCACGCAAGGGAATGACGCTTTCCGTTTTTACCAGGGAATCTAACGATCATGTGCAGAATATTGATCGTCGACGACAATGCATCGTTTCGGCGCTCTCTCAAGGCATTCTTGAGTAGCGAGTTCGCCCGGTTCGGCATTGCCGAGGCCGAAAACGGCGAAGCGGCAATGAGAATCATCGACCGCTCGCGGCCGGAACTGATTTTCATGGATATCAAGCTGCCCGACGAAAACGGTCTCGCACTGACACGCAAGATAAAGGAGGTTTATTCTCCCGCCGTCATCATCCTGACCAGCTACGATGCCATCGAATATCGCGAAGCGGCTTCCGCATGCGGCGCCGATTACTTTCTCTCCAAGGACGCGGCCAGCGGCGCGGAAATTTCGAAATTGGTCCAGTCGTGCCTGACGGATTCGGGCTCTTAGGCATCGCCCTAAATGGACGTGCGCGATACCTTACCGGCATTTCGAGCCACCGCCAAGGACGGCTTGGGACCTGTGCCCTGCGTGCCGGCAGTCCCAACCGCAAACGGCCGCTTCAATCGCGACGCGTGCCTGCCGCGGTGACGGCCTAACTCAAGGAAGCTCTGATTAAGTCTCCAATTCGGAGAAGCGACCTGTGCAATTGATTGATTTAACAGGCCCTCACCCAACCCTCTGCCAGGGGGAAAGGGCTTATTCAAAGCTTCCCTAAAACGGTATTGACTGATGGGCCGGGCCAAAAAACGTCGTGCTTCCGCCGTAAACTTTTGAAATCCAGGCCTGTTCTCTGAAGATCCCTCGGCAGGCTAGCCGGATCCGATCGCCGCTACAAGCTACAGTATCGACAGGCCGCCGAATACAGCATTCACCTTAGTTTCCTATTAGCCTCCTTTCAATACTCTAGCCCCATCGCCCGGTACGGATGCCGAGCGACGGGACGTCGTGCTGACGCTCGCTTGAAAAACATCGGTCTTAGGGAGGATGGGCATGGATGCTCGAATTCTGCGACATCACGCGTATTTCCGGTCTTCCGAAGGGTCTCAGACCCCCGCCCCCGTTCTCCCGACTTTTAGGCTTCGCCTTTCAACCGTCGTCCAATCGCCGGAAATGACGACGACCAAAGCCGCAGCACCGACATTCGACCAAGGCGGAAACCTCATCAATTCGTGTTTCGGTCTTCGAACCCCCATCGGTGCGGTCCATATCGAACTCTTCGGAAACTGCGAAATGCCCTGATTCGACTGACTCAACCCGCCGGACGGATGCGCGGCGGCAAGCACGTCACCAAGGAGGAGACAATCATGAATGTGTCCACGCTTCGCCTGAGCACGAGGCCGGAGACAGCCTCGACCGCCTGTCACTTATCCCATGTCGCTCTTGTTTCCCGCAAATTCGGGGGGCAGGGCGACGTTTACAACAACACGCCCCGGGACGGTTCCGATGCGGATATCGTCCGAGCCATGTGCGCCCCTCCCGCGGCCGCCCGCGGCATCGTCGGCAAGGATGCCGCCATAACGGCCCTACGGGCCATCCGCAACGCGGCTGTCCGGTACCAACGATCATCCGCTTTATACACCCTGCTGCTGATCGGCGCATGGGGCTATTCGGCAGCCGCCGCCATCGACGGTATTACCGGCCCCAACTTCGAACTCACCGCCAAGGAGGACTACATCAATCGAGCCGGCGGCGACAGAGTACCCGTTTGGGGCTACGCCAGCGGCAACGGCCGAATGCAGTATCCGGGACCGACCCTGATCGTGAACCAGGGCGATGTAGTCACCGTCACTCTACGCAACGCCTTGCCTCCGCGTGATAACGCCCGGCCCCGGCCGGTATCCATCGTGTTTCCGGAGTTGGAGAGCGTCACCGCCCGCGGAGGCACCGAAGGACTTCTGACTCGCGAAGCTCAACCTACGGACAATCCGGCCACGCCGGAGAACGAAGCAATCGTCACCTATACCTTCACCGCATCCCGCCCCGGAACCTATCTTTACCACACCGGCACCCGCATGGATCTCGACGTGGAAATGGGCTTGGTCGGCACACTGATCGTGAGGTCCGATTCGGACCGCCAAGCGCGCGAGGACCGCGGAAAAACGATGGGCGAGAAGTATTCCTCGGCTCTGGCCAAGCTATATCGGGACCTTTACGCACTTACGCACTGATTCCGTGAAAGAGGAACCCGAACCATGAACAGCAGAAACTGGAAACGCCTGGTCAATTTTTATCTTCCGGCATTCACGGCGTTGGCCGTTGCTTGGAGTCCGGCCTTCGTCGCGGAATTCTGGCTGCGCACCGACAAAGTCGACCATACGATACCGCACGGAACTTCGATGTCCTTGTGGGGATTCAGAAGCGATACTATCGGCTTCATTTCGGACAGTCGCGTATCCGCGACGGGCCCGATCCTAACGGTTTCACCGGCCGGCGTTACCGAGGCGATCGATAGAAAGAAAGACGGAATGGCTGGTCCGGTATCGCTCTCGAGTCAGGGCAGGAGTGCAGAGATAGGGCCGCCGAGGGACTAGCCCGCTCGAGACGGGGAAAGATTCCGATTCGCTTCGGAATGCCGGCTCGCCAACAATCGTTCCGGCATTCCGACCTTGTGTTTGTGGAAGGCGGCCCGAATTCGGAACCCGGATCGCAATTGATTATGGGTCGCTATCCGGCTCACCGTGAGCCTTCAGCGCGCCGCCTGGATCCGCGTGGCTGTGAACATGTTGATGTTCATGATCTTCGGCATCGTGATGATGATGGTGGTCATCTGCAAGCTGCAGGTTTTTCACCCCGACACCGTGCTGGTACACCATCAGCCCTCCCATGTCCGCGGCAAAAACGACGGCGGCCACAACGATGCCTCCCAAAAACAGATGCAAAGCCTGGGCCATGGCTGAAAAACGCTCTCGGCTCAAAAGACGCCATAGCGCCAATGTCGAAGACAAGCCGGCTATCGTTAAGCCCAAACGTTCGTGCCACTCCATGATGTCGTGCACGGTATTCCCGTGTGGAACGCTGTCGGCAGCGACTAAGCCGGCAACGGCGGCCGCAATCGCCCCCAAACTCCCTAAGTAGAGCATCCAACTCGCGGCTTTCCGTAGCCCCGGCTGTCTCACCACCACGCCCAAGAGTTCGAGCACGAAAAAGCCTGTCAGGAACGCAATCGGAAAGTGGACGATCAGCGGGTGCAGATTCGTTCCCAGAGCCTCTATGCCGGCAAACGGGTTTCCCGACATCCCCGATTCGAGTGCGCGAGAAACCGCATCCAACGCACTCTCGACAACCATCAGAAATCCGCCGCCATTACCGTCGGCGGCTCCGTGCACGGAGGGTCGCATGAAATGTCCGATCAAGTCCGGACCAGAAAAAGTGAACATGGTTGCTATCGAATACATGGCTGAAGGTCAAGCGGGTTGGATGTCGAACTGGCGTAGAATTCTCTTGGAGGATATGTGACAAGGTGCTGCGCGTTCTTCGTCGGCAAAGACTTGTCGACCTACACCTTGATCTGTTGTCGTTTCCGGACTCGTCGCCGGGCCGGGAATCCTTTGCCCTCGACTACGCTCCGGGCACACCGACCTCGGCGGTTCGTAACGCTTCCCGCCCTTCTCTTAGTCGCGGGGTAAAAACACAAGTTTCGCAGATAACGAAAGAAATCGAAACCGCGGACGGCTTATCGCTTCGTCCTAGATCAACGAATTGCTCTTTCCCAGGTTCCTCGAAGCGCTATCGCGTGGACCGTTGCCGGACGGCAAAATACGGCTAAGAGCATTTGTCAGTAGGCCGTTCGCCCGAGTCTGTCGAACGGTTTTGGGACCTACTATAAGATAGGCTTCAGGTTTGAACCAACACCATTGGTATTTAACAGCCAACTCAATGCCTTCTAAAAGGATTAAGCCGTTTAGATTACACCCGGTGCATCGGGAGCGATCAAGGCTCCGATCGCATAGGTCACGACGCCGGCCAAACCACCGATCAGCACCATACGAAGCCCTCCCAGCAAGGCGCTCCGTCCCGTAAAAAGGCTCAGACAGGCGCCGATTACGAACAGGCTGACTCCGGCGGACACTCCCGCGACCTGGATGCTCTTGTGCATATCCAGCCCTAGAAGAAACGGAACGAGCGGAAGGCTCGCACCCGCAGAAAACGACAGAAACGAGAACAGCGCGGCTCCCCAGGGCGAACCCAGGTCATCCGGATTCACGCCCAGCTCCTCGCGCGCCAGGAGATCCAAGGCATTCTCCGGGTCGCTCATCATCCGCCGGGTTGCGCGGCGCGCCTGCTGCAAACTCATGCCCCGGGCGGCGTAGATGACAGCCAATTCCTCGACTTCCTCCTCCGGGAACATCGCCAACTCGGCGCGTTCGAGATCGATCTGGTATTCGAACAACTCCCTCTGCGAGCGCATCGAAATGTATTCTCCCGCAGCCATTGATAAAGCACCGGCCAATAAACCGGCGATGCCGGCCATCGCCACCACGGAAGTTTCCGTACTCGCTCCGGCCATGCCCAGGATCAGGCTGGTATTCGACAGCAACCCGTCATTGACGCCAAATACCGCCGCTCTCAGATTGCTGCCCGCCACGCCTTTATGGCGCCGACCTATTTCTTCGACACTGGTCGGCATCGGATGGCGCATTTCCAGCCCGCGGCCCGAATAGGCAGAAAGTCCCCGGATTTTCATGCTGGCCAGCACGGGCCGCAAAGCCTTGGGCCCGAACACCCGTACCAGGCGGCCGATTAGACGAGCCCGCAGTGTCGGTTCGAAGGACGGCAACGGCGAACCCTCCGCCTGAATTCGCCTCTCCCAGATTGCGGCCTGAACGTCGGACTGCTCCGCCAGCCTGCGAAACAAGCGCCGCATCCGGCGATCGCTCTCTGCTGCGGCAATGATGCGATACAGCCAGGCCGACTGCTTTTCCTGAAACCAACTGTCGAACAGGGACATTGAAATGGAGTAATGAGGCAATATGTGGGGACGTGTATTCGCCTTAAAACCAATCCTGCGAAAACACCGTTTCCAGGATAATAACGATTTTGGCGAGGAGAAAACATCCGGAATTCTTGTACATGCCGGTCGATTCCCCGCCCGACACCGAGCTGAACATCTCGGTTTGAGCGCGGACTTGCACCAATCAATACGAGATAGGTAGCATGACGGAACATTAGGGAGTCGCAATCGGGAGCAGGTATTCTTAGGCTTGCTGCCCTATTCCGACTCGAGTATCGAACATCGTTTCGCTGGACTGCACCAAACAGCCCCCTGCCATCCCTGCAAACAACGATGTCTGCAGTGTATCTACACCGCCTCGCCGACTACACGACAATGCGGCGTGACACGCTCGTCGTCGCGGTGCTCGATCGAGCCGCTACAAATCTACCCGTTTGTATTTCGCGCTCTGTTGGGGTATTTTTTGGCGTCATTCAAATGACACGAAAACTCGAATTTGCGAAAAATCACTTCCGCAGCCTTCAGCGACTGGCTATTCGAACCCGTTTCACGACAAAAAAGGAAAATTCCGGCACGCTACAGCCCGGGTCGGTCTGGTCACGGCAACCGCTATCATGGACAGCAGGTCCAGTCTAGCCCTTTCACATTCGATGCATCGTTACCACCGCCTGCCTTCATGCAAGAAGTCGCTTTGGCGCTTAGTCGCAGCGTTTTTTATGCAGCTTGATCATCGCTTCTTTGGACGCGTTGAAGTCAGAAAAATCGAAAGCTGACTTTTTCTATGCGACTGCCAGGTCATCTTCCTTTCGCTCATCAGCATAGGATCGAAATACGAGGAGTTTCCAGGATATGGACGTACCACCGCCGATCTCGGTAATTGTTGTCAACTTTAACGCCGGCAAGCTTCTTACCGAATGCGTGCGCTCGGTGCTCGCTTCTACCGCACCCGTAGAAACTTTAGTCGTCGACAACCGATCTACCGATAACAGCCTGGATACCCTGCGCCAAGCCTTTGCCGAGAACGAACGGCTCAAGATTATCGAAAACCCTGAAAACCTCGGATTCGCCAAGGCAAATAATATTGCCCTGCCTCTAGCGCAATGCGATTACATTCTTTTCTTAAACCCGGACTGTCTGATCCGTCCCGATACGCTAGCGCGAATGTTGGCCGTCATGGAGAAGCATCCGCAGGCCGGAATGGCCGGCTGCCTGATCCGGAACCCCGACGGCAGCGAACAGGCGGGATGTCGGCGTGCCGTTCCGACGCCGTGGCGGACCTTTGTCCGACTGATGGGGTTATACAAATTCTCGAAATACCATCCAAAACTGAATAGTTTTATACAGACAGATACCCCCTTACCACGCGAACCTGTTGCGATCGAAGCCATTTCCGGCGCGTTCATGCTGGTCCGGCGCAGCGCGCTGGAAAAAGTCGGCCCGCTGGATGAAGGCTATTTCATGCATTGTGAGGACTTGGATTGGTGCATGCGATTCCGACAGGCAGGCTTCGAAATCCTGTTCGTGCCCAACGTTGAAATCCT
This sequence comes from Methylocaldum marinum, assembly GCF_003584645.1. Taxonomy (GTDB): domain Bacteria; phylum Pseudomonadota; class Gammaproteobacteria; order Methylococcales; family Methylococcaceae; genus Methylocaldum; species Methylocaldum marinum. The sequence continues at coordinate 1,548,852 of NZ_AP017928.1, forward strand.
GCACGTCGGCGGTGTTTGCAGCACTTCTCGACCCGCCTTGGTCGAATATTAGACATTATCGGAAACTAGCATGACAGTCTGTCATTGAATAACGAAGAGAACTAAGAGAACTAAGGGCAAGAGTATGCTTTCCTACGAAGACGTGAAGCAAAAGCCGAAGACATTGATGGCCATGACCAGTCTGAAGGCCTCCGAGTTTGAGGAACTCTTGGTTTCTTTTGCGGCGACATGGGCCGAAGAAACCGGCAGGAATCTGACTAAAGGAGGGCGTCCGCCGATTATCGCGAGCATGGCCGACCGGCTGCTGTTCATCCTGTTCTATCTGAAGACCTACCCTCTGCAAGAGGTCATCGCGCATCTGTTCGGCATGAGCCAACCCCAGGCCAACTTCACGATCCACCTGTTGAGCAGGGTGCTCAACAAGACACTTGACGCCCGCGGGCACAAGCCCGCCCGGCTCACCGAGGAGATGCTGTCCAGGCTGGAGCAGGAGGCGCGGCAGGACTTGGGCATAGACGGGACGGAAAGGCGCATCAACCGCCCCGTCAACGACCTGGGGCAACGCATCCACTACAGCGGTAAAAAAAATGCCACACTGTGAAGAACAACCTTGTCGGCGGCCTGGAGGACAGGCAGGTCAAGTACTTGGGTTCGACCCATGAGGGCAAGAAGCACGACAAGAAGATCTGCGACGAAGAAGGGACCCGGTTCCCCGACGGCGTCGAGCTGTATCGCGACAGCGGCTTCCAGGGACACGAACTGGCGAATGTCACAGTCCACCAGCCGAAGAAGAGGCCGCGCAACGGCCGGCTTTCGGCCGACGACCAGGAGGCCAACCGGCTCCACTCAAGCATCCGCGTGATCATCGAACACATCATCTCGGGAATCAAGCGGTGCCGCGTCGTCAAAGACGTGTTCAGGAACACCAAGGAAGGCTACGACGATGTCGTCATTGAATTGGCCTGCGGCCTGCACAATTACAGGAGCTACTGCCGAAACCAGAGTTATTGATAGCCGGCCTTTTCCTCTGTTCCGGTTATGAAAGGTGGTTTCCGATAATGTCTATTATAAGCACATGGGGATGGTCCGCTTTTATAAAAAGTTTTTCCGCCATCAATATCCGGCCGCTGTCATGTGGCTAGTCATGGCAGGTATTGCTGTTCGATATTCCACAAAGTCGCTAGTGGTTATGATCACTCCGAAAATGAAGATCGGCCGTACAGACTCTAATCGGGAAATAACCGAGATAAATGCAGCTTCCGTAGGATGGCCAAAGGCCGATAGGACGTGCCCGTCATCCCCGGCGACAGCGCTAACAAAACTCTCACCCTACCGGACAAATGCTCCGGAAGCAAATTTAGCCAAGTGCAACTCGCCCGACGGCTGTCGGCTAGGACAGCCCGACGACACCGGTCAGGAAGAGGACCTTTCACATCAACTATCAACACAGACCGTGCGCCTCGATAACATGGGAAATCAGAGTTTTCCGAATGCCTGTCCTGAACCAACCGAATCTACTGAACCTGCGGCTCCCACCCGACGCGCAATCGTCACCGGAGCCACCAGCTTGATCGGCGATTTTTTATTACCAGCGTTGGTTCGATCGGGTTTCGAGGTTCACGCCATAAGCCGAAAACCGCCGATTGCAGGGACTTGCAATCGTTGCGTCATCGTTTGGCATCGGCAGGATATCGGGAATGGCGGTTTGCGCGAAACCTACGGGGCCGATGTATTGATCCATTTGGCCCCTTTATGGGCCTTACCGCCTTTACTGGACCGTCTCGCCGGAAGCGGGATCAAACGTATCCTCGCCTTCAGTTCGACCAGCCTTTTCACCAAAGAGAAATCGGGCTCGGAGCAAGAGCGCCAAATGGTAAGTAAACTAAAAAAAGCCGAGGAAGACCTGCAATCTTTTTGCACCGAACGGAATATCAGTTGGACCATTTTTCGTCCCACACTGGTCTACAGCTTGGGAAGAGATAAGAATGTCACGACAATCGCCCGTTTCATCAAGCGATTCCGGTTCTTTCCCCTGGTCGGAGCGGGCGACGGATTACGCCAGCCGGTTCATGCAGAAGATTTGGCGCTCGCTTGCCTCGATGCGATCGACAATCCGAAAACATTCAACAAGTCTTACAACCTGAGCGGCGGAGAAGTTCTCACTTACCGGGACATGGTCATTCGCATATCCGGGCATCTTGGAACCAAATGCAAGATCATCCACATACCTCTACCGCTTATGAGATTTGCTCTGGGTTGGCTATCGAATCTTCCGGGTTATCAAAAAATAACGCCGGAAGCGGCAAATCGCATAAACTTGGATATGTGCTTTGATCATCACAACGCGGTTTCTGATATTAACTTTGCCCCGCGCTATTTCCTAGAATATTAATGGTATTGATCAAGCCTTTGAAGGCCTTATATTATTTTGGACTTCAATCTACTTATCACCACCTTATTTATTAATCTCTTAACTTTATTTTGTATCCCTAATAGCTGATGCCTACCGGCAACTCCCTTATTCATTATTTTCCTAACATCAAAGGCTTTGATCTTTCTACTGCGCTGAATGGTCCTCCGTTTTTCTAGCATAACCGGAATGCCTTTTACTGCATCTATTTTCGCATTTAATATCACTCGAGTCTGGCCGAAAAACACAAACCAAATTACGCTTATTATATTTAAAAATAGATGCTGGGGAAGGTAAATCCAGAATAAAGGAAATGGCATATTTTTTATATATGTCCATACGATATTGCGATGGCCGTGATAGATTGAGAAATCACTGTGCCGACCTGTTGAAGCTGAACCAACGTGCGCAACAACAGCATCAGGCACATAAAGGCAGCGATGTCCTGCAAGACGCATACGGAAGCCTAGGTCTACATCCTCAACATAACAGAAAAAATCCTCATCAAATCCTCCCACCTCCAGGAAAGCATCCTTACGGTAAAGCGCTGCTGCCGCACAGGGCGAGAAAATCTCTTCGGGCTCTTCATAACTGTTTATGGCTGTAGATCCATGCCCTCTCCGCCATACTAATCCACTTGTATGGTAAGCGTCTCCGACCCCATCCAATAATGTTGGATCATGCGCGACTACTAAGCGGCTTCCAAAAAACGAATATTCCGGATAAGCAATCGTTGCCTTGAGTAAATTGTCGAGCCAGTTGGGTTCCGGAAACGCGTCCGGATTCAACAGAGCGATCCAATCACAATCCTTGCCCTTCAATAACTGAGCCGCCACATTATTTCCAGCAGCAAATCCTCTATTTTTCCCTAAACAAATTATCTCAGCAGACTCCAGCGTGGATTGTGCACTAACTAAGGTGTCGTTAAATTCTCCATTATGGATAACGATTGTGCGGAATTCTTGAAATGTTTGTTCTCGAAGCGAAGCCAGACACTTGCTCAAGAAAGGAGCAGAATCCCAGCTAACGATGATTACGGCGACCTTCGGCATAATTGGATATTAAAGGTCAATCCAGATGTATGGCCAATAACTGCCAACATATATTACTAGGCGTCATTAACCGGAAATGTATCACATTCTTAATGCTGACAAGGTCGGCGCTGACATACACTAGTTTGTCACCACTTCGAAATAAAGTTCTAGGCGAATCTCCGTTAATGAGTAGTTCCAGACCAGGAGCGTCCTTACACTGAATAGTTAGATTCTGTGGATATACTTCCCTATACCAGGGTAAAAAAATGTCGCATACACGATGAACCCGGTGCGAATAGGATTCGATACCATAAAGCACTTGCCGTGTCGACGGCGACCGCTGATTTAAATGACGCTTGATGAAACGAATAAGATTTATGCTACTGAATTCAATTTGTTCTTTAAAAGATCGTTGCTTTGATGCAAGATCCTGATAATAAAATCCAAGCAGCGAACGAATTGTATGTATTAGATCAGCGTGATGCTTTAAGTGATTGTATATTTCAATATATCTCGCCTTAGATCCACTGGCCGTCTTGGTTTCCTGATACATTCGGACAGCGGACAAGGGCTTTTTTAAATAATAAAATTTTGCGCCTATGTTATAGAGCCGAGTCCACAAATCCCAATCCATGATGTAGTGCAAATCCCGATTAAGCGGTCCCACCTTATTCAAAGCCGTTCGCCGAATAAAGCAAGAGGGTTGCGAGATACAACAACTTCGTTTAATTAACGAGATATCGTCGGCGATTTCCGGGAAATATTTCGAAAACTGCCCAGACCGATCGACAAATACGGAGTCACCATAAACAACATCGATATTCGGTTGTTCAGTGAAAACTCTTTCAACCTCTTGCAAGGTATACGGAAAATAATAATCGTCGGCGCATAGCCACGCGACGATGTCGCCAGAGGTGTTATCCCAACCCTCTTGAATAGCCTCGGACTGGCCGCTGTCAGGACCATACCGGTGATAGCTCAGGATATCTCGATGGCTTTCCAGAATTTTTTGGACGCTATCGTCAGGAGTCGCGTCCATCACAGATAGCTGAAATTGGCTAGTTTGTGCTCGAATACTTGCGAGCGCCGTGGGAAGAAATTCGGCTTGACGGAATACAGGTATTGCGATGCTGAATTGCACGGATCAAAACTCAACAATCACCAACTTGAAAGCCGGTGAGTTACGGTTAAGGATTGGAACTCCGGATACGCTTCGACTGAACGACGCGTCTTATTCCGGTTCCATTCGAAAATTACCATTGGGGTTCGGTTCCAAGTGGTGTTCCAGGTCACTCTTGCCGCCTGATGTCCGCCCTTGAACCGTCTCATGATCTTGCTCGGCTCCAGCTCCGGCTGTGCATTCGCCAGAATGTGAACATGGTCTTGCCGGCTACCACCTTTAAGATTCTGATCTCAAACATCTCGCAGGTTTGTCGCACCAAATCGCGAACTCTCTCTGCCACCTCGCCAACCAGTACCTTATCGGAATATTTCGTCTTCCACGCGAATGGGTACTTGATGGTAAACACCGTATGGCGTCCGCAGCGATACTCCATTACTGCCCCCTGAAGAAGTTGTGGGGAGTCTATCCCACTGTTGAGATAATATCTGCCCGCCTAAAGGCAGGGATTAAACCTTGTCCATGGAAAGATGATTTCGAGTAATAAGCAGACGGTCAATTTCGGCTTTCAGATGCAGGAGAAAGCGATGAGAGATAGTCCTGATATGCCATTGCAATACCCTCTTGAAGCATCCCATTACCCACAACTGTCAGCCGACGCCATAGACATTGCGGGCGGCCTGAAACGCCTCAACGTACGCCATGAGCTTCAGCATGCCCTCCCAAAGCGCCTTGGGGCCGGGATGGCCGTCGCCCTTGCGTCCCAGGAAGCCGCCGAAGCCGGCGACCATCCGGGTCATCTCCCCTAGCGTAGGCGGCGTTTCGGGCGGCGGCTGGCGTTTCGCCACCAACCACGCCGCCTGCCATTCCTCGGGAGCGAAAACGACCTCGCAAGGCAACTGCGGACAGTCGCGGCCCAGCGTAACCAAGTGCAGAATCCGCCAGGCGATGATCAGATAAACCACCAACGCTCGTTCCAAGCGCTCCACCGTCGCCAATTGCAGGGCCTCGACCCGGCAGCCGCTTTTCAAAATGCGGAAGAAAATCTCTACCAGCCAGCGCCGGCGGTACCAGGCGATGCGCAGACACGCCTCGTCTAGGGTCTCGACTGCTTCATTGGTGAGCAACAGCCACTCGATGGGCTTCTCGCCGGCCGGCGGCGACTCCTCCCGCGCCAAGATCACAGTGACCTCGCAGGTTTTGCTACCGCACCGCGCCAGCGTCACCCGCGCCATGCGCAGGCTTTGCATCACGGTCCGGCCCTTCCGCCCCGGCGCCGGCGGCAAGGCAAATTCCACCTCCCCTAGCGCCGACTGGCTTTCCACTTGGGCGCGCAGTTTCCCACCCTCGGCCAGCACCCGGTCATGCCGCGCCCGCACCAGATAATCCGCCGGATGCCCCAGCGCCGCCGCGCGGTCCAACAGCGCACGGATGTCTCCCTCGCGGTCGGCTACATAGACCAATCGGGTCGAAGGAACCTGTGCCGCCAGTTCTGCCACCCGCTCATAGCCTTCGATCCAGCGCAGGCTTTCCGGCACGTCCGCCTCGCTCTTGGGCTTGCGCGCCCACATCCAGGCGTCCAGCACCCCCAACGCCACCCCATTTTCACTCACCGCCAGAGTCGGATGCAGGTACATCCCGTGTTGCCGCTCATAGCTCAAGCGCCCCAGGCCCACGATCCCAGGCTGGCTGGTAAAATCCAACTCCGTCGTATCCTGCAGGCACAGCACCCGCTCCAGGCCGACCATTCGGCCGATTGTCGGTGCGCGATGCGCCTCCAGCATGGCGCGCCAGTCCAGCGCCTCATTGTCCAACAACCGATAAGCTGCCTTGGTCTCCCCCCAGCCGCCACAAGCGATGGGGATGCTCGCCGTCGGATTCGACGACAAATCGTCGGCCAGCCGGATCAATCGCTTCGTCAAGCGTGAGTCTCCCAACACCGCCCCGCCAAACTCATCTTTCGCCCACGCCACAAAATCAGTACAAAATCAGAAATCAACAGCCTACAACATCAGGAGACTTGTGGGTAATGGGGTGCCTCTTGAAGGGATGTGGTTGCTCGCCATCCGAGTTCGCTCAGTCGCGTAACATCGAGCAACTTACGTGGAGTGCCGTCGGGTTTAGTGGCATCCCACACGATCTTGCCCTTAAAACCGACAATTTCACGGATCAGCTCGGCAAGTTCTCGGATCGAGAGGTCCTCACCGCAGCCAATATTGATCAGCGGTGGGTGATCGAGGGACGCACAAATAGCGGAAAACTGATCGTCAGGAAGGGTCATGAGATGGAGCACAGCGTCTGCTAAATCATCGCTGTACAGGAATTCTCTTCTTGGAGTTCCTTTTCCCCAAACGACAACTTCACCGTCATCCGCATCTTTTGCTTCGTGCATCTTCCGGATCAAAGCCGGCAGCACATGTGATGTCTCAAGATCGTAGTTATCCCCCGGACCGTAGAGATTGGTGGGCATAACTGCCAAATAACGCGTACCGTATTCGCGATTATATGCCCAGCACATTTCGATGCCAGCGATCTTGGCAATCGCGTAGGGCCGATTGGTGAGCTCCAGTGGACCCGAAAGCAAATAGTCTTCCCGTATTGGTTGCGGGCAGTCGCGCGGATAAATGCAAGAAGACCCTAGAAATAACAGCCTACTAACACCAACTTGCATTGCCGCATGGACCACATTGGTCTGGATGGCCAGGTTTTCGTAGATGAACTGCGCCGGGTACGTGGAATTGGCAAGAATCCCCCCAACCTTGGCGGCACACAACAACACGCAATCCGGGCGCTCCCCTTCAAAAAACGCCTGGACTGCCGCCTGATTTGTCAGATCCAACTCTGTGTGGCTTCGGGTAACGATATTGTTGTAACCGCGAGCCTTCAAATTGCGATAGATAGCCGATCCTACCAAGCCAGTGTGACCAGCCACATATATCTTGTCCTGCTTGTCCATCGGGTTATTCGTGATAATCGTAAGTGCGATAACCTTCGCGGCGGCACAACTCGTCCTTCTCAGCCTGCTTGAGATCCTCGCGCATCATCTCAGAAACGAGTTCCCTGAAACTGGTTTTGGGATGCCATCCCAACTGACGTTTTGCCTTGGATGGATCACCGAGAAGGGTTTCTACTTCGCTGGGGCGGAAATAACGAGGGTCGACAGCCACGACGACAGGGTTTCGATATTTTCCATATACCGCTCTGCTTAGACCCGATGTGGCAATCCCCACTTCGTCAACACCCTGCCCTTCCCATCCAATCTCGATTCCAACCTCGCCAAACGCTAGCTGGACGAATTCACGAACCGAATGCTGCTCCCCCGTTGCAATCACGTAATCCTCAGGCGTGTCCTGCTGTAACATCAGCCACTGGGCCTCCACGTAATCACGTGCATGGCCCCAATCTCGTTTGGCGTCCAGGTTGCCTAGATAAAGTTTGTCCTGAAGCCCCAGCTTGATACGCGCAACGGCACGGGTAATCTTCCTCGTAACGAAGGTTTCTCCGCGAATCGGTGATTCATGATTGAACAAAATGCCGTTGCAAGCATACAAACCATAGGCTTCCCGATAATTTACGGTAATCCAATAGGCGTAGAGCTTAGCCGCTGCATACGGTGATCTGGGATAAAACGGTGTGGTTTCCGTCTGTGGAATTTCTTGGACGAGGCCGTAAAGCTCGGAGGTGGAGGCCTGATAGAAACGGGTTTTCCTTTCCAAACCTAAAATGCGGACCGCTTCCAGAATCCGCAGAGCTCCTAACGCATCCGAATTCGCCGTATATTCCGGCTCCTCGAACGACACGGCGACATGGCTCTGAGCCGCCAGGTTGTATATCTCATCCGGTTGTATTTGCTGAATTACACGTATCAGGCTGGTCGAATCCGTCAAGTCTCCATAATGCAGGATAAAGTTACGGTTCTCGACGTGTGGATCTTGATATAGGTGGTCTATGCGGTCTGTGTTAAATAAAGATGCCCGTCTTTTAATGCCGTGGACAACATAGCCCTTGTTCAGCAACAACTCGGCGAGATAGGCGCCATCCTGCCCGGTGATACCGGTCACTAAAGCAGTCTTACTTCCCATCTCTTATTTCCTTTCTCAGCTTTTTTCTCACTGGTTATAGCCCCATGTAGGATGGGGTAGGCCGCGCGGCCGTAACTCACCGAGCGATATCGAATCGGTGGGTTACGCTCCGCTAACCTACTCTACAAATTCATGTTCGTTCGAGAGATCGAGTTTGACCTAGTCCCCATTTGTCTGTTGTGCTACACGGAAAATCGCAGTTCTCCATTCCGACCCTACCAGTGCAACGCGACGATCAGTGAGCACTTCAGCATCCACAAACTGCTTGACTTCCGGCCAATCCGTCGACCCACAATCATCAAAGATGATATACCCACCGGCTCGTACCAAGTCGACATAGTTATGGTAGTCCGCCTTTACGCCCGCGTAACTGTGATCTCCATCGATGATGAGCAGATCGTACTTTTTGCTGCCGGCGCGCGCTATCGCTGCTTCGCTCGTACTCAGATCGTTGATCAGAGTCACGTCGTCGCGCGGTATGCCTACACGCTGCATGTTGAGCCAAAAGACGGATTTACTGATCGGAATATTCAACAGTACATCGGGCTCGCCGCCACCGTAATAACCAGTGAGTGGATCAATCGCTGTAAGGTGAATGCGCTCAAATCGGCCACGATTGTATTCATAAATCATGGATAAACCGATCCCGAATAACGTGCCGATCTCCAGAACCTCAAGCGTCTCGCTTTTTACCGCTGAAGATACGAGTGTGCGCAGAACTGCATCTTCGATCGATGTGGCCAGCCGTCCGGTGGCGTTTTGCTCGATGTTACAGATGCGATGCGCGCAGTATGCGAGCGCCGGATTCGTCAACCTCAAGCCGAGGCGTTCGCCCCAGACATTACGCAAGGTTTCCACGTGGACAGGCGCCAAAGTGCGGTTAAATCGTTGAAAAGACGTCTTCGTTTCGATTCTGGCAGTAAGCCTCTCCAGTTCGTTAGCAATCTTCGCCGCCTGCGCTTCTTCCGATTGTAGACTCTCCGCCAGCGACCCGAGCCGACTTTCGATCGTCGCTAATTTGGATTCCAGCGCTGTCCAGCGGCTCTCGCTATCACGCCTCATGACCCGCAGGCGCGCTTCCATCTCTGCCCTCTGAGTCTCGACCAAGCGACCTATAACTGTGTTAGCCATGGCTACGCCGGTAATAGCCAGAGCCGACACCGCCAGAAGTCCCGTAGCGCTCCATAAGAAAATCCGGTACCCCCACATCGGCGGATAGGCTGGTGCACCAGCAAGTAAAACTAGCGCGCCCAGCAAGCCGAGCGCGGTGCGGGGATGACGGCGGGCCACTTGCAGCGACCACTTTGCGGCTTGGCCGAATCGGAACGCCGTCAAGCTCCGCTTCTTAACCCAACCCGCGAACTCCATATACTGCATTCCACTCCACCTTTTCAACTTTTCCAAGAGCAATTCTTGGGACGAATTTGTTTCCCGTTGGCGCTCCACGACACTTGCATTCTTCACCTTAACACATCGGCGCAATGCATTCACGATTGCCTCTGTACCTGGATCTTCCTGAAACGCCAAAAGATTTCCCCAGGCCTTAGGATCTCGCAGCGTTCCGGGATAACGAAACAAACGGCACCAATCGTGCTGGATGCCATATTGGATGATCGGATGCCATTCACTTACGTAAACCGTATAACCCTTCCCCACTAAAAAATCTGCAATATCCTTCCACGTATGTCCAAGTGGAACTGTCTTGGAATCCTCGAACTCGCATTGAATTACCATTGGCCGTATATCATCCAACGGCACTCCTCGCAGAACAGCAAAATCGAAGCCCTCTACGTCAATCTTCAGGAAGTCGATCCTGTCAAGCCGAAATTGATCAACTATCATCGCGACCGTGGTAACATCAACTACAGCCGTTTGCTTATGCGTATCGCGAAAAGCGTAAAGACCGCTGATGCCCGAGCTTTCCGACGACGAAAAAAAGGGCCTTTGTGCATCCGTGATATCGGCCAACGCTCGAGCGTCAATTACAACGTTGGGCGCTCCTTCAAACTTCGCCCTCAGATGTGCTCGATTAGACGGGTCTGGTTCGAAGCAATACACTGTCCAATCCTTGAATGCAAACGGCTCGGCGCTGCAGCCGAAATGAGCCCCCGCATCTATCATGATCCCATCAGAATAATCTCCAACGGAAGAAAAAATGAGCTCAGCTATTAGCTCTGCCTCATCCAAGTGTGCCCGTTTACCGCGTTGAAACTCCACTTCCTCGAGCAATAGGGAAACCTCAGAGTTAATCGTACCTCCTTCAAGATTGACGCTGACATTCCGGCTTGAAATACTATTGCCGAGCGACACAGAAGTTCCGCTGTTTATACACCCAATTGCCTGTTCTAATGTTTCTCGAGGAAATAACTCAAGCTTACCGCCCACTGTAGCGTTAACGATTGTTCGGCCTTCCTCTTCATAAGCACGTTTCGCAAGCCGATACATTTCTTCCATTTTATCCACATCTGCCGCTTGCCATTTCTTGCCACGGAAATAGCGAGAATCAAAATGATTCTCGTCAGGCTCATAGCTATGAATTACCTGTTGTTCCGCAATTCCAGGAGGCTGTTTATAGTTATGGTCAAAACCAATCAATACAACCTTTTTATAGCCTAACCCATATGCCAAATGTAGATTAAAAAACGTTACTGTGTGCCGCCACGACATATTCTTGAATATATCTTTGCAAAATTCGGCACGACCGACGGCATCAACAAAATGGGTATTGTTACTTGGATTAATACAATATGCCAGCCAATATGGAATTATCTTATAAACACCCTCTAACCGATTTATGTGATGCGAACTTTGCTCTGCAACGAGATAATTAACAACCGTATAGTACGTCGCGTTCCGAATTAATTTCTCACCAAGAAATGAGTTGTTCGAAATTATTACATCTTGGCCTGCCAACAGATCAAGGTTTGTCTTATTCAAGCTAGGGCCATTTCCCACAATGATACAAATATCAGAACGGCGCTTAGCAATTCTTTCAAGTAAAAAGGCATGTGACCTAGCAATTTGTGCCGCCTTCCAGTTACTTTCGTACGCCCAACGCCGCGAGCCAACAACATAAGACGTATATCCTCGGATTACTTGCCCCTCAGAGCTAACATCTTTACATGGAACCTGAAGACCAATTCCTAACTTCTTCATCTCTCGGTAAGTATCTCCATATCCCTTCTGCGATGCATTTTTGACGAGCTCTGTATAGGTATCGAAGCTAGTGTTGTAGGCTACCAACAGGTCACGATAACAACGCTCAAGTGAGGACCCGCTTTTTACGTCGCGTCCTACGCTAGTGGCCAACACGCCATCATATCCTTCAATCAAAAACTCCGCATATCGCCTCAGCCATATGTGACTTACATACCCGAAATGCTCCTTCATGATATCGCAGATCTCTGAGTAACTACTCCCCCGCATACCATACGTTTTATTACGCCTGTGATACCGCGCAAATGCTAAATCTTCATCGATATAGGCAAACTTTATACCGGCCTTCATACAACGGATCCAATATTCGTAGTCCATCGTATAATGAAGGTCATTTCGCAGAAATCCAACTTGCTCGATTACCCTTCGTCTCATAAACAACGCCGGCTGCAAAATTCCGTCTTCGTGCTGGAAGCGCCACGCGAACGTACCAGGATCCTTATTAACGTAGGCATCACGGAGTTTCTTACCACTCTCATCAATATAAATACCCTTGCCGTAAACAATATCTGGATTATCCTCCTCAAGAAAGCGCTTCACCACTTGCTGAAATACGTTTGGATTTGCGTAGAGATCGTCTGAGTTAAGCCACGCAATAATATCTCCACTTGCGCGCTTAAATCCTTTGTTTACAGCGTCCGACTGCCCTTCGTCTAGCTCTGTGATCAACGTAACGTGCGAAAACGACGTAGCAATTGACTGGCTTTCGTCTTTTGAACCTGGATCGTATACGAAATGTTCTACCGGTTTGTAGGTTTGATTACGAACGGATTCTAGACATTCCGTTAAAAACTCTGCCTGGTTATAACTTGGGGTAATTACAGAGATCGTTAACGGACAATTGCGAAAAACCGCAAGTTGTTCCTTCGCCGGCGATTCATTTAAATGGCGTATCATTGTAAATGTTCTCTCAGAATTGGCTCTATCCGCTTACGACGGCTGTCGTCAAGCGGTATAGTTGCAAAAAAACGGCTGGTTATCTCCCAAGTTGAACGGGGCACGCACAGCCCCATGATGTGGTTTAGCGTGATCGTCTCGATGAAAAAATCGATCAACAACCCATTTATAACGGTATTTTCTCGTATCCGTAAAATATCGTCTGGTTGAAACGCCCCACATTCAACCAGTTTTAGTATCATAGCTACATAAGGGTGACTAAAATAGATCGCGTTCCGCCTTTGGACGTCTGACATGAAATCTGCCTCTGTTTGTTTCACACCAAGTGCAGCTTTCTTTTCTTCTTGCGTCTGTGTCCGATGGCAGATCAAAGGGCGTCCAATAAGAAGGGTGGGACGACGATGAAATGCCTCCACCATTGCTCCTAGCTGCGGATACATCGTTCCGAAGTACTTATTCGCATCGATTTCGCAGAAGGCTTGGCGACGGAAGATATTTACGGATACGAAACCAATTACACTAATAAACCCGTAAGACAGACAAAAGTCCCGAAGGCCAGAGAACGTGAAACACTTATCTGGATCAAGGCCCATCCAGTTAGGCGATATTAGTTTGGAGAGATCAAAGCTACGACGAGTACGATTAAGAACATAGAAATCATAACGCTCCTCGCGTAAAAACGTCATAATATATTCGAGCGAGTCGCTAGCTTCCAAAAAGTCGTCGTCACCAAAGATCCACAAGAATTCTCCTCGAGCCTTTTTTGTACAAGCGATAAGGTTTCTTTCTAATCCTATGTTTTTTGGATGACGATCGAAATGGATAAACCTGTATTGGTTTGCGATTTCACGAACTGCCTGCAGACTATCGCTGGGGGAGCTATCATCCGCGATAATGACCTCAACATCATTTTCATATCTGCCCAGAATCTGTGGAATCAGTTTGGATAGCCCAAACTCCAGCTCTTTCGGCCTATTATATGCGGGTATGGCAATTGTCAAAACGGGGGTAGTTGTCATTGTCGACTTCGCAAGTAGGTTTATAAACAGGCGGGACTTGACAGTTAATCACTACTGCCAAGTACAAAACTAAACGATATAAACATCCCACATATTATTAAAATAATTGTGACAGTTTTTCGTATTCACTGATTAGCGCAATTACGCACTAGCTACGTAGGCAGGGGAAATGATCATTTGGGTTTGGTCCCTACAAGTTTAAGGGTGCATGACTGTGCGACGGCACGTAGGTCACGCAAAGCGGGAGCAATTCGATTCCAGCCAGCCATTATGTTGTCCGGATTCGTTGCGTAGGGACAGGAAAATGATAGATCCTCACCCGTACTGATGATCTTCGCTTCTGGTGTCCACGGTTCCAATAGGCCAAGTTGGAAAACGGATGCGTAATGGTTGATCCGTTCCACAAGCCCGCTTTGCTCCTGGGGCCGATCCGTTAGATAGACGTCTATAAGGTGAACCATGCGTCCGCCTGGACGTAGCAACTTGGCACAAGCCTCAAAGAAATCAGGTAAATCTGTGGTCGGCACGTGTTCAACGACTGAAACCGAGAATGCTGCATCACATTCCCGAATGGTTTCTGTAACGCTTGGATCAGTCACATAGCCAATAACATTTTTTACGCCCATAAGGTTCGGCACATCCGCTGGTCCTCCGTGTTGTCCATCAAAACGGTCGATGTTGTAGCAATCGTTGTCCGCGGCGAGTGCCGGCAAAATGCGGGAATTTCCTCCACCAACCTCGGCTATCCGACCGCCGACTATGTCCTGTAGATATGTGAAAGCGACAGCATCCTGGATCGATTTGAGATGCCAAGCGAATGGCGCTTTGGGTAGCCGGGACAGTACCCCGCTATCCTCAGCAGCCCAGTATTCGGCCTTTGTAACGAATTCAAGCATGTAGTAAAACCTGTGCTGCAAGGAGTCTATTAACGAGGAATTGATGACGATCGAGGATGCGAATTCTGAATCTCTCAGTTTTCCGTGAATCAATTCCTTCTATTTGTGTGCGTCCCTGTATGAGACTCCTGATGGTTACAGCGTTTTCAACTTCAAAAAAATACACTAAAAACAAATTTATTATTAAAAATCAAGAACTTCTAGAGTTTTACCTGTATTTTCATGGCCATAAAAACGCTGTAACGATCGTATAGTCCCGAGTCTCAGTATTAAAATGTAATTCCGGTGCACTGTTCTTTAAAGCTTTGGACTTCGCTGCCATATCGCAACCCCGTGTAACCCAAAGAAACAAACTCCAAGTTATTGAGATTTCCTTCGTGGCGTTTTAGGATCGTCCGGAGAGCGCCTTAACACGCGGATCCTTGCCGTCCTCTTCGGTGCGATACGAGTTATCAAAGAGAACTAAGGCATCCGGTGCTGGCTTTGGACTTATAAGTTCAAATTCAACGGTGACTTCGTCATAAAAGTGGGAAGCACCGATGAAAGCAAAGTGCAAATCGATTTCGTTTTGGAGAGCAGCCTCAATTAGTTGACGACGATCGCCTACTTGAAGCTTGACATGTTCATCGAGGCCAGCGGCTTTGACGTTCTTTCCCGCAATGTCCGCATTTTCCGGATTAAGCTCAAAGGTCGCAACTCGCCCGTCACATCCAGAATCTACCAAAGCTTGTGCCAGCACGATGGCAGTGCAACCCCAGTTTGTGCCGGTCTCTACGATATCACCTCACGACGAGTACGATCGAGGTGAGCAAGCAGCAAGAGATAGATCACGCTCCACCCCGGATAATCAATGGTCGCGCCTGTTCGCATCATTGCCTCTTCGATGGTGTGAACACCTGTTTCCAATGACGCAAGATGTGCATTGGGTAGTCGCGACACGTCATATCCGCACGTTCAATGGAATACGGGAGATTTCACAGCGTTTGTCTTACCTCTTCAGTGAGTAAGTTTAAATGGGTACGTATATCATCGGCACGGAACCATTTGTGAGGCAGCGATACAACGCCCCAGTAAGGGGGCGCGTTGGCCTTAACTACAAGCGAGGGGTTCGCCATCCGGACCAGAAATTCCGGACCATCAAGAAGTGTGAAATTTGAAACGTAACGGCCTGGATTCAATGCAAGATTTGGTACTTCCAACCGGAAAACAGTCTTCTTGGCGGCATTCACGGTGAAGTGGTCATTCGCTGTCTCAGTCGAAAAGCCAGTTACAAACTGACCGCTTTCGGTCCAAACCGGGATACCCATAATTAAGCGTCGCGGCGTGTGATTCGGCGTGAAGGCAACATGAAAATAGAGCGTTTCGCCGGCGCGTATTTCATCGATCGGCCTCCCATCAGCATCGCTCCAGTAGTGTTCGAGATCGGCGACCGCATCGGTATTATGTATCCAGGGACCCAGTATACTCTCGATACGTTTTTCCGATGTTTGCTCGACTACATTCATGGTCTCATAGAAAGCAACCGCCGCCTCCGGCTCTCCCTTGAATACGATTCTGCCTTTATCCAACACGATCACGCGGGAGCAGAAATGCTTGATATCCGCCATCGAGTGGGACACTAAAATGAAACAGCAGCGCTCCCGAAGTTCGCGCAGGCGCGCCAGGCATTTTTGGCGGAATCTGAAATCGCCGACAGCGAGCGTTTCGTCGATGAGCAGGATATCGGGTTCGCTCGCAAGATTGATGGCGAAGGCAAGCCGCATCAGCATCCCCGCGCTATAAGAGGAAACCGGCGCATTGATCGCGTCGCCCAATTCCGTGAAGGCGACAATGTCGTCGAACATTCGCTCCATTTCTCGTCGACTGCGTCCCAACATCGCGCCTTTCAGAAATATGTTTTCCCGCCCGCTCGCGGACATGCGAAACCCGGCAGTGAGATCGATCAGCGCTGCGGTCGATCCGCTCAGCCGAATCTCTCCCTCATCCGGTAACAACTGCCCGGCAAGGAGGCGCAAAAGGGTAGTTTTACCGGAACCGTTCAGTCCGATGATACCTAACGCCTCGCCCCGCGCGACGCGGAATCCGATGTCGCGAAGCGCCCAAAATTCGGTTGGCCTTAATTTCCCGACGGACGTCCGGCCCCGCCCTAACAAAACACGGCCGAAAACCCCCGCCGCCCGACGCCGTACTTCGGAAGGCGAACGAGCGTAAAGCTTGGACAGGCGGTCGACCTCAACCATAGAACTCATGATCATCCGCCTATCCCCCGGACCCGATACTCCATCAGATAAAAGATACGGCAACCGAGCAAAAGCACCGCAGCTCCCAATATTGCGTAGATGCCGAGAAGCCAGGCATTCTCCGGCAACCCACGGAAAAACAGCACTCGCGCTTCTTCGATGAAGATGTATGCCGGATTCCAGGCAAGAATTTCACTAAAGGGAAGACTCGACACGGGGAAAATGACACCGCTTAGAAAGATACCGTATTGCAGTACGATCATGGTTACCCGGCCGACATCGGCATATATGACATTAGCCATCGCCAGGATCAGGCCGATACCGAAAAAGAAAAGAATCGCCGGTACCAGCACAACAGGCAGCAGCACCGCGCTCCAAGTCAGTTTCGTCGACGTTATGAGAATCACCACGGCTACGAAAGCCATCCTAACTAGGGTGTCGAAGAGAATTTGAGCGAAACCCGATATGACCATGGCGCTCAGCGGAAGGGCTGTTTTCATGACCTCGGTATTTCGCGAGCGAACGGTCTGTAACGGCTGTTGAATACAGCCAGCCAGGAGAAACCAAATGGTTGCGCCTAATGCGACATAGCTTGCGGGATTGACGCCCTCGAAGCCGGGCAGAACGCCGCGAAGTGCGAGAAGTGCGTACAGCATGACTGGCGTGAGCGGCAAAAGGACGTTCCATGCAACCCCGAAAAACGTGCCTTGGTAGAGGGTACGAAAGTCCTGCCTAAACGCCGTCGAGATATGATCGCGGTGTTGTACGAGTTCGCGCACGATATGGCGCACGGCTGTTATTACACCTTCGTTCAGGCGATCATCGGGACGGATGATTCGGATGTGCATGCGTCGAGGTTTCCAAACGAGATTTCCTGGGGTAAGTAGACGAAATGTATTAGGCGCCGTTGGCAAGCTGTTCGCGCGGGCCGTGACGCTCCCAAGCCCTTTGGCGTAATGCGGGAATAGTCGAGCTTGACACCGAATAATATCGAACGCCTCGTCGCTCACCCTGTGATATGAGTGCTTCCATGGTATCGCAGTGGTGTTTGAAATAGGCCTTGTAGTCTCTGTCGCGAAAAAACGATGGGTGGGCGTCCACGGCTGTTTTCATCAGGTTTCCATATTGCGAATCTTGATCATGCTTCCAAAAATAATTGTCCGCCTGAGCCCGCCCGTCGGCGCCGATGACGTACACTTCCTGCGCCATGGCCGATGCAACCGGGAGCATGTAGAGCGTCATGATGTTGTCTGCGACTTGAACCTTCCTGTTCTCAGGCGTGGGTAAGTTGAATTCCGGGCTTACCGGCAGAACGATAAGCCGCGAAATCAGACTCGGATAATGTAAGGCAAGCAGCAAGCCGTGCTCGGGTGGGACGATAAAAAAGACGTTCGTATCGCTACTTAAACTTGCGAGGTGTTCGCGAAACTGCTGCGCATATGCGCTGCGCCCGAAGTGAAATACCGGATCAGCGAACGTTAAAACCGCAGGACGTGCATAGGAGAATACTTTTTGGTTCTTTACCAGGCTATTGCACGCTATCACCAAATCATCCTGGGAAACGTCGATATGGAATATTTGTTGAATCGACGGCCCGGTTCCGAGAACGAAGGCTCGCTGGCAACCTTTGTACCTGCTGTATAAGAATTCATAGTTTTTTCGGGAGACTTCTTCGAGTTTTTTACGCGTGTCCGATAAGGAAACGGTGTCATGTAAGGCATAGATCCGCTGGAAAGCGACCGATTCGTGATAAGTGAAGAACCGCTTATCGATGCACTCCAATTTGGCATTGAAACGCTCCAGAGCTTCTAGGCTGCAACGCACCGTGTGCTTATGGATCAGCACCGTTTCGAACGACTCGTCGGCGATTCGCGTCAGGAAAGTCACCTCCGCCGGCATGGAATATCCGCGTTCCGCCGCTAAGGCCGGTGTGCCGACCAAAGTTACGCTTAGACCCGATTGGGCGGGTATGTACCATGCTATCCAGTCGACAATATCGTTTAGCTCTTCGAGATTCGACGCCGGTGGCCATACCAGTAATCGCGACCGTTTAACGTTGGACTCTCGATATTTCCACCGGGCTATGCGCCGAAGCACGATATAGGCGAAATAAGATATTCGCCGGACAATCAACATCATCTGAAATTCTCGATTACCGCGTCCTTGGCGTGCAGGGAAATAGGAAGTCTTCTGCGTCAATACGCAGTCTCATTACTCTGGATCGTGCAAGCGCCCACCGATTCCACCATCTACCGGAATACTCGCACCGGTAATAAACGATGCTTTCTCGGACGCTAAAAAAACCGCCACACGTGCAATTTCATCCGGACTCGCAATCCGTCCCATAGGATGGGCCGCACCCAACGCTTCCAACAAGTCCGTTCGCCCGTCGAAACCAGCCAAAAGCATAGGCGTTTCCGTTGCCGCCGGAGTAATTTCGTTAATCCTGACAGCGCTACCCAACTCGACCGCGAGACATCTTGTCAGGCCGCTTAAGGCAGCTTTGCTGGTTGCATAGCATGAAAAACGCGACTTGGTTAACTTCGTGTGAATGCTTCCTATGTTCAAGACGGATCCTTTAGCCTCTTTCAAGCGGGGCAGCAACCCCTGGATCAATAGAAACGGAGCTAGCAGATTTACGTTCAAGCTCTGCCGCCAGTCGTCTATCCCCAAGCCGTCCAACGATGCGACGATCTGAATCGCGGCGTTATTCACCAGCACATCGAGTCGCTGATCGCCGATCGCTTCAAAGATATTCCGGATTGCACTGTCGCGGTATTCCGCATCTTCCACCAGCGCATTCAAGTCAATATCAATGGATTCATCGCAGCAACTTGGATCGGGGTGGGTTTTATCGGTAGCAATGACCCGAAAACCGTCATCCCTGAACGCACGACACAGCGCGGCGCCAATGGCGCCGGCTGCGCCCGTGATCAATGCTGTTTTCGTCCACATTCAACAGCCACCAACAATGCCGATGCCAAGCATTTCAAACAGCAACTTCATTGAGCGTTCGCTCGCGGCCTGGACCGCCTCGATTGTGTTTGATCCGTTATGCGAGCCGAATATGCAACGATCAAAGCCACGCAACGGGGAGTTCATCGGCAGGGGTTCCACTTCCATAACGTCTAGCGCCGCTGAATGGACCTTGCCGGACCGCAGAGCCTCAATCAATGCCGTTTCGTCGATTAACGGGCCACGAGCTACGTTTACAATACGAACTCCATTTTTTGCAATGTTCAGAGTTTCGGCGTTCAACATATGTCGATTGTCTTTATTCAGCGAGCACGCCAGAACAATAAAATCGCAGGCCCCTAGCCGGTTCGGCCATATTTCGGCCTCGCATCCTTCCGCGGTATCCCCATTGAGCACTGCCGGATCGTAGACGATGACCTTCATGTCGGCAGCAACCGCACGCCGAGCGATGTTCTTGCCGATATCGCCATATCCGGCCAGTCCTACGACCTTGTCTTTCAGTGAAATACCGCGGGGTTTCGGCCAATGACCGGCTCTAACCTCCCGGTCAATAAAAAACGTTTCGCGTGCCAAACCGGTGATATAACACATTGCTACATCGGCAACTTCACGGCCGAACATGAAAGGGGTGTTCGTGACCGCAATTCCGTGATCGCTTGCTGCACTGAAGTCTATGTTATCGACACCGATTCCCCATTTGACGAGCGCTCTCAATCGCCCCTTCCGGCCAGCTTCCAGTACTTTTCTTGTAGCTGGATCATCGCCCACTATCCATCCGTCAAATTCCGGCACAATTGCTAACAGCTCCTCCTCACTCAGCGTCTGGACAACCTTTGGGCAGTGTACCTGCACGCCCCTTTTTTCAAAATGCGGTCGGAAACTGTCCATTACAGCAAGCATCGGCGGACAGGTGATAAGCACTTTCTCATTAGCCATGGTTCACACCTGCATGGATTTGGCGACCGCAACAGCAAGCTCCCAATCGGCTTGATCGTCGATATCAATCGATTCCAGCTTTGGGGTTTCGAATAGCAAGGGGCGCTCACCGATTCTTGCATTCGTTCTAGCAAAGCTTTCCTGAGTGAATATGTATAGATTCGAGTTTTCCTCAAACCACGGCTCAAGATCTTGTGTCCTTACCAGATTCGTCGGGTCATGGTTCACAGGACTGGCATCTTGTCGATAGAAACGGGTTTGAAATTTGTTGACAGTAAACAACGAATCCGCGTTACCCGCGGCTTCCTCTTGTTCGAAGAGACTAAGCGCCGCCTTGATCGTGGCGGCACTCAGTAACGGGTTGGTCGTATGTGTCATGACATAAACGTCTGCTGGAACATTCGCGATGTCGTCCTCCAGTACTCTGTTCATACTCACGAAATCTCCGCAGAGCTCCGGTTTGCGGTCGCGAATCCGCACGCGATCGGAATCAGCCAATCCATGCTCGGCCAGGATTGACCTAGCATCGGTGTTAATGACTACCTCGGTGATCTCCGAAATTAAAAGCAATGTATCGAGAATCCACCGAAACAATGGTTTGCCGTTGAAATCGCGAAAGTTTTTATTCGGCACCCGTTCACTATGCGCCTTCATGGGAAGTAGAGCAACGATAGAACGATTCCTAAAATTCATATCACACCTAATCCAAACCTGTTGAATTTCACTGATCTCATATACTGGGAATCGATCATTTTTCTACTTCGGAAAAAAGTACATCTCTTTCATTTCCTTCGATAGTTTGCGATGTTCGTGATTTCCTCGGTATGTTCCCCAATATTGCATAAGCCTGAACATCAAAATTTCCCGGTATACGGCCATCAATTTCCTTTCCTGAAGAGCACAGCCTATATCCGATAACACCGCGCTCACGTAGTATCGAAGAAAATCGCTAAAGTGAACGTGCACCTGTGGCATCACATACTGTAGCGCAATAGCTTCACGCTCGTAACGTCTGCGAACCTTTAGCCATGATTCGTCGTGCAGGTGATAAACTTTTGCGTCGGCTATATAAGCGATTTTCATATTCTGCTGTACAAGCCGTTTCGCAAGTTCCATATCTTCCAGGCCGGTCAGTTCTTCATTAAAACGGTTCTTACACCAGATATCTTTTCTAAGAGCGGCATTTGCGTTGTTACAGAAGAACCCCTCCTGGGGAATTTTGCTCGTCGGCGGAAAATATTTTTCGAAAATCTGAGTTTCGCTAAATCTACTTCCGTTTCCCCCTATCTGTCCCCCGTAGACATACGCGGCCACACCATTCCTTAGCGGCTCGAGGAGTAGTTTCAACCAATGTCCGTTCTCTGGAATGCAATGACCGCTCACGAATACTAAGAAGTCACCTGACGCGGCTTCACATCCCTGATTCAATGAGCGTCCAAACGTAAATTCATTCTTCGCAATATGGAGAACGTTGCATTGATATTCTGTAGCTATATCCAGCGTTCTATCAGTCGACCCGGAGTCGACCACAATTATTTCCAGCTCGGTACCATCTACATTCTTTGATCTAATCGACTTAAGAAGATCACCTAGGTGTTTCTCTTCGTTATAGGTTCTGATGATTACACTTACTGACATCAGCTATGTTTAGATCACAGTGGGATTAAAAATCAGCTTGAAATCCGGGCGAATAAGCTCATACAACAGCTGGATTTCTTCGCGAAAGACAGAATTCACCTTGAACATATCCCAATGCATCGGCACAAAGACTTTGACACCGATGTCCGTTGCCATGGTAAAAGCTTCTCTTACCGTCATGTTGCCAATAATTCCATCTCTTTCCCGATAGTAATTGCGTTCGTTTACCGGAAGGATAGCGATGTCAATTGTTCCTAAAGTGGATAACGTGCTGAGCAGTTCAGCACAGAGGGAGGTATCTCCTGAATGATAAATTCGGCGCGCGTTAAATTCGAAAACATACCCGACACACCGCAGGTTGCCTTGAAGATCTCTCTCAATTACTGGATGCGCGGCGGGAACAGCTCGGATCTTTAGTACTCGACTTATAGTTAGCCAATTTTCGGTCGCGATGATAATTCGATTATCTTCGATACCCAGCTCTTTTAGAATAAACGCAACTTCACCAGGACAAACGAACTTGCACAATGGCGACGCAACGGAAATGGGAATGATAGTTTCCGGATCACAATGATCAATATGCGCATGTGTTATCAATACATAATCAGCATCATTGATTAGTGAAGGAGCTATGCGGATTGGAACCATGCGACGACACATCTCGCCCTCCATTTTCTCGACTGAATCGGATAAGTAGGGGTCGATGTAGACTATACATTCACCAAACTGGAACTTAAATCCAGCTTGCCCAAGTGCAGTAACCGCGATATCTATTATATCCATACTAGATTTTTAGGTCGACCTATTTAGAATTTCCCTATAAAAGTATTAGAATGACGATATTTCACGCGAAGATTTCCTAGGTAGCTGATATTGAAAACCGTCATATCCATTATAATAGTCGGATGTTTTCTGGATAGGTCGAGACGTTTCATATGCCATATTGTTTTTATGG
Organism: Methylocaldum marinum; assembly: GCF_003584645.1. Classification (GTDB taxonomy): domain Bacteria; phylum Pseudomonadota; class Gammaproteobacteria; order Methylococcales; family Methylococcaceae; genus Methylocaldum; species Methylocaldum marinum. The sequence continues at coordinate 1,572,271 of NZ_AP017928.1, forward strand.
TCAGTTTATAGCTTAGCTATCATGGAGAATATCAGATAGGTACGCAGGTGCAAATAATTCCAAAAAATATCACCAGAATTTAACCATCCTGTCGCCACCTTCGACATCCTAACGCGCTTCGACCGTTGCGGAAAAGACTAAGGGGCACCTCGAAAAACCCTGAATTTTGATGAAAACCCGGCTCTAATTTTTTGACCGGGCGGGCACACGAGCCGACTCCCTCACGCTCTTGTCGCCATTTCACTTTTCATTTTCCCCGAATCGCCCGCGTTGGGGGCCTTTCGGGCGAGGGTGGGCCTCAAAAGGCCACGACACCCGCCTGTTTCAGGTAAACCAGCCGCTTCAGGTTATAGCTGGCCGCCATCATCGTCATGGCAAAGTTCGCCCTCGCCTGGCCGATGGTGCGAATAAACTTGCCGCCCATTTGTGCGATGGCGGCGAAGGGATGCTCGACCCGTGCTCGGACCCGGGCGATGCGTTGATTACGTTGTTTCTGCCGTTCGGACAGCGGATGGTTGCGCTGGCCCTTGCGCTGGATGTGGTTGCGATAACCCGCTTCCTGGAGCTGGGCTTCCCGTTCCGCACTCGGATAGCCCTTGTCGGCATAGACGTCCCGGCTGGTGTTGCTAGTGTTCAACACCGCCTCAAAGTGCTGGCTGTCATGAGTAGCGGCGGTGCCGGTCTCGATCTTGCGGATAACCTTGTAGCGCTTGTCCACGTTGATGGAGAGCTTGTAGCCGTGGTGGCTCTTGCCGTGCTTCTTGGTCCAGGTGGCGTCCAGGTCTTTTTGCCGCCGCTTGGCCGGGCTCCAGTCCGCCGGCATCGCGCCTTCCTTCAGCATCTCCTTATCGTCCTTGCTGAAGTGCTGCTTTGGCGCAGGCACCAGGGTGGCGTCGATGATATGCCCCCCGCGGGCGATGTAGCCATGCTTGAGCAACTGCCGCTCGATGCCGTCGAACAGCGCCTGGGCGCCGACCTCGCCGATGCGGTTCTCGAAGGTCCACATCGTGGTGCGGTCCGGGATGCTGGCCGAGTCCATCAGCCCGCAGAAGCGCTGGTAACTCATCCGATCAAGCAACTGGTATTCCATCTGCTCGTCCGAGAGATTGTTGACCCGCTTGAGAAACAGGATGCGCACCATCGTTTCGGTGGGAAACGGCGGACGACCGCCTTGCGGGCTGACCGGTCGGGGCGCCGCCTGATCCACGTCCGCGGCAAGCGCCGCAAAGTCGATGTGGGTCTCGAAGGCCACCAGCGGATCGCCCATCCGGTCGATCTTCTGCTTGCGCAAATCGGCCGCAAACAGATCGGGTTTGATCGCGCTCTTCGGAGACTTTGGCATCTTCGGTTTGGTCATGTCTGGGACTCAACACACTGATTGGCTACAGGTCCTATTTTACCGGGCGCGCGCAGACCAAGGAGGTTTTTCGAGGTGCCCTAAGGTAGAGATAGACAGCTCGCATTAAGACGAAATTAGAGAAAGACCAAGCCAACCTTGAATTGGAACTGCGATAATGGCCAATTACGTTGTGTCCGATATCTTGCCAGATCAACCGACAATTGCTCCAGAAACTGGTGCCGGTTGGTGCCGATGAGGCCATAATTTCTTGGGTCATTTTTATAGTTTTACGCTGGAAAAAACAGAACAGAGACGTTCTAGTGCTATCTCTTCCTGCATTTGAGCGTTCTCAGTGGCAACCAAATTGGTCAGGACGACGAGGCAGTCAACCCGTACTTTCCATGGGCACACACAGAAGCGCAGCATTCCATGCAAACATGAGGTGAGGAGGCATTATAGCTGCTACCTTATCAGCGTCAACCGCACTGCCAGGGAGCGGCAGAAGATTGCTACAGCCGAACAAAGCCGCCACATCGAACGGGTCATGAAGTTTCCAGAGATCGGTTGTACAAACACTGCGCTTAGGGAATCTCTGACTAGTTTGTCAAACTGAGCGGCGGGTCATCCCTTTTGCTTGCGGTGCAATTCCCAAATGCGCACTTGTTAACGCAGTAACTTGAAGGGCCACCCAGGTGTGCGCATGACTTTTATGCTCCACTAGTAGGTCAATCTTTCGGCAAGGGATTCGCGTCTTCTCCGGGATAAAGCGCTTCTTGACCGGTTGAACCGCCCAGCACCTTGGGGCCACAAGTTCCAGATGCCGTCCTCGCATAAAACGGAATCGCTTGCTCAAGCGGCGTAGCGCGAGTCTTCAGCGCCTCGGCTGTCGAACAAGCGCATGCAGTCGCAGGCTTTCAGACTTTAAATGGCGCCGAAACATGTGCACGAATAGCTACGCAAAAAGCTCCTGTGTAACCTCGATCCCATCACCCCGCTGGCTCGATTCGATGTCGACAAAGATTTTCAGGGGCAAGGGCTGGAGCCGATTTTGGTAGCCTATACCTGCCGAAAGTTGCAGGCCGCTAGCAATACGCTTGTCGTCGCAGCCATCGTGGTCGATGCCAGGACATCACAAGGCGCCGAGTTTTACCGGCAATTCGGCTGCGTCGATTAGCCGGGAAGCACCGGACAGGAGCTATTGCCATGCTCGTGCTTTAGTAGGGGTCTCTTGGCATCGCTATTCCTCGCGAAAATGCGTTCGTAAGCCGGCCGATGCCGTGCGTCAACGGGCACGCCGGCGCTCTACCCTCCCTATCAGCCGCACCGATCGTGATCGATGAGGTTTCTTCGTTACCGGATCGAACTCGGCGGACGCACATTCATTTTGCCGTGGCTACCAGACCATGGGGGTAAAATTTCCGTCGTTGCGAATTTCGAGGTGGCCGCCGTTTTGGCCGATCACGAATAAACCCCTGCGGTAGGCATAGCGCGCCACCGGGTCCGGAATCCTCAGCGCGGCTACCGCGCCCAGCACCCGTTTGCCCGCGTAGCTCGGCAACAGCGTCTTCAATTTGCCAAGGCGCTCCAGGTGTTCGTCGACGTCGTCCCGGCTTAGGTTGCTCTTGCATTCGATGGCGACCACATCGGTATCGTTGACCGCCAACAGATCGATCTCGATACCGCCCTCGTCCCGCTGAGCGATGACGTTCTGATGCACTTCATGCACGTCGATGCCCCGCGCCCGAAACAGGCGCACGGCGGCAGGCCGCACCGCATCTTCGATGAAGTCGCCCAAACGGTTACCGAGTTTGCCGATGCCCCCCATCACCTCTTTGAGCTTGCGATCGGTCTCCTGGAACTTGCGATCGGTCTCCTGGAACTTGCGATCGGTCTCCTGGAACTTACGGTCGGTCTCCCGGAACTTGCGATCTGTCTCTTTTTGCGACTCGGCGAGTTCACGCAAAATAGCCCAAATATCATCGGCGACAGCGGTCATGCTGAGCTCCCTCGAATAACTGATAGTCCGGCATTATAGCGAGCGAAAGGTGCATCAGAAAGCAAGCTGCCCGGTGCGCACGCCCGGCTTTCAGCCGTCGTTCACGATGGACGTATTTCCGGCGTTACACTACCTTTACAAATCTGACAAACGCATACCCACACCCTACTTTGTTTCACCCGTTCAAGTTCAAGACGGAGAACCTTTATGTTTCGTCGGCCGGCTTTCTTGGTGTTACCTCTATTGTTCTTCACTGCGGTCGCCCTCGCCGATCGACTGCCGCGGGAATCGGTTCCGGAGCCCCTGAAACCCTGGGCCGAATGGGTGCTGCACGGCCACGAAGATCGCGCTTGTCCGCTGGTGCACGGCAACCCGGAAGAGCGGCGCTGTGTTTGGCCGACGAGGCTCGAACTGGAACTGGATGAGCGTGCCGGCCGCTTCACCTTGAAAGCTCGCGTTTACACGGAAACCTGGCTGCCGCTTCCGGGCGATGTTGAACATTGGCCGCAGCAGGTCGAGATCGGCGGAAAGTCGGCGGTTGTCGTGACCGTCGAGAACAGCCCCGGAATTCGGGTCGCGCCCGGCGAACATACCGTCAAAGGAAGGTTCATGTGGGACCGTCTCCCGGAGAACCTTACCATTCCCAATGACACCGCCATGATTTCCTTGGTGCTCAAGGGACAATCCGTACCCCTCCCCGCTTTCAACGAACAGGGACAGTTGTGGATTTATCGGCAGGCATCGGAGGACGCGGCGCCTTCGGAGCGAGCGGATACTGTGGATGTGCGGGTTTACCGGCGGGTGATCGACGATATGCCGCTGCGCACGCTGACCCATATCGATCTGGACGTATCGGGCAGGCAGCGCGAAATCCTTCTCGACGGTGGATTGCCGGCCGACTCGATTCCCCTGCAAGTCTCATCCCCCCTGCCCGCTCGTCTCGAGCCCGACGGCAAGCTGCGCTTGCAGCTTCGTCCGGGGCACTGGAGCGTAGAACTCGGCTCGCGCTTTCCCGGTCCGGTCGAATCGCTACGCCGGCCCCCCGCCACCGCGCCTTGGCCGGCGGAAGAAATCTGGGTGTTCGATGCCCGGCCGCAATTGCGGGTCGTCGAAGTCGAGGGTGTTCCCGCGGTCGATCCGCGCCAGACCAATCTTCCGGACGAATGGAAAGCGCTGCCTGCCTACCGTATGGATACGGACGCCATGATGACTCTGAAGCTCATCCGGCGCGGCGATCCGGAACCGGAACCCGACAGTCTCACCTTGCATCGGCGCATTTGGCTGGATTTCGACGGGGGCGGCTATACGGTGAACGACGGAATCGGCGGCCGCATGACCCGCGACTGGCGGCTGAACGTTCGTCCGGACGTCGAACTCGGCCAAGTCTCCATCGACGGGCAGCCACAGTCCATTACCCGGGAGGATGATAGCGGTGCGATCGGTGTGGAGATGCGGCGCGGGGCGGTCAATCTTTCCGCCGACAGCCGAATCGCGGGCGTGCGCACTTTTTCGGCGACCGGCTGGGACCAGGATTTCCAGAACGCTAGCGCCGAACTCAATCTCCCGCCCGGTTGGCGCTTGTTCGCCGCAACCGGGGTTGATCACGCCCCAGGCACCTGGGTCGCGAGATGGACGCTGCTCGATCTGTTCGTGGTGCTGATCACAGCCATGGGGGTAGCGAGGCTGTGGTCCTGGCCGTATGCCGCCCTGACCCTAGTCGCCTTGGCGCTGCTCTGGCACGAGCCGGACGCCCCGCGCTATGTCTGGCTCAATATACTCGCGGCGGCCGCCTTGTTGACGGTATTGCCGGAGGGTAAAGCCGCCTCGGCGGTGCGCATCTACCGGAATCTGGCAGTGCTGGCACTGATTCTCATCGCCATTCCGTTCATGGTCGACCAGGCCCGATTCGCACTTTATCCTCAGCTGGAACAGCCCTGGATGGTGATGCCGTCCGCGGCAGCCCCCGCCGAGTTTAGGAAACAGGCGGAAGAACCGGTCGCAGCACCGGAAACGATGGAGTCCTACGCTCCCCGGAGGAAACTCTATGAACAGAGCATGCCGCCGGCCTCTCCCTCGACGGCGGACATCGGCGGAAGGGTCTTCAGGGAGACCGATCCCAACGCGATCACTCAAACCGGTCCGGGCCTCCCGGATTGGCAATGGAAATCGATTTCGCTCGGCTGGAGCGGCCCCGTTCTGCGCGATCAGGAAGTGGGATTGATACTGCTCTCGCCGACGATCAACCTGCTGCTGAACTTTCTGCGTATCGCTCTGGTGATCGCCTTGGCCGTGCTGTTTGTGACGAGACGGCCGCCCTTGCGTCCTTTTTCACCGCGAACGGCCATGCCGTTGTTATGGCTGCCGCTGGTTTTATTCGTGCCGGATGCCAAGGCCGCGTTTCCCGACCCGGCGTTGCTGGAGGAGCTCAAATCGCGCCTGCTTGCGCCGTCGGACTGTTTGCCGCAATGCGCCGAGATCCCCCTACTCAAGCTCGAAACCAGACCTTCCGAGCTGCGGCAAACCCTGGAAATCCACGCCCAGGAACTGATCGCCCTGCCCTTGCCGATCAATGCCGCACAGTGGATTCCGTCCAGAGTCGAGGTCGACAACAGGCCGGCGGAGGGCTTGTTCCGCGGCCGCAATGGCGGACTTTGGCTGGCGCTCGCGCCGGGCCGTCACGTGGTAACGCTTGCCGGAATTCTGCCGGCGCGCGATCAACTGCAATTGCCCTTGCCGCTCAAACCCCGGCGCGTCGAAGCCTCGGGCGAAGGCTGGCGGGTCGAGGGCATCCGCGAGAATGGCGTTCCCGACGTTCAGCTACAGCTGGTACGCATCGCCAACGGCGATCGGCCGGCGGACAAACTGCCGACGCTGGAGTCCAGGCCCTTGCCGCCTTTTCTGGAAGTCGAGCGCACGCTCAAGATCGGCCTGGACTGGCGCATGGTCACGGTAGTACGCCGGGCTTCGCCGCCCGACCGCCCGGTCGTCGTCGGCATTCCGCTGATCGGGGGCGAATCGGTCGTCTCGCCGGGATTGCAGATCGAGGACGGCAAGGTGGTGGCCAATCTATTGCCGGGCCAGCACGTGATCCGCTGGGAATCGGTCCTGGCGAAAGCCCCCGCCATCGATCTCAAGGCTCCGGACACTACCGACTGGATCGAGATTTGGCGCGCCGACATCAGCCCGATCTGGCATATGGACCCCGAGGGCCTCGTGGTCATCCATCATCAGGATGCGGCAGGAAACTGGTTGCCCGAATGGCGACCCTGGCCCGGCGAGTCCGTTACGCTCCGCTTGACCCGGCCTCAGGGCGTACCCGGCAATACCCTGACCATAGACCGCAGCCGGTTGCAACTGAATCCCGGGATACACGCTACCGACGCCACCTTGACGCTTAGCCTGCGAAGTTCGCAAGGCGGGCAACATACGCTGAAACTCCCGGAAGATGTCGAGCTGCAATCGGTCGTGATCGACGGTGCCACGCACCCGGTCCGGCAGCAGGAACGCCTGGTCTCGTTGCCGATTCATCCGGGCGAACAAACCGCCACCTTGGAGTGGCGTGACCGAACCGGGATTCGAAATCGCCTGGTGTCCCCCGAGGTCGAGCTCGGCGCTCCCAGCGTGAACAGCACGATCACGTTTTCGCTGGGCCAGGATCGCTGGGTGCTGCTGGTGGGCGGTCCACGCCTCGGTCCGGCGGTGTTGATCTGGGGCGTGCTTATCGTCATCGCCCTGCTTTCGGTCGCTTTGGGAAGGCTTCCGTGGACGCCGATCAAGTTCTGGCAATGGCTTTTGCTTTTGATCGGCCTCAGCCAGATTCCGGCATCCGGCGGAGTCGTGGTGGCCGGCTGGCTGTTGACCTTGGGCTGGCGGGCCGGCGCGGGCACACGCCTCAACGATCTTAAATTCAATCTGCTCCAGGTAGGCCTGGCGATACTGACCGTTGCCGCCCTCGCCCTGTTGCTGGAAGCCGTGCACCAAGGCTTGCTCGGATTGCCGGACATGCAGATCGCCGGCAACGGCTCCGGTCCGTATCACCTCAACTGGTACCAGGACCGCAGCGGACCGACGCTTCCCCGCCCCTGGGCGGTTTCGGCGCCGCTCTGGGTGTATCGCGTACTGATGCTGGCCTGGGCCTTGTGGTTGGCCTACGCGCTGTTGAACTGGCTGCGCTGGGGATGGACGTGCTACGCGTCAGGCGGCTTGTGGCGGCCACGGAAAAAGAAGGAAAAACCCGCCAAGGCGGAATCCGGGGAACCGACGCAGCCGGACTGATAGAGGGAGCGCGGGCGGCAATCCTTTGCCGACACAGACGGTTGATCGAGCCTTTATGTCGGCAAGGGATTGCCGACCTACATCTCGGCCTTCGTTATGCCGGATCGGCAAATGTTTCGGTTTCTCGATTCGGAATCAAAGCCCGGCGGCCGTCTGCAGCTCGATCCCGGGAGTTTCCGTCATGCTGTCCACGGCCTGCCAGAACAGGCTCAGAATGGCATCGCTTTCCATCATGATTTCGTGGCGCGCTCCGTACAGTTGCTGCAATCGGCCTTTCGGCAACCGGCGCGCAAAGCGTTTTGCCGCCTCGGCATCGACGATTCTGTCGTCGTCACCGATCAGTATCGTCACCGGTGTATTGATGGATTCCGCGACTCCCCGCGCATTCAGCTTGGCTATCGACGTGAACGCCGACCGCACCCAGCGATAAGTGGCGCCGCGGCGTTCCAGCTTCGGATTGGACTTGACGAGCTCCGGCAAGATCCGAAAGCGCACCGGATCGCTGGTCAAGGCATTGCCCTCGAACCGGCGCAGCGAAGGAAGATTTGCCTGCTCGCCCGGAATCTCGCGGTCGGCAAACCCCATGCCGGCGGCGGTACCGACCAGAATCGGGGCGAACCAGCGCGGCCAGCCTTTGGTTTTCAGATCGATCATGGGCGCGCAAAGCACGGCCCCATCGACTTTCAAGCGCCGCTCCGCCATGAATCGCAAGGCAACGTGCCCGCCCGTGGAGTGGGCAATGACATATGCCTTCGCGCCCGGAGAACACCAGACTTCCCGGATGAACAAGGCGATGTCTTCCAGATAATCGTCGAAGGACTTCACGTCGACTTTTTTGCGGCCCTTGGAGAAGCGCTCGGAAAGCCCTTGCCCGTGCCAGTCGAAGGAATATACGTAAAGCCCCCTGGCGGTAAGGCCTTCGACGATTTCCCGGTATTTCTCCAGGCACTCGGCGCGCCCCTGGAGCAGCAGCACCGATCCCCGTTTCGCTCCGTCCGCGGGACGGGCGATACCGTAACGGATGGTCGCGCCTTCGGCCGTCCGCAAATTTCCGACGAAATCGAACGGCGTGGGCAACGGGCCGGCGGGTATCTTTCGCTTGACCGGGTGGGCAACAAACAGGGGTGCTTTTCCGGATGAACGAATTGTTGTCGTAGCCACGATGATTCTTCCGCTGATCAGATGTCAAACAAGTGTTAATGTAACAAGCCGGCCGCAGGCTCAGCCGAGCAGGCGGCGAGAAGCTTTCCCGTTCATTGACATTAAACCGCCGTAACCCGGCGCCGGAGTAGGTGCAGTCTCATGGACTCCATTCACAGAAACCGTCTGAGTTCCGAAACCAGTCCCTATTTATTGCAACATGCCGACAATCCGGTCGACTGGTACCCTTGGGGCGAAGAAGCGCTCGAAAAAGCCCGCAAGGAAGACAAACCGATCTTGCTGTCCATCGGATACTCGGCCTGCCACTGGTGCCACGTCATGGCTCACGAATCGTTCGAGGATGAAGCCACCGCGGCGGTGATGAACGAGCAGTTCGTCAACATCAAGGTGGACCGCGAAGAACGGCCGGATCTGGACAAGATCTATCAGCTGGCGCATCAAATCATCACCCGCCGTCCCGGCGGCTGGCCGCTGACCATGTTCCTCAATCCGCACAATCAGTTACCGTTCTTCGGCGGCACCTATTTCCCGAATACCGCCCGTTATCAACTGCCGGCATTCCGTACCCTGCTGGAACAGATCGCCGAATACTATCGTCGTCGCCGACAAGATCTCAATGAACACGGCAAGAGTTTTGCCGATATCCTGCAATCCATTAGACAAGGAGAAGAGGCGGAAGCTCCGGACGCAAGCGTCCTGATCCGGGCAAAGCGCGAGCTGGAGTCGAATTTCGACACCGTCAACGGTGGATTCGGCGGCGCGCCGAAGTTTCCTCAGGTGTCCAATCTCGAATTTCTTCTGCACTTATGGCTTCAGAATCCGCACGAACATGCCTCGGGGCTACGGATACTGACTACGACGCTCGCCAAAATGGCGGAAGGCGGGATCTACGATCACCTCGGCGGCGGGTTCGCCCGTTATTCCGTGGACGCCGCCTGGCAGATTCCCCATTTCGAGAAGATGCTTTACGACAATGCCGTGCTACTGTCGCTCTATGCCGAAGCCTGGCAATCGACCCGAGCGCCCATGTTCGCGAAGGTCGTCGAAGAAACCGCGGAATGGGTGATACGGGAAATGCAATCGCCGGAAGGCGGCTTTTACTCGAGTCTGGATGCGGATTCCGAAGGCGAGGAAGGCAAGTATTACGTGTGGGACCGGGAAGAAATCAGAGAGCTGCTCCCGCCCGATGAATATGCCGTGGCGGAACTCCATTACGGCCTGGATCAGGCACCTAATTTCGAGGGACAGTGGCATTTGCACGTGGAAACGTCCTTGCCGGAGGTCGCGGGCGTTCTGGGCATCGAGCCGGCGGAAGCCGAGCGTAGGCTGGCAGCGGCGCGCTCCGCCCTGTTCCAGGCCCGCGAAAACCGCGTCAGGCCGGGACGCGACGACAAAGTGCTGACGGCATGGAACGGCCTGATGATCAAGGGTTTGGCCGCCGCCGGCCGCTTGCTGGAATGCAAGGCTTGGATCGACGCGGCAGAGCGGGCCTTCGAGTTTCTGCGCCGGGAGCTTTGTGTCGATGAGGACCGGCTGCTGGCAACCTATAAGGATGGCAGAGCCCATTTGAACGGGTATCTGGACGATTATGCGTTTCTGCTCGACGCCGGCCTGGAACTGTTGCAGTGCGAGTGGCGGACGGACCGCCTGAATTGGCTTTTGAAACTGGCCGACCAGCTACTGTCGCGCTTCGAAGATCGCGAACGAGGCGGGTTCTTCTTCACCTCCGACGATCACGAAGAACTGATCCAACGCCCCAAAGCACTGATGGACGAATCCATGCCTTCGGGCAACGGCGTGGCCGCGCTGGCCCTGCTCCGGCTCGGACATCTGGTGGGCGATTACCGCTATACCGAGGCCGCGGAACGTACGCTGCAAGCCGCGACGCCGTCGGTGCGCCAATATCCCCATGCCCACGGCGCCCTGCTGAGCGCGATGCTGGAATCGCTGCATCCGCCGCAATTCGTCGTGCTGAGAGGACAGCCCGAAGTGCTCCGGGCCTGGACAGCCGCGGCGCGGGATGCGCAGGCTTCAGGCACTCGACGCCTGGTGTTCGCTATTTCCGCCGAGGAACCATCCCTGCCCGGAATTTTGGCCGAGCGCCGGGTGGAACCGGGGGAAGTCGCTTATGTGTGCGAAGGTATGAGCTGCCTCGCACCCATCCTGTCTTTGCAGGACTTCCGTGACTTTCTGCAAACGCCTGCCGAAACGACGCCGTAGAGCAAACCGCTATGCCGAAATGGCTCAAGTTTATGGCAGAAGCTTGCGGGAGCCGCGTAAATCGGTCTTCATCACGTGAACGAAGCCAAATCTAGTCTCCGCGCCGATGCCTCGATCAGCAAGCCAAAAAAGGCGGCATCATCGCCTGTAAATCAGCCGGAAACCGTATCGGCATCGCCGCTTGAAGAACGGCTTTATGTTCGCGGGGACGAATTTTTCATCGATATGGTGCGCGACATCAACGCCGCTGTCAGGGAGGTTCGGCTCGAAACGTATATTTTCGAACTGGACTCGGTCGGACGCGCATTCATCGCGGCTTTGAGCCACGCGCATCAAAGAGGCGTCAGGGTGCACCTCCTGGTGGACGGAGTCGGACTGCCGCTGGTTGGAGGACGGCTGCTCGCGGCTCTGGAAGAGGCCGGGTTTCCGTTCCGGATATTCCATCCGATTCCGTGGTTCTTCCGCCATTGGCGGCACATGGCGGGAGGCCGGGCGGTGCCGCCGCGATTTTTGCAATTGTTGCTGCGGCTCAACAACCGCAACCATCGAAAGGTATCCACGATCGATCGAAGGATCGCCTGGATCGGCAGTTTCAACGTCTCCGCATTGCATCTGCCGGCCGCGCATGGCGGAGAAGAGTGGCGGGACACCGCGGTACGCGTCGAAAACATCGATACTCTGGCGCTGGTGAATGCGTTCCGGCGCGCCTGGAATCCGTGGCGCTGGCGTCCTCTCGGACACTCGGCACCGCTGCGATCGCCGTTCCGCCTGAACAACACCCGGCGCCAACGCCGCGGGCGCATGAGAGATCTGTTGCGGCGGATCGGCCGGAGCAAGCAGCGAATCTGGATCACCAACGCCTACTTCGTCCCGGACGAACGTCTTCTGCAAGAACTCAACCGTGCCGCGCGACGGGGCGTCGACGTTCGTATCATTCTGCCCTCGATTTCCGATGTCTTCTTCATGCCATGGACCTCGGCGACGTTCTACGGAAACCTGCTGGAACATGGGGTAAAAATTTACGAGTACCAGCCTGGCGTTCTGCACGCCAAGACCATCATCATCGACGATTGGATGACGGTGGGTTCGAGCAACATGAACTCGCGGAGTCTACGGCACGATCTGGAAGTCGACTACGTACTGAGCCAAACCGATACCAAGGCCGCCTTGGCATCCGCTTTCCTGAGGGATTTGAAGCACTCCACGGAGATTTCGTCCTCGGCTTACCCGAATCGCCCCTTGTGGCAGCGGGTTCTGGCTCACTTGATTCTTTTCGCGAAGTATTGGATTTGAGGAGCTTCCGTACCCGAACCGAGAAGCCGGAGCTTCTCGAGCGGGTTCCCGAACCGGAGTTCGGGAACCCGCTCGTGCGGCGTGAATACGCTTTAATCCTTCGATCGTGCCTTGAGCCACTCCGCGATCGTGGGCGGGATATCCTTCTGCGAACGGCTGCTGACATAAATTCCGATGTGTCCGCCCTTGAAAACGATCGTCGAGTAGTCCTTCGTGCCGACGTATTTCTCCAGGGGAATCGAAGCCGAAGGCGGTACCAGATGATCCTCGGTGGCATAGATGTTCAGCACCGGCATCTTGACCTGCTTGAGATCGATAGCCCGCCCGCCGATTGTCAGGTTTCCTTTGATCAATCGGTTTTCCTGATAGAAATACTTGATGAACTGGCGGAACAGTTCCCCGGGCTGATCCGGGCTGTCGAAAATCCATTTTTCCATGCGCAGGAAATTCTTGAGCCTGTCCTCATTCTCCAGGATATCGGCCATGTCCACGTATTTCTGCCCGGTCAGACGGAACGGCTTCAAGGACAGAAAGCTCCAGTTGAGCAGTTCCCCCGGGATATTTCCCAGCGTATCGACCATGAGATCCACGTCGAGATCGCGATACCACTGGCCCAGCGTGTTGTCCGGCGTTTGAAAATCGACCGGGGTGACCATGGTGATCAGATTACGCACCCGTTCGGGGTGCTGGGCGGTGTAGCACAAGCTCAGGGTGCCGCCCTGACAGATTCCGAGCACGTTGATGCTGGGCAGTTCGTGATGCTTGCACACGAAATCGACGCAGCGGCGAATGTAACGGTTGACATAGTCCTCGAGGTCCAGGAACCGGTCGGCGCCGTCCGGATAGCCCCAGTCGATCAGGTAAACGTCGATGCCATGGTCGAGCAGTCCGCGAATGATCGAACGGTCTTCCTGGAGGTCCGTCATGTAAGGACGATTTACCAGAGCATAGACGATCAGCAGCGGAACGGTGGAGACTTGTTCCACGCGCGGCCGATATCGGTAAAGAACGAGTTTGTCTTCGCGGTAGACCGGGTCCTTGGCACTCGCTTCCACGTCGACCTGTCCGATCTTGCTCAGCGTCGCCATGCCGTTGGCGAGGCGGCGGTTGAATTCGAAAAGTTCTTGGGTGATCTGTTCCGGCCGCAGCATCTATCGTTCGCTCCTCGATAAGTCAGGTGGATGTCTTCGCCTTGGTCTTGCGCGCCGCTCCGGACGGCTCGGTCTTCTGAGCCGGGGCTTGGCCGCGCAAAGCCTCCAGCTCGCGCTGCAGCACGGAAACCTCGGCTTTGAGTTCCATGATGGCCGATTCGTCGAGGGTCTGCTCCAGCTGCCAGACCCGCCGTTGCAACTGGTGGACGCGACGATGGCTGGTATCCAGTTCGCGCCGGGTCGGCATATTGAAAGCGCTCAGGAGTTCCTCGACCATCTTCTGCTCCTGCCGTTTTACGGCAAAGACCGAGTTGGTCAGGCGCGATTGAGCCTGGGTGAATTCGTCCGAAGTCGAAAGGTCGTTGTAAGCCTGCTCGCTGCAATCGATCCACAAGTTATAGAGCGCGCGCAGACTTTCGAACGTCTCGCCCTTTTTCGCCTTTTCGTAGACCCCGTCGGCAAACAGATCGATGGCTTTCGCGGTCGTCCCGGAAAGGGCGAGAACATAGGCCTGAAGAGCCTGAAAATGATCCAGCCACAACAGTCCCCAGCGCTGCAGTTCTTCCTGCCACTCGCGGGTGTAGCCGATGGTCGGCATCGACAGCAGGCCGATCATGCCCTGATGCAGGGTTTCCGGGCCGTAGGGCGAGCCGAAGCCGCGCACGGCCTTTTCCATGTCGCCCGGCATGATCGAGAATGCAGAGCAAACGCGACGCCAGTTATCCAGGGGCATGCCCCAGAAGGTCGCGAACCCGGACCAGGGATCCTTGGTGGTCCGAAGCTGCTCCCCGAATTGCTCTTGCATCTGCCGAATGCCGCGCGTGAGCGCATCCCATTGCGCCTCGGTGCCTTGAACGGCCCCGAAGCCGGAGAAAAGTATTCGCCACAGGCCCTCCCCCATGCGGAAGTAGGCTTTGTTGGCATCCAGCAGCCTAGCGATCGATTCGCGGGACTGGCCCGGAATCAAGGGCATCCAAAAGGTGGTCCAAAGATCGAACAGGCGTGACCACGGTTCGGTAGAGGTTTTCTCGGCAGCCGCCCCGGACGGTGCTCCGAAAGTTTGCCGTGACATATCGAGCCAAAGTTCCCAGTTTTTCCGCTGCCCGGCGATCCAGAATTCGACCCAGTCCGACGGACCGGCCGCGCCTTCCGGTTTTTCCGCACCGGCCGCCTCCAGGGTGGATTGGGTTTCTTGGATCATCTTGCGGGAAAGATCGGACCACGAATCCCAGTACTTGCGCTGAGCGTCCAGCCAGAACCGAGCCCAGACGTCAACGGGGGAAGATGATTTGTCAGTCATGCGCGTCTCTCTTGGTCGGGATCGATACGGCACGACGCCGTGTCGGTACTATAGCAGAATAATGCTGCGACGCAGCATCCATGAACCGGAGACAAGCCCCGGCAATCCTCAAGACGAGGCCGTGATCGAAGCGTTCCGTTTTCGATACGGATAGCGGACATCAGGTTTGTCGTTCAGCAACACGACCAATAAACGAACATAATCCCTCAGTTCATCCGACTGCTATTCCTAAGCTACAGTTCCCGAACCCGGTTTTGATACTTTTTACCCGTTAAGACGCCTGCTGGCTGTAAGTATTTCGGCCTATTGATCGCGACGCCCGGCTCCGGTATGGTGCAGTGCACCACAAATGCTGCCGGATGTCCGTGTGTATCGAAGTTCTATAGAAGGAGACTGTGATGAACACTCGTCAAATGTGTGACCAATGGTTCGAGATAAAC
Organism: Methylocaldum marinum; assembly: GCF_003584645.1. Classification (GTDB taxonomy): domain Bacteria; phylum Pseudomonadota; class Gammaproteobacteria; order Methylococcales; family Methylococcaceae; genus Methylocaldum; species Methylocaldum marinum. The sequence goes on from NZ_AP017928.1 coordinate 1,587,446, forward strand.
CGTGCGGTGATGGATCCGTTCATGCGTTGGAACGAAATCGCCCTTCAAACGGCCGAAAGAATGGCGGGCGGTCGGCAAATCTACGAGCAGTGGTTCGAAATGCACCGGATGGCGATCGATCCGCTGATGCGCTGGAATGAAATCGCATTGAGCGCCGCCGAGAAAGTTGCCAAATGCAATCTGGTCATGGCCCAGGACTATCTGGAGATGGGAACGCGCCAGACGCAATTGAACTGCGAAACGCGCGATCCGGACAAATGGAAGGACGAAGAACGGAAAATAGTTTCCGAATTCGGTCAGAAGATCGCGGATCACGCCGGAGATTACCTGCGAGTAGTCAAAGATACCCAGGAGGCGTTAAACGAATGGGCGAATCAGACGGCGAAAGAAAGCGCGGAGCGAGCAGCGCGAGTGGCGGAACGGACCACGGCTCGGGCCACCGAGGCAGCGAAGGCTGCGGCCGGTGAAGCGCAACCGGCACAGCGAGGAGCGCAGAAAGGATGAATGACGGTTCGGATTGAGCAAAGCGCCATCTGACCGTAAGGCGATGGGCCGGTGGTCCGCTCGAAGACACCGGCCCTTTTCCTATTTCAGCTCTCAAGAATCAAGTCTCAACAAGAGGTCAATCCATGCAAGAAGTGGTAATCGTAGGCGCCGTGCGTACGGCGATCGGCAAATTCGGCGGGGCCCTGACCACTATTCCGGCCGTACATCTCGGAGCCAAGCTCATTTTGGATCTGCTCGCCAAGACCGGCCTGGAGCCTCAGCAGATCGACGAGGTCATCATGGGGCAAGTCTTGACCGCCGGCACCGGCCAGAATTCGGCCCGGCAGACGGCGATCAAGGCCAATCTTCCGGTCGAAGTATCGGCCACCACGATCAACAAAGTATGCGGAAGCGGACTCAAGGCGATACAGCTGGCCGTCCAGTCCATCCAGTGCGGCGAATCCGAGATCGTGATCGCCGGCGGGCAGGAGAACATGAGTGCGGCGCCTCATCTGCTGCCAAATTCGCGCACGGGAAACCGCATGGGCGACTGGACTCTTATCGACAGCATGATCGTCGACGGCCTCTGGGATGCTTTCCACGACTGCCACATGGGTTGTACCGCGGAAAATATCGTCGACCGATACGGCATCTCCCGGGAGGAGCAGGATGCTTTCTCGGCCGCTTCGCAGCAAAAGACGGAGGCCGCTCAAAAAGCCGGAAAATTCCGGGACGAGATCGTTCCGATCGAAATTCCGCAGCCCAAGGGGCCGGCGATCGTGTTCGATACCGACGAATTTCCGCGTCCGGGCACCACCGAGGAATCTCTGGCGAAACTGAAGCCCGCCTTTAGTCCGAACGGCACCGTGACCCCCGGCAATTCGTCCGGCATCAACGACGGGGCTGCCGCAGTACTGGTGATGTCGTCTCACATGGCCGAGCGTTACGGTTTGAAGCCCCTGGCCCGTATCGCGGCTTTCGGAACCGCGGGGGTCGAGCCGGCCGTCATGGGGACCGGCCCGATCGCGGCGACGCGCCGTTGTCTCAACCGGGCCGGATGGACCATAGACGATCCGGACCTGATCGAGGCGAACGAAGCCTTCGCCGCTCAGGCGATCGCGGTCAATCGCGAGTTGGGCTGGAATACCGACAGGGTCAACGTCAACGGTGGAGCCATAGCGCTCGGGCACCCGATAGGTGCCTCCGGCGCCCGCATTCTGGTCACTCTGCTGCACGAAATGGGCCGCCGCGACGTGCACAAGGGCCTCGCCACGCTTTGCATCGGCGGGGGCCAGGGCATTGCCGTCGCCGTCGAGCGGTAGACGAATTCCGGAGGTCCATGCGCGGATTCGGCTCTTACAGGATTTCCAAAACGGGAGAAACCGGACCCGAGTTTGCTGCTTGCCGTAAACGCCGACGCCGGCTCCGGCCAACGAGCTTCGAAATGAGGTCGGCAACTCCTGCCGACACACTGGCCGGAAAAGGATTCCCGATCTAGCGAAGCCGGAAGCCGGAATCAGCGTCGGCATTTCCACAACTCATCTATCCCGCCCAATCTCAAACTTCAGCACGGAGGAATTTCTCATGAATGGACGAGTGGCCGTCGTAACCGGGGGAACCGGAACCATCGGCACCGAGATCTGCAAACATCTATCGACCATGCCCAGCCACGTGATTGCTCTATGCCGTCCGCGGGCGGTAGACTGTCGCACCGCGGAATGGATGTCGGCGCGCAAGAGCGAAGACTACGACATGGAAGCCATGGAATGCGATGTCACCGATTTCGGGCACACCACTGCGGTGTTCGAGGAGATCACGCGCAAATACGGCCGGGTGGACATACTGGTCAATGCCGCCGGGATAACCAGCGACGCAACCTTGCGCAAGATGACGCTCGATCAGTGGCAGTCGGTGCTCCGCACCAACCTGGACGGCGTATTCAACACCACGCGCTGCATCATCGAGGGAATGCTGGACAGAGGCTTCGGACGCGTGATCAACATTTCCTCGGTAAACGGGCAGAAGGGACAGTTCGGCCAAGCCAACTATGCCGCCAGCAAGGCCGGAATTCACGGATTCACGATGTCGGTTGCCCGCGAAGTCGCAAGAAAGGGAGTTACCGTAAACACGGTGTCGCCGGGTTATATCGAATCGCCGATGATCATGAGCGTTCCCGAAGACCATCGCGCCAAGATCCTCGCCGAGATTCCGGTCGGGCGATTTGGCCAGCCTTCTGAAGTCGCGCGCTTGATAAGCTTCCTGGCGGCGGATGAATCCGGATTCATCACGGGAGCCGACATCTCGATCAACGGCGGCCAACACATGGGTTAGGCCGCATTGCAACCCCGGAACATGAACAACGCGAACAACGAACGCATCATCAAGAAATATCCCAATCGGCGCCTTTACGATACGGCGATCAGCAAGTACGTCACGTTCGAGGATATCCGGGGTCTCGTGAAAGCCGCTATCAAGTTCCGGGTGATGGATGCCAAGACCGACGAGGACATCACCCGGAGCGTTCTCCTGCAGTTGATTCTGGAAGAAGAAGAAAAAGGCCAGCCGATCTTCACCACCGAAATACTGGAACAAATCATCCGGACTTACGGCAACGCGATGCAGGGCTTCATGACAGCCTATCTCAAGGAAAGCATGGATGTCTTTCTGAAGCAGCAGAAGCTCGTGCAGGCGCAGATGGCGAATCTGATCAAGACCGCGCCCCTGTCCGTGCTCACGGAGTTGACCCGGCACAACCTCAAGCTCTGGCAGACGATGCAGAACGGTTTTTTTTCGGCCTACGGGCTGGATAGAATGAGCGGGACCGGCGATGTGGAAACTGACGAAAACAAACGCCCTCTCCCGGAGGGAGAGACAACCGAAGCCGATAAAGCCGGTAGGTCGGAATAGTGTGTAGGCTAGACTTATTCCATTCGGTATTCAGGTGAACATTCATCGGATGGGTAGAGCGAAGCGCAACCCACCGAGTCAAGGTTGCTCGGTGGGTTACGGCCTTGCGGCCTAACCCACCCTACAAAAATGAATTTTTAGGGAAGGAGATATGGCATTACGCAGGGGTCCAAGCTCCCGCTTGGGAACCCATGTCGAGAAACGCCGGCTTCTCGACAGCCCGGTCCGCCGTCAGCCTATCCAGATACTCTTGATATTGGTGAACTCCCGCAATCCGTGGATACTCAGTTCCCGCCCGTATCCCGAATCCTTCACGCCGCCGAAAGGCATTCGCGGATCGCTTTTCACCATGCCGTTGACGAAAGCGGCACCGCATTGAAGTCGCCGGGCGAAATCTTCGCCTTTCGCCGAATCGCGTGTCCACACCGATGCCCCGAGACCGTAGCGATGTTCATTGGCCAGTGCCAGCGCTTCCTGTTCGTCTCTTGCGCGAACCATGACGGCAACCGGACCGAACAGTTCTTCCTGGTAGGCCGGCATGCCGCGCTGTACTCGGTCCAGGATGGAAGGCCGGTAAAAATAACCGGGCCCTGCCATCGGTTCGCAACCCGCGAGCGGAACCGCACCCTGGCGCATGGATTCGGCGACCGTATGATGGAGTCCGTCGCGGAGATCGCTCTTCGCCATAGGCCCGAGCCGGGTCTCTTCCCGTGAAGGATCGCCGACCGAGAGTACCTCGACCTGCCGCTTGAACAGCGCCAGGAATTCATCCGCAATCGCATCGACGAGAATGAACCGCTTGGCCGCGATGCAGCTTTGGCCGCAATTTTGGAAGCGCGCGGTTACCGCGGCGGTTGCGGCGAGTTCCAGATCCGCATCGGCAAGCACTACGAAGGGGTCCGATCCGCCAAGTTCGAGAACCGTCTTCTTGAGACTTTTTCCGGCCAGGGCCGCTATCCGTCGTCCCGCCTGCTCCCCTCCGGTCAGACTGAGGGCGTGGACGCGCGGATCTTGGATGAGCTTTTCGCTTTGTGCGTGCGAAATTCTTAGCCATTGAAACACGCCGGGCGGGAATCCCGATTGCTGAAAAATCTTCTCGATCGCTTCGGCGCACTGCGGTACGTTCGAAGCATGCTTGAGCAAGGCGCAGTTACCCGCCGCCACTACCGGCACAGCGAATCGGAATACCTGCCAGTAAGGAAAATTCCAGGGCATGATGCCCAAGACCGTTCCAATCGGCTGAAACGCCACGTAACTGCGGCTCGCATCGGTCTCGACCAGTTCGTCCCGCAAAAAGCGTTCGGTGTTTTGAGAGAAAAATTCGGCCGCCCATGCGCATTTTTCGATTTCCGCGCGCGACTCGCGAATCGGTTTTCCCATTTCCAGGGTGATTTTTGCTGCATGAAAGTCCGAATTTTCGCGTAGCGTGCGGACAAGGTTTGACAGCAGTTCGCAACGCGCCTCGATCGGGGTCGATTGCCAGGCGGACGAAACCTCAGCGCTCAGTCCCAATGCCTGTTCCAGGTCGCTGTCGGTCCACGCCGGATAATGTTTGATCGTCTCTCCGGTTGCCGGGTTGATGCTGGTGAAGTCCATTCGTTGTCCTGCTGCGGGTGGTCGAGAGCCTAGCCTCAGATTAAGGGTTCCAAAGCGTTTTCATTTCGCTCATACGGCATAACGGGCCTAGCCGAAGTCGTTGGCACCTTCGGCCAGGGTAAACCGACTCAAGCATTCGTAGGTCGGTAATCCTTTGCCGACGAAGCCGTTGGCCGGGCCGCGACGTCGGAAAAGGATTTCCGACCTATGGGCGGCATGGTCGTAGGTTGGCAATCCTTTGCCGACGAAGACGCTCGGTCAGGGCATGGCGTCGGGAAAGGATTCCCGACCTTGTATTATGAATTCCGTGTGGTTCGGAAGGGGTTGGAGAAGACTCCCGACCGGTCACCACAGGCCTGGAGGGCGCTCCAGGTTTGAGCGACTGGATGCCGTTCCCGCCCTTGGGACACCAAGCCCGTTGCGTAGATCGATGCAGCAGTCGCTCACCCTCATCGAGCGATCGAACAGTATCTTCGGCCCGGCTTGCCGGCAGCCCGCATTCACAAGGTAGATCATTTGAGGTTCATGATGCCCACGTTTTATCTCGGAATTGACGTCGCCAAAGCCAAACTGGACTGCGCGTTACGCCTCCCCAACGGGAAGTTCCGAACCAAAGTCATCGCCAACTCCCAAGACGGGTTCGCCACCCTCGTCACTTGGCTCACCGGCCCAGAGGCACGGAATGTTCACGTGTGCATGGAAGCCACTGGGGTGTATTGGGAAGACGTCGCCCAGTGCTTGGCTACCCAAGGGTTCACTGTCAGCGTCATCAACCCCGCCCAAATCAAAGCCTATGCCGCTTCCCGCTTAACCCGGACCAAAACCGATGCCGTCGATGCGCGCCTCATCGCCGAATTTTGCGCCGAGCGCCATCCGCCTCCCTGGCAGGCGAGAAGCGAAGCCGAAATCGCCTTGCGCGCGCTCGTGTTGCGTCTGGATGCGTTGCAAGCCCTGCGGACCCAGGAAAGTAACCGCCTGGAGGTCGCCCGGGACGCGGTGCGCACCAACATTCAAGAACACCTGAATTGGCTCGATCAGCAGATCAAGAGCCTGATCAAAACCATCAATGAGCACATCGACTCTAACCCCGATCTGAAGGGGAAGCGCGAATTACTCGAGAGCATCCCCGGTATCGGGGAACGCACCATCGCCATTCTGCTCGCCTTCTATGCCGAGCCCAGCCGCTTCGCCAATAGCCGACAAGCCGTCGCCTTCGCCGGGCTCGACCCGCGCCGGCAGGAGTCCGGAACGAGCGTGAAAACCAAGCCGCGGCTGTCCAAGGTCGGCCATGCCTTCTTGCGCAAAGCCCTCTACATGCCAGCCATGGTGATCCTGTATAAGACCGCTTGGGGCCAGCCCTTCAAGAACCGGCTCGCGCTCTCGGGCAAGCCCGCCAAGCTCATCATCGGTGCCATGATGCGCAAGCTCCTCCAGGTCGCTTTCGGCGTCCTCAAGTCCGGAAAACCCTTCGATCCAGCACTCCATGGCACTTGACCCGGATAACAGTATCTACGGGGTGGCACGGTTGTAGGTCGGCAATCCTTTGCCGACGAACCCGTTGGCCGGGCCGCGATGTCGGAAAAGGATTTCCGACCTACTCGCGAGTTCCCATAGGGCAGAACTGAAAATGCTCCGGGATGCTCAAGCCATCTCCCAATTCCACTCGATATTGGACCCGCGGAAGACGCGAGAGTTATCGTGAACGGAGGAGAAACGGTCAGCGGTGCGTATCCTACAAGAGCTGAGTCTACGCAGACTCCGCACCGCGCAGCTTCAGTCTAGTCTATTGGACCAGCGCCAAGAGAACGCCGGCCGCAACAGCCGAGCCGATGACCCCCGCGACGTTCGGCCCCATGGCATGCATGAGCAGGAAGTTGTAAGGATTGCTCTCCTGGCCAACCTTGTTGGCAACCCGAGCAGACATCGGTACCGCGGAAACGCCGGCCGCGCCGATCAGGGGATTGACTTTATTTTCGCTGAACTTGTTCATCAGCTTCGCCATGAGCACGCCCGAAGCCGTGCCGAAGCTGAACGCGATTGCCCCAAGTACCAGAATGCCCAAGGTCTCCGGGCGCAAGAACTGGGCTGCACTGAGTTTCGACCCGACCGAAAGCCCCAAAAAGATGGTGACGATATTAATCAGCTCGTTCTGGGCCGTTTTGCTCAAGCGCTCGACGACGCCACACTCGCGCATCAAATTGCCGAGGCAGAACATGCCGATCAGAGGCGCCGCTGAAGGCAACAAAACCGCAGTGAGGATCAACAGGACCACCGGGAAAACGATCTTTTCCTTGCGGCTGACGATTCGAAGCTGCGCCATCTCGATCAAGCGTTCTTCGGACGTAGTCAAGGCGCGCATGATCGGGGGCTGAATCAGCGGCACCAAGGCCATGTAGGAATAAGCCGCTACCGCGATCGCACCCAGCAGTTCCGGCGCGAGCTTGGAAGCCACGTAAATCGCTGTTGGACCGTCCGCCCCGCCGATGATCGCGATGGCCGCGGCGTCCTTGAAGGTAAAGCTGAGCCCCGGAATCAGGTTCAGCGCCAGTGCTCCGAACAAGGTACCGAAGATTCCGAATTGCGCCGCCGCGCCCAAAAGCAAGGTCTTGGGATTTGCGAGCATCGGGCCGAAATCGGTCATCGCTCCGACACCCATGAAGATCAGCAGAGGGAAGATGCCGGTCTTGATGCCGTAGTAAAGATAGGACAGCAGCCCGCCCTCCTCGGCGATCCCGGCTACCGGAATATTGCTCAACACCGCGCCGAACCCGATGGGGAGCAGGAGCAACGGCTCGAAGCCCTTGCGGACGGCCAGGAATATCAGGAGAAAGCCGACGCCCATCATGAGCACTTGGCCAATCTGGAAATTGGATAATCCCGTGCTCTGCCATAACTGGATGAAACCCTGCATCGGCTACCTCAGCGTAGGGTCAGCAAGACATCGTTGGCGGCGACAGTATCGCCGACCTTGACCGCGATGTTCGCCACCGTTCCTGCCGTGCGTGTACGAACCTCGGTTTCCATCTTCATGGCCTCCATCACCACGACGACCTGGCTCTCCGCCACGGTCTGGCCTTCACCGACATTGATCCGCAGTATGTGCCCGGCCATGGGCGCCTTTATGGCTTCTCCGGCGCCGGCGCGAACCGCCGGCTGCGAAGCCGGACCCGCGACCGGCTGCACCGAGGTGACCGCGCCGCCCGGAGCGACTTCGACATGGTAGGGCCTGCCGTTGACGGTCACCGTGTAGGCCCTGACGCCATCCGAAGACTCCGCCATCGCCTTGCCTTCGGTTTTCGCCGCTTCGGCCTTCCGAGCCTCTTCGGTTCCGGGTGCCGGTTCAAACGCCGAGGGATTGCCGCGATTTTGAAGAAAACGCCAGCCGATTTGTGGAAACAGTGCGTAGGTCAAAACATCGTCTACTTCGTTTTCCGCCAACTGCACCTTGTTTTCGGAAGCCATCTTCTTGAGTTCCGTGGCCAGCTTCTCCATCTCGGGTGCCAACATGTCCGCCGGCCGGCAGGTGATCGGCTCGGAACCTTCGAGTACCCGCTGTTGCAACTCCCGGTCGACCGGAGCGGGAGTCGCCCCGTATTCGCCCTTGAGAACGCCCGCGGTTTCCTTGGCAATGGTCTTGTAACGCTCGCCCGACAGCACGTTGATCACGGCCTGGGTTCCCACGATTTGCGAGGTTGGTGTGACCAGCGGGATAAAGCCCAAATCTTCCCGCACCCGCGGAATTTCTTCGAGAACTTCGTCGAAACGACCCAAAGCACCCTGCTCTTTCAACTGGCTTTCCATGTTGGTCAACATGCCGCCGGGAACTTGCGCCACCAGGATGCGGCTGTCGACGCCCTTCAGGCTGCCTTCGAACTTGGCGTATTTCTTCCGCACTTCGCGGAAGTAGCCGGCAATTTCCTCCAGGAGCCTGAGATCCAGACCGGTATCGCGCTTATGTCCCTGGTAGGTCGCCACGACGGCTTCGGTCGGGCTGTGGCCATAGGTCATGCTCATGGAGGAAATCGCGGTATCCACGTTATCTATGCCGGCTTCCACCGCTTTGACGATAGTCGCGGTGCTGAGCCCGGTAGTGGCGTGGCATTGCATGTGGATCGGAACGGTTACGGCTTTCTTCAGCTTCTTGATCAGTTCCTCGGCGACATAGGGCTTTAGAAGGCCGGCCATATCCTTGATGCAAATCGAGTGCGCGCCCATGTCTTCCAGGCGTTTCGCCAGATCGACCCACATCGGAATCGTGTGCACGGGACTCACGGTATAAGAAATCGTTCCTTGAGCATGCTTGCCCGCGTTGATGGTGGCCTTGATCGCTCGTTCGAAATTGCGTAAATCGTTCAAGGCGTCGAAGATCCGGAACACGTCCACGCCGTTCTCCGCGGCCCGCTCGACGAACTTGTCCACCACGTCGTCCGCGTAATGGCGGTAACCGAGCAAATTCTGTCCCCGCAGCAACATCTGCAGGCGCGTTCGAGGAAGCGCTTTCTTGAGCGCACGCAATCGCTCCCACGGGTCTTCGCCCAAATAACGTATGCAGGCGTCGAATGTCGCTCCCCCCCAACTCTCGAGCGACCAAAAACCGACTTGGTCGAGCTTGTCGCAAATCGGCAGCATGTCCTCGAGCCGAAAACGGGTGGCCAATAGGGACTGGTGTGCGTCACGCAGA